>JAFQQN010000007.1 GCA_017410605.1 Clostridia bacterium
TATAGCTTTCCTCAAACACCTTAACTGTACCTTTCTTGCTTAAAATTCTCATTATATCTTCATCAGAAATTTTGGCGTTGGAGCGACTGTTTCCTTTTTCAGCCATATTGTTATAAGAGAGCAGTATGTATTTAGCCTTAATGTCATTAATTAGTGTTTCAAAAGCCTTTGTTGCACTTGTTGTACAATACTTACTTTTCATACTGCTTCTGTCCATTTTTTTAGCAACGCCAAACACTTCGGGCTTTTCCCATCGAGCAACATTCTCAAGCAGATGATATGCATCACAATACTGTCTTGAATTGTACGGCGGATCAATATAAACAAGATCTGCTTCAATTCGTTTTACAAGATTGTTTGCATCTTCGTTGAAGCACTCGTTTTCTGCGTTATTATTAACTTCTGCCAACGGAACATAAAGTTCTAACGAAGCCTCAAATTCAGCACCTTTTCGATATGCATCATAATGCCCACAAGTAACTGCGATTTTGTCCATTGCATAAAGCAATGATGTTATCAAAATCGCTCTTTCTCGCTTGTTTAAATTACCTTTTTTGTAATTGCGCTCAATATCTTCACGGATGTAGCCAATCTTAGCACAATCATTCTTGCTAAAGTATGTATCAGCAAAATTACGAGTCATATAATTTTCGCCGCATTTGGTTTTTGCATTGTATCTTACAACATAATCAATGATTACTTGCGGATCGTATGCTTCAGCACCGAACCAAGCATAATGACAAATGTAATTGCTATACATCAAATCATTTGTAATAATTGTTTTATCTGTAAATGCAGAAGACACCGCTCCAGTGCCGGCGAAAATATCCGCTACAGTTTCAATGCCTTCACATTCGTCATTTACCACACCGGTAATAAAGGGAAGCAACTTATATTTGTTGCCCAAATATCTTCTGTTATTAATCAATGAGGTTTTATATGCTTTTGTTTCAGCAGCACTCATAGTGAGTTCCTCCATTTTTTCTCGCTCTCGCTAATCTGATTATATATCATCTGCAGTCCCATAAAACGGACATCAAATGTTTTTGAACAACTCAGATAATGAAACATTCAATCCATTGGCTATCTTTTCTATGTTTACTATAGAGATGTTTCGTTTACCAAGTTCAACGCTCGCAAAATAGGTTCTATCCATTCCAATTTTTTGAGCAAACTTCTCTTGGCTAAGACCAGTTTGCGTTCGCAACTCACGAATTCTATTTCCGATTTTTGTGGTGATCATAACGTGCAACCTCTTATCCTAAAGAATATAAAAATCGCATTATATAACAATACATAATACATTATACAACAAAGGTGCAAATAAGTCAACCGTTTTTAAGCAACAATTTGTTCTCGTAATATCGAACTTTTTGTTACAATCCGTAATACAAAATGGCGGCAGAGATTTCTCTCCACCGCCGTGCGTTATCAGTTATAAATTATATCGTTATTTACGATTTCCGAAACTCTGCTACGTATGTTATTCATCTGAGTAACCCACTCCGTTTGATTATCTGCTTTGAGTTGTTCAGTTACGCCCTCACGCTCTGCCATCTGATTTACGAGCCGAGAAAACATATTATCAGCTTGCTTGTCAGTGTCAGCGAGATGTTCGTTTAACTTTCCGCTTGTTAGTAGATTGATGTAAAGGATTTTTCTGTGTTGTTTTATGTATCTAAGATGTCGTTGTCCCCACAAACCGATAGGCTTATCTTCCTGGTCGGGGAGTGCAAGATCAGGTAAATAATAATCGCCTTGTAAAGTGTAGCTGATACCCGTCTGTTCATTGTAAATACGCTTTTCCATAATTATGCCTCCTTGTCGATCACTTTAAATTTCTTTTGCTTTGCGTTAAGGATTTTTAGTAACACTTCGTCAACTGCATCGGTGAATTTGCCGTCAGCGATAAGTTTGTTTCGCTTTTCATTAAGGCAGTTGATAATCGTTCCTCTCTCATAATCTTCAAGTGCTATGTAATACTTCTTTGACATATCTTTCACTCCCTCAGTAAATCCTTAAACGGCGTTTCGGTGGATACGAAAGTATCGTATGTAAAGTTAGCTCCCAATCGAAATCCCATAATAAAACTATCGAGATTCGATTCTCCGTTGACGATGCTCCAAGCATTGCAGAAGTCAAGAAACTTCTTTTTGTTTTCACCCGTAAGTGCTTCTGTTAGGAACTCCTCATTGAGCATTAGAACCTCCATCTGCTTTTGAACTGTCTTGTTCTGCTTAGTGCTTCGTGCTTGGGGATCGATGTTACCGTAATAGAATTCTTCAATAAATTTTGACATAATCTTGTTTCCTCGTTTCTGTAATTTTATTTTACGAAGAAACGTTGAAATACACAAATGTGCGGATGAAAAAATATGTGTGTTTCTGCCGGTAATTCAATACTTTTTAATCAAGTCCGTTATGAACACCCGTACCAAAGCATTCAAACCCGAACTTTTTACCAATCGGTGAAAAGTTCGGGTTTGTTGTTTTCTTAAACTAAATTAGCCTTAATTATATTAATCTTACATAAAATAAAGATATGAAAACATTAAATACAGCCATTATACTAAGCCACATTCTCAACTCGTTGCAAAGACATGTACCTCTTATCCAAAGTATTATTGCGTATTTATAATCTGTTAGTGGTTAGATTTATGTCCAATTATATCGTCCGAAAATACAGAAGTCTTTATTAAATCTTCCGGTGTAATGTCAAGGGCATCTGCAATGTTATAAAAAACGTTTAAAGAAAAACCATATGCCATGTTTGGTGCTTCAATGTTGCTTAGCAATGAACGGCTGATATTTGACTTTTCTGCTAATTTTTCTTGGGATAAACCACGTATTCTTCGAAGAGTAGATATTGCAATACCAAGTTGAATAAAACGGTCTCTGTTTTTATAATCTACTTCCTTCCCCATAAACAAAACCTCACTTATAAATCATTTATTTCTGTCTTAATAATTATACTTTTTGCTTAAGCACCTTTCAGTATTTATATATAAGCACTTGACCGTATTTGTCAGCTATGATATAATTAAGCTTACAGAATGTTGCTATGAATATGCGTATGATTTAATCTATAAGTTATTGTAGTTATATATAGTTATTTCAAAATGAAATAAATATATTAATTTTTTATAGAAATTCTTATGCAACCATAAGCAATATTTTAAAGTAGGGTTAGCATGCAACTTTAAAGACATTACGCGTTTTCTCTCTTTTAAGTATACATTACATAAAAAACATTATAGTATTTATATAATTAATGTATTTAATTTTGCTATCTTTTACTAACTAAAAACCTTTGAATATTCAATAACTATACATTCATATATCGAAATAGTTATTTATTTTTGGCATGATTTTATGCATATTTATGCACATATTAACAAATTTGCACAAAAAATTATATATTAATTTCGGTTTTTTTAAAGTTTAATAGGTTGACATACACAAAAATAATGTGTACAATTAATTAGCATCATTTGAATACTATACTTATGGAAGCGGTTTCAAACTTGAAAACACGTTAGCTTGTTAGGGTAACTTCTGTTGATGGGTACAATTTCTATCAACACATATTATCCGCCAAACTATATTTAAGATAGACTTTTTAATTTATAAATTTAATCTGCGCCTGAGCCTTAGAGCCTGTGCCTTATAATCGTTGCATGCGATTGTGGCACAGGCTTTTTTTGTTTGGTTCACTTGACGCAAATGAGTTGAAAACGAGGTGATACCATTTGCAAGATACATTACAACTCAACCCACAGGTAAACGACAATAATAAGACGACGAGACGACGCTTTTTCTGTCCGTCGTGCGGCAAACATACAGTACTTTGGTTGCTTCCTACCACAGAAATCAAAAATTTACCTATAAAATGTAAACGGTGTGGCACAGAAAGCATTGTAAATATAGCGCCATTGCCTGAGTCTTAAATTATTTGTTTATTAAAGACTGTATGAATTCTGCTTTTCATCAAATGAAATCCTTATAACGCTCCCCGCAAAGGTTGTGTATTTTTCTGCGCAAACGCTCGTCGTCTGCTTTATTTTAATAGAAAAGTGTAGTAAATATTTACAGACCGAAAGGAGAAATCAGGAATGAAACAGGATGAAATCCGTCTCAGACTTATTGACGGCACTATCCATGTCATTGCCAAAGATGGGCTTGACAAAGCCTCAACAAAACAAATAGGAATAGCAACCTCTACAAACGAAGCGTATATATACCGCTGCTTTGTAGACAAGGAAGACCTTTTAACAAAAGTCTTTGATGCACTTGATGAAGAACTCCTTACCAAAACGATGCAATTTATTGAAGTAATGTATGTGCCGGAGATAGATTTTGAGATACGCTGCCGCCTTTATTTTTCTTCAATATGGAGCTTTCTTCTGGGAAACCGTGATAAATGTCTTACGTATGTTAGATATTTCTATTCACCCTACTTTACTAAATATTCTGCCGATGTACATAAAAAGAGATTTGCCCCACTTGTAGCCAAGTTTGAAATTGCCTTTAAGAATGAAGCAGATGTGTGGATGATACTTAACCACATATTAAATGTAATGCTTGATTTTGCTATAAAGGTGCACAACGGTCAAATGACAGGTGAAGGCAATTACGCAGAACATGTATTTCGTGTAATCTATGCTTCCGTAAGGCAGTATTTCAAAAATGAAAAGGAGAGTGATTAAATATGAAGAAAGTTCTAAGCATCTTGAAAACTACAATAGTTTGGTTAGTTGTAATACTTGCGGTGTCTATGATGCTGTTCACCGTTATATCTGCAACCACCTTTAACCGAAATGATAGAGCTTTGTTTGGTTATAAGCTTTATATTGTAAATTCAGATTCTATGTCGGCCACCGACTTTAATGCAGGTTCGTTGATATTAGTAAAAGAGGTTGACCCTTCCTCTTTAAAGGAGGGAGATATTATCACCTTTATGTCCCAGGATACCAACAGCTTTGGTGAAACCGTTACCCATAAAATTCGCAGATTAACTACCGATGCGGAAGGTAATCCCGGCTTTATTACATACGGTACAACAACCAACACCGATGACCAAGCTATTGTAACCTACCCATATGTGTTAGGTAAATATTATAGTAACATTCCCGGTCTTGGAACATTTTTTAACTTTTTAAAAACTACGCCGGGTTATTTTGTCTGTATTTTTGTTCCCTTTATGCTGATTATTCTTTATGAAGGTGTAAAATTTTTCAACCTGTTTCGCAGGTACAAAAAAGAGCAACTGGACGAAATACAAACAATCAAAGATAAAATTGAAGCAGAAAAGGCTGAAAACTCCAAAATGCTTGAAGAGCTTTTTGCTCTTAGAGCAGAGCTTGAAAATAATAAAACACACCTTGAATCAACCGAAGAAACTAAGACTGTTGAAGAAGCAAAGTAGTACATAACACAGGCCCTTTTGTTAAATGTTAAGACCCTGACAGTTTTTGGTTTGGTTAGTTCAACATTATTTTACTTACATACAGAAAAATTTCTGTTACCGTAAGCGTGGTGAAAAATGTGTCTTGTCTTCAGCATTTTACCACGGCCGCCTATTCCTCCTCTAATAGGCGGCAATCAAAGGGCACAAGTGCGTGTGTAAGGTAAAGGATAAGAGAGAAAAGATAAAAAGTTATCGGTGTTTCGCAAGGTGAAACACAATCATATCTGTGCCGTCGGGTGGCACACCTAAACTCCTCACTGTTTACATTTCACTCTTTACTACCGTCAAGAACGGCTTGTGCCTTTTGATTGCCGGAATTCTAGGCAAAAAATGTGTGCCCATTAGGTGCACAAATAATATAAGGAGGTCATTAGAAATGACAAAAACCAGAAGCACCAAGCGAGCACTGCTTGTAAGCGCTATTTCGCTTTTTGTATGCGTTTCTATGCTTATTGGCAGTACATACGCTTGGTTTACAGACTCTGTTACCTCTAAGGGTAACATCATTAAGTCCGGTACACTCGATGTGACAATGGAGTGGAAGGATGCTACAACTAACGGCGTACAGAAGACTTACAAGGATGCTTCTGTTGGTCCCATCTTTAACTATGATTTGTGGGAACCCGGCTATGTTGAAGCAAAGAACATTAAAATCAGCAATGTCGGCACATTGGCTCTCAAGTATAACTTGAATATCGCAGCAAACGGCGAAGTAAGTGAACTCGCTGATGTTATCGATGTGTATTTTGCTGAGGGTGAATATACTTTGGCAAGCAGAGAAATGACTGAGCTTACCAAAGTTGGTACTTTGAGCGATATTCTGGACGGTATGCCTGCTAATATGGCTGGTGACCTTAAAGCAAATACTGCTGATACCGTAACTATTGCTCTCAAGATGCAGGAAGATGCAGGTAACGAATATCAAGGTCTCGGAATCGGCTCTGATTTCAAGGTAGTCTTGATGGCAACTCAGGATAATGTTGAGAAGGACAGCTTTGACGAAAACTACGATGATATCGATATTCCTGAAATGCACATTGAAACCATCAACGGTGTAACATATGGTACTACCATCGGTGGCGACTATGTAATGATCGGTGTGGACGATTACACGATCACCACCTTCGCTGTGAATGATAAAGTAACAGTTTTGGGTACCGGCAATGGTGAAAACGATAACCAGCGTGTATTTGGTAAGAATGCTCCATTAACTTCTTTGACCCTTAACGAAGGTTTGGTTGAGATTAAGGATAATGCGCTCAACGCACTTCCTAATTTGACAACCGTAAACTTCCCCACTACCTTAAAAACTATCGGTATTAATGGATTTAAGATGACCGGTATGACAGAGGTTACTATTCCCGAGAATGTTGAGACCATCAAGAAGGGTGCCTTCAGAGATATGGCTAACCTGACTACTGTTACTATTGAGGGTAATGTGGCTTTCGAGAACTATGCGTTCCGTTCTTGCCCGAATCTCACCAGCATCTATCTCTTGGGTGATGATGTAACCTTTACTGGAAGCCAGTTTGCAACTCATTCCGATAACGGCGATGCAACCGGCATTACTATTTACGTTAAGAACGCCACCGTAGCTGCCAGAGTTTATGCTGCTCAAACCTCTGCATATGGTTACGAAGTTAAGGTTCTCGGTGCTGCGGCTGATGGCAGTGATGCAACTGAGGTTGCTCAGGTAAAGAATGATACTCAGTTCGATACGGCTATTGCTAATGGTGCATCTACTGTAGTTTTGGGATCCGGAAACTACATCATTCCTGATTCTGCTCAGGGTAAGACTCTAACCATCGTTGGTAACGGCGATACTGTTGTAGCTAACCAGAACGACGGCTCCTACGAAGGTTGTGACTATAGCCTTGATGGTGCAACCGTAACCTTTGAAGGTGTCACTATCAACACCGATGGTCATACCTATGCGGGATATGCACGTTGTAGCGCTACTTATAACAACTGTACTATCAATGGTTCCTACACCCTTTATGGTGAAAGCGTGTTCAACAACTGTACGTTCAATGTTACAGGTGATTATTACAACATCTGGACTTGGGGTGCTAAAAACGTTAAATTCAACGATTGCACCTTTAACACCGATGGCAAGTCCATCCTTGTTTACAACCAGACCTGTGATATTTATGTAGATGGTTGTACCTTTAACGATCGCACCAATGGTACCGGCTTTACTAAGTCAGCTTTTGAAACCGGTGTAGACGGTGTTGGACCTAAATACAACATCTATATCAACGATACTACCGTTAACGGCTTTGCCGAGAACGATAAGTGTGTTGGTTACAAAAATATCGTTGGTAACAAGAATTCTATGACTAATGAGTACCTGAACATTGTCATTGACGGTGTGGATGTTTACTAATCCTAAAATGAAAATTCTATCCGTATGAACGGATAACAAAGTCTGTCCTATCCCTCCCTGTGAGGGATAGGCGGCAATCAAAGGGCAAAAATGCTTCGCATTTTAAGGTAAGATGTAAAAGTGAAGAAGTAAGGTGTCGGCAAGGCCGACAAAACAAATCGTGCCAAAGGCACACCAAACCTATTACCTATTCACTATTACTTATTACTTCAAAACTACGCAGTTGTTTGTGCCTTTTGATTGCCGAAGGTAACAAGGTTCCGGGCACCTGTTCGCAATCTTTGATTGCGGCAACAGGTCGGGTTCTTATTGCCGATAAGGTATGAGAAGGAGTTACATATATGACTAAACTTAAAAAAATATGGAATATTGCATCCACCGTTTTAGTGGCGCTTATGGTGTTCTGTGCCGTTTTTTTAATGGGTTCCCGCATTTTAGGTTATCAGTGCTATACCGTTATTTCTGGCAGTATGCAGCCTGAATATATGGTTGGCGACCTTCTTTATGTAAAAGATGTTGATACAAGTAGCATTAAAGTAGGTGACGATATTACCTTTGTTTTAAATGAAGAATTGGTGGTTGCAACCCACAGGGTAGTTAGGGTTGACACTGAAAACCAACGCTTTTATACAAAAGGTATTGCTAACGAGTTAGATGATAGTAGTCCGGTTCATTTTAACAATGTTATTGGCGTGCCGAAGTTTTCTGTTCCAAAGCTAGGCTATGTAGCCAACTTTATACAGCATCCACCCGGTATGTATATAACAATCGGTGTAGGAATTGCGCTAATTCTTGCGGTTTTTCTTCCCGATATGATTGTTAAAAAGAAAAAACAAGACGAAGAAAATGAAACACCTGACATACAAACCGAAATAGACAAAACGTCCCAAGAAAATGAGCGTTTAAGGGAAGAGGTAGAAAAACTACGCGCCCAAATGACGGCAAACGACAGTAAAAACGCGAAATAAATATGTTTTCCTATTCGCGCCTGTAAAGGAATTCCTATAGGCACGAGTTTGAAATACAAACTTTGAGGAAAGGAGGAAAAAGAGGAACTATGAAAATCAAATCTACTCAAAAAGGAGGAAAAAATATGAGTAAAAGAAAGATTTTTATTGTGGCTCTGTCAGTTTGCTTGATTGCGATTTTGTCGCTGGGCACTTTGGCATGGTTCACAGCAGAAGACAGCATAACCAACAAGTTTTACATTGCCGGCTCTGAAGATCAGAACCCCGATGACGTATTCTCTATTGATGTCTGGGAGGACGACGATAGAGATGACACCAATGAGACTGACGCAGATAAGATCCAAGATGGTATCGAATTTAAAAACATTCTTCCCGGCGACGATCTTTACAAAGAAGTAAATGTAGAGAACACCGGTGCATACGACCAGTATGTACGCGCTATCGTGACCCTGACTGATGCACATCTTTGGCAAGAACTTTACGGTGAGATCTATGTTTCTTTGGACAAAATTGCTGACGATCTGAGCTCCGATTTCTCACCTTGGAGCACCGTTTACGATGCAGAAGCCAACACTCTGACCTACGTTGTGTACTACAACAAGATTCTGAAGGCCGACGATGTGACTAGCCTCTTCACTAATGTACACATCCCCGAGAACCTGACCCGTGAGCAGGCCGCAAAGATGCAGAACTTCACCATTAAGGTCGTTGCTGAAGCTGTTCAGACTGAGAATGTCGGAGATAACGCTCCCGCGGCTTTTGCTACCGTTGGAAAAGAAATTGCCAACGGCAACAGCACCATCAATGTAAAGGCTGACGGCATTGCCAATATCCTGAATATACTGGCAAACAATGAGGATGCAGAAGTTGCTCTGGATCTGAACAACATTATCGTTAGTCAGTCCGTAGTTAACAAAGGCACCTTGGAGATCAATAATGGAACCATTGACGTTGAGGCTGCAGGCTTAGAGAACAGCGGTTCTGCTACCCTGAACAACGTTAAAATTGAAGCTGGCACTCCCGGTGACTATTCCAACATCACTCTTGGTGAAGAAGCATCTACTACCTACAATGATGTAGCGATAGTTTCCAACGGTGGCGGAATCGGTGCTGCAAACGGTGGTGAGGTAGTTTTCAACAGCGGCAGCATTTACGTTGACACTGCAAGCACCTCGGGCCGTTACATCTTCTATGCTGAGGGTGAGGGCACTACCATTACCATCAACGGTGGCGAGTTCTCTTGGGATCCCGCTGACAATCAGAAGCGTGCTTACGTTTATGCAGGCACGGGTACCACCGTTAAGATCACTGGTGGTACCTTCGGTAAGGCTTCTACGCGTTCCGGTTATACCGATGGTATTCTGGGCAACGGCACCGTTATCATTACTGGTGGTACCTTCGGCTTCAATCCCAGCAAGTGGGTTGCTTATGGCTACGTCGCAACCGCAAATGCAGGTGTTTGGACTGTAACTGCTCAATAAGCAAGATTTCCCTACACCTTGAGATAATCGGCAATATGGCTTGTGCCAATTATCTTTTCAAAACCTAAGCCAACAACCATAACTGCTTTTCTTTGTCGGCGTTCGGGAAAGCAGTTTTAACCAGCGCCGACGATTAAAATGGAGGTCAAACAATGACAAAAACTAAAAGCACAAAACGAGCACTGCTTGTAAGCACTATTTCGCTTTTTGTATGCGTTTCTATGCTTATTGGCAGTACATACGCTTGGTTTACAGACTCTGTTACCTCTAAGGGTAACAAAATTGTTGCCGGTAAGCTTGATGTTCAGCTTTGGATGGCTGATAGCCAAGGCAACTATTCTGATATTAGTTCAAGCACCAATCCTATTTTTGGTGCCGGTTCTATTGCACAGAATAACAATGCCGAAACCCTTTGGGAACCCGGCAAAACACAGGTAGCATATCTTCAAATTAAAAACAACGGCAACCTTGCTCTTAAGTATACCGTTGGTCTTGATGTTGAAAATGTTAGCAAGGACCTTTACAAGGTAATGAAGTATACCATTACTCCTGATGCAGAGTATGATTCTGTTAAAACCTGGGATTCTTCAAAGGCTAACAGTGTTGCAGTAGGCACTCAGGCGGTTACCGACGGCGATACCGTTATGAAGCCCGGTGATGTTCATTCCTTTGCTCTTTCTATTCATATGGATGAAAAAGCCGGTAATGAGTATCAGGGTGGCGAGGTTAATTTTGATTTAACCATTATGGCAACACAGGCAACCGTTGAAGAAGACAGCTTTAATAATCAGTACGATAAGAATGCCGTTTATGGTGACGTAATGGTTTCTACCGATGCTGAACTCAAGGCAGCCATTGAGGATCCCGCAATGAAGGTCATTGCCATTAACGGAGATTTGACCTACGATTGGGGCAGCGCATCCTACGAAAATTCCAAGGCATTACTTATGAAGGGTAAGACCTTCTTGGGCGCAACCGAAGCAGCAGCTATCACCTTTGCCGGTTACGGTTCTGCTAACCCCATTGTTGATACAACCTTCAGAAATATTACCATTAAAGACCGTACCGTTGGTGACGACGAGAATTCTTGGGAACACGGTTATCTTGAGTTCGAGAATTTGACCGCAGTTAACGTGACTTTTGCAAACAGCATTATGATGGAGGGCGATTTCGCAACCTTCAAGAAATGCTCCTTCAATTCCAACAAGGATAGCGAGTATGCTGTATGGGTTGCCAACGGCGATGCTACCTTTGAGGGCTGCGCATTTACCGGTCCTCGCGGTGTAAAGGTTCACGAGGATTATGGCTCTGAGGTTAGCTCTGTTGTGGTTGATGAATGTACCTTTATCAACATTACCAAGAAGCCCGGCATTGCTCTTGGCACCTTAAATGCTGACACCACTGTTTCTATCACTGATAGCAAATTTATCGGTTGTCAGGCAGGCGATAATAGTCTTTACATATACGAAACCGATATTGATGTAAACACCATCAAATTTACTAATAAAGGCAATAAAGTTTTTGGTTTATCAAAAGATAACACCGAATTAAAGGATGCTTTAAGCAATGCTCAAGCAGGCGATACGGTTTACGTAGCAGAGGGCACATATACCTTCCCCGCAAGCAGCTTTAAAGCTGGCACAACCTTAATTTGTGAAGAAGGCACTGTATTTAACGGAAAAACCGGCTTTGGCATCAACGGCGCAACTGTAGTTGGTGCAACCTTTACCAACAATAATGATTATGTATGTAATTCTACAACTATTAACGGTACCTTTAAGGATTGCGTGTTCACCGATTGTAACGGCTTGCGTTACTGCTACGCAGGTGAGACCGTAGTATTCGAGAATTGTGTTTTTGATACCGATTTTTATGGAGTTCACTTTGACGGCGGAGCAAATGACGCAGTATTCAAGAACTGCTCATTTACAGGCTTCAATACTTTTGGTGGCGCACTCACAAAGCTAACACTCGACGGTTGCACCTTCAAGTACAATGGCAAGGGCGGTTACTGTGGTGTAAATCTTTGGGGCAATACCGATTTGATTAAGTGCACTTTCGTATTTGATGGTACTGCTAGCAACGAATGGGTTGACCTTTGCAACAATGGAAAGACTGTAACATTTGATAGCTGCGTCGTTGTTAAGAACGGCGTT
This sequence comes from Clostridia bacterium, assembly GCA_017410605.1. Classification (GTDB taxonomy): domain Bacteria; phylum Bacillota; class Clostridia; order Oscillospirales; family Acutalibacteraceae; genus UMGS1279. Next base: position 12,458 of record JAFQQN010000007.1, read on the forward strand.
GAAGTTGATATTGCAACAGTTGTTGGCGATTACGGCACAGGCAACACTATCATTTATAAGTAATTTAAGTTTTATAATATTTTTGCTTTAAGGTTACTTAAAATTCATATTCTTCCTATCCCTCAGTAATGAGGGATAGGCGGCAATCAAAGGGCAAAAATGCTTCGCATTTTAAGGTAAGATGTAAAAGTGAAGAAGTAAGGTGTCGGCAAGGCCGACAAAACAAATTGTGCCAAAGGCACACCAAACCTATTACCTATTCTATTACTTATTACTTCAAAGCTATGCGGTAGTTTTTGTCTTTTGATTGCCGTTAGGTAACAAGGTTCCGGGCACCTGTTCGCAATCTTTGATTGCGGCAACAGTTCGGGTTCTTATTGCCGAGTTAATAACTCAAAACCCCAAAAGGAGGACACCCAGTTGGGCAAGATCAAAATTAAAATAGTTGTTGTTGCTCTTATGGCAGCACTCATAACCCTTATGAGCCAGGCAACCCTTGCATATTACCAAGCTGTCGGAAAAGCCACCAATGTGGTGACCTCCGGTAACATTCAGTTTATTATTCACGAAACAACCGATCAAGGTAAGGAATTTCCCAAAGAGGGCGTGTATATCGTTCCCGGAGATATTGTTTCCAAGAAGGTTAGTATTGAGAGTGACTGTGAGCATCCCTTCTATCTCCGTGTAAAGATGGTTTACGGTGTAGATTCTCAGGAGCTTCCTTCTAAGGACTGTTTTAAGCTCAACATTGACGAAGAGAATTGGTTACTACACGATGGTTGGTATTACTACACCGGCATTGTAAATCCAGGTGAAACCACACCTAATGTTTTTAGTCACGTAGAAATTGTCGGCTCCAAGGTTGATAACAGCTACATTGGAAAGACTTTGACACTCACCGTTAAAGCACAAGCCGTACAAAGCGAAAATAACCCCATCAACGACGGTAACACCTATACCGCCTCCGGTTGGCCTAAGGAGATAGCTGAATGAAGAAGATAATTACTTTACTGATTATGCTCGTGCTACTCCTCTCCTCTACCGTAACGGTGTTTGCGGCAGACGGCAAGGTAACGTACAGCGGCAACGCAGGAAACTTTGTATTTGAACCCGGCAGTGAACATTCGCTTACCGATCTGTTCCCAAATTTTAAGGGTGTTATGCCCGGTGATACCTTAACGCAGAAAATCACTGTAAAGAATAATGCGGATAACAAGGTTAAGGTAAAGATCTATATTCGTTCTCTCGGCGCTCACGAGGATTCTGTGGAGTTCCTTTCACAGCTCGGTCTAAAGGTGCAAAAAAGCGAAGAAAACGAAATGGCATATATGTTTGATGCTGCCGTCAATGAAACGGCTCAGCTTACTGACTGGGTATGCCTTGGCACACTCTATTCGGGCGGCGAGGTTAATTTAGATGTAACCTTATCTGTTCCCGTTGAACTGGATAACGAATATCAAAATAAAATTGGACTATTAGATTGGGAATTTATGGTTGAAGAGCTTCCAATAGAGGAAAGCGACCCAAATCCGCCGCAAACAGGCGACAACAGTAATATTACATTGTGCTTAACCCTTATGCTATGTTGCGTGGCCACAATAATTATTATTTTATTATGGCGCAGAAATGATAAGGAACAAGAAAAAATTAACGCCAAACACTAAGCAAGGAGGAATTAGGCGTGAAGTCCACAGCAAAAAACAAAGCCTATTTAAAAATAGCCTTAGCTCTTAGTTTATGTGCCATGGTTATTTGGACTATTCTGGGTACAAGTACTTCCTTAGCATGGTTTACAGATACCTCGCCCGAAATCAACAATATCTTTCATTTTGCTGATTTTAAGCTGGAGGTTTCACACCAATTAGAAGACGGTTCTTGGGAAATAATTGATGAAAAAACCACCGTTTTTAACGATAAGGCACTTTATGAACCGGGCTATGTTCAAATTGTTTATTTAAAGGTAAAAAACAAAGGAACTGTACCTTTTAAATTTCACACGGCTGTTAATGTAAACGGCTCTGTAGTTGCAACCAATGTATTCGGTCAGAAATTTATGTTGCAGGAACACCTGAAGTTTGGTATTTTAACCTCTAATTCCGAAAGCGAAATAAAAAAAAGCGTCGCTCGGCGTAATGCGGCGGTAGAAATTGCTAATATGCCCTTAGAAAACTATTCTACTAATACCTTTGTTTTATTGCCTGAAACCTCTAAGTATATTGCGCTTATTGTGCGTATGCCCGAAGAGATAGATAACAAAGCTAACTATCGCGGTAACATTGCCCCAAAGGTAGAACTGGGTATTACCGTTAAAGCAGACCAAATTTAAAAACAATGATCGGCGAGGCGAAATTTTTTGAAAGGAGGCTGATCTTGTGAGAAAATTTATAAGACAACTTTCTTATATACCAAAGCATCAAAAAATCAGCGAAAAAACAATGCTTACTCGCATTGCAACAACCATAACTATAGTACTTATATGCCTGGTGTCAATGAGTGTTACGGCCTATGCGCATTTTTCTTGCAATATAGCCTCTTCTCTTAACACTATAAAAGCGGCAACCTTTGAAGCCTCTATTGAAATTAATGATAGTAACGGCAACTCAGTGACGGTTGACACAACCAACCCCGGAATTGGCAGTGCAGAACTCAAGGGCGGAGAAGCATACAAAATTACCCTAAAACACTCCCCAAGCAGTACCGCAAAAACCGGTTTTGTTATTATAACCGCTGAAAACTGTAATAGCAGCTACCACACACAGCAGTTGGGTAAAGACGGAAGCGGAAACACTGAAACTATTAGCTTTTCTGTTGAAGTTAATGCCGATACCGTAATAAGCTTTAGTTCCAATTGGGGCACCTCTTGTTATTATGACCTTTATAAAAAAAGTGGAGATAAAGAACCGCTGTATATTACACAAGGCGAGGATATTAAGATTTCGATTGATAACATAGAAGAAGCTAAGCCTATAGAAAACAGCAATACTTCTTCTGAGGTTCATACTGAAAGGTTAGAACAGGTGACCTCTTCTAACCTTTCAAGCACAGACTCTTCATATACCGAAAGTGCTGTAAGCAGTGAACTCCAAACAACAAACGAGTCGGCGACCCAAGAAATACAAGAAGTAGCCGAAACAACAAGTGACACTTCCTCCGAAAGCTCAGTGGCAACAAACACACCAACTACCGAGGGAATAGAACAATGAAATTGAATATATTTAAAAAGCTTTTTGGTTTTTTCTCCTTCAGCTCTCTTAAAAAGTTTTTTTTAGATAAGTGCTCTAAGCTTAGAAATACCACTAAAGCAGAACAATTTGAGCGTTGTATATTATGTGGCATATTAACCGACATACCAATATCTACTCCTCTGGAATTTCGTGAAAATTATGAAGTAGGCTGTGGACAAATGTGTTACGATTGTCACCAAATGTTACAACAAGATTTTAACGAAAATACTCTTTCTAATGAACAAATTATGTTAGCTGTGGCAAAAAGTATTGAAGAAAGCAAAGAATAAGTTTAACCATATTGCATTATTCAGGCAAACTAACAATATACCATTTTTAATAAACCCACCAAGAAAGGGACTGTAAAAAACTAAACATACTCCCCCTTAAAATAAGCCAATTTGTGAAAAAAGTGTATTATAGAGTAGTCTCAGAACTCTATAATACACTTTTTGTATTTTTATATATTTTTTATAAAATAGCACAAATTTATTCGCCTCAACCGGACGTAGGAGAAAAACGCGTGGCGTTTTATCCAATTCCGTATAAAAATCGGTTTTAGTTTAATTTTTACCCCGAAGCCATAAGGTTATTGAAGAACGTAGGGGGAAAAAGCGTACGGCAAAGCCGTACGAATAAAGAATGCAATCACTTCACTAATGAATAATGAAAATTTTCACTACTTTTTGCTTTTTGCTGTTAACTTTTTTGCGGCAAAGGAACAGGCAAATTCAAGCAAAAATTGAAGCTTACTTAAAACATAAGACAGTAACAAAGAGCATACAAACACTGCCGGAACAATGAGGAAATAGTAAAACAGGCAATCGGTAGCCTTTGGGAACCTTTCGGTTAAAATGGGGTAAAAAATGCTATCAAAAATCCAAGAAAGAAGATATGCGCCAAAACAAAGAGATGACATTTTTTTAAGTAAAACCGTAATTACTTTTGGAAAACAGGTATAGCTTATATTTATAAACAGAATAAATACAAGTGTAGTAATTATAACACTGAAAAGTGACTGATAAGCACACCAATCGCCCCAAACAAAATTAATTTTATATGACCGCCAAAAAGAATATGCAGCCGAAATTAAGGTTGTGACGAAAATTAACAACACATTAAAAAAAGGCTTGATTTTAGGCTTAAATTCACTTAAATAACTACCAATGAAATAATAGGTCACCGGGTAAATTCCTGTCCACCACTGGGGAATTATTTTTTGATAGGCATTTGATAGAGAAGGCTGATGCCACCACTCCCCTCCCGTAAAAGAAAAGTTATAAGCATTAACCACCGAAGGCAGAGCAGTAATTATAATAAACACCAATACTAAAAATTGTTTCCACCTTTTAGACGGTATATTATTGTATATAAGATTTAAAAATGGAACCAGCAAAAAGAATGAAATATACATTTCAACATACCATGAATAGGGTGCGCCGGAAAATTCTAACACAGAAAATAAAAGCTTCTTAATGCTAAAGGCTTCCTTTAAAAAAATCACAGAAAAACTTATGCAAAAAACACTAGCCAAAACATATGTCAAATAGGTTTTACCCAGCTTTTTATAATATTTAACAGAAAGCTCTTTTTTTCGCATCAAATAACCCGAAAGCGTCATAAACAGTGGCACACAAATTATTGAAAAATTACGCATAAATGTCATTACAAACATTCTTGGTCCTTCAACAGCCACGTAATAATACCCACTATTTAAGAAAAAATGCACCGAAACAACAAGAAAAAAGGCAAGACAGCGTATAATATCTGCCCCAACATTTCTTTCGTTTTTAACTAACTGCTCATTGTTCATTTACCTTTACTCTCCCATAAAGACAGTTTTTACTAATAACACCTTACATACTTCTTTTTAAAATTTCTTTAATTTCTTCCTTGGTTAAAACCTTATAACCGCCGGTATTTATAAAGGTGCCCTCAGTAATTCCGTCAAGCATTTCTTCCTTTACACCAAGCTCTTTAAGGCTCATAACAAGACCAAGACTCTTCATCCACTTTTCCATTGCATCAAAGCCCTCTAGGGCAATTTGCTCATCTGTTTTACCTGTGCTTTCCACATTCCACACATTTATAGCAAACCTTTTAAACTTTGATAAACCATAGGTATAAATATACTTATAGTAAGGAAGTGAAACTGCGGCAAGGGTCATACCGTGTGTAGCATCTGTATATGCGCTTACCGAATGACCAAACATATGCACCATCCAATCGGTTGCCTTTCCCTTTGCAACAAGGGTATTAAGTGCCCAGGTGGCTATCCACATAATATTACTACGGGCTTCATAATCCTCAGGATTTTTCACAGCCACCCCTGAAGAAACTATAAGGGACTTCAACAGCCCCTCCATAATATAATCAGAGGTGTTGTCATCTGTTCCTGAAAAATACTGTTCACAAATATGGCTGAATATATCAAATATTCCTGCTACCATTTGATATTTTGGTAAGGTATATGTATAAACGGGGTTTAAAATTGAAAATTTAGGAAAGACATTATCGCCAAAGGTGTGCGCTATTTTCAGCTTTTGCTCAGAATGGGTTATAACCGAACCGCCGTTCATTTCGCTGCCTGTTCCCACCATTGTAAGCACACAGCCAACAGGCACAAGCTCATTCCCAACATCCTCTAAACGTACAAAATATTTTTCCCAAGGGTCCTCCTTACAGTGAATGGAAACTGAAAGCGCCTTAGCATAATCACAAACACTTCCACCGCCAACTGCCAAAATAAAATCAGCCTTTCCATCTCTTGCCCTTTGACAGCCCTCATAAAGCTTACTTACGGTTGGGTTGGGCATTACTCCCCCATCTTCAATAATTGTTTTACCGCACTTTTTTAAAATTGAAATAACCGTTTCATAAATTCCAAACTTCTTAATAGAGCCGCCGCCATAAACCAAAAGCACATTCCGACCGTACTTTTTAAGCTCTGCTTCTAAATTATCCATAGCGTTTTGACCAAAATATAATCTTGTAGGGTTCGAATAACAAATATCACCTAGCATAATTAATTCTCCTTAAACATTCATTTAAAACTATGTTTATTATAACATTATAAATCATTTGTAACAATACTTTTTAATCATTTTTATTAATAACCAAACAAAAAAAGAGCGGAATAAAACCGCTCAACAAATTTATTTTAACACATTACGACATTACAGTCAACAGCAAATTGACATAATGCATAAAATTCTATGTAATCAACAAGCCAAACTAGTAAACTTTGTATAAATTATGCATTGAAATATGCTTAAAAATATGTTAAATTATAACCAGAGAAAGGAAAGGGTGAGACCAATGTACAGGTAAATCCTTAAGACTTTAAAGGTTTTAATTTAAGGCAAAAATTTAAAACATTCGGGTTAAAATTCCCAGTAAAAAAATTTTGAATATAATTAACATAAACATTCTTAAATTAAAGCTAAAAAGTCTTGAAGCCTTAAAGAATCTGCAATACATAAAAGAATTCCGCTTTTCGGAAAAAATGAAATGTGTTAAAGGTAGGTGAAAGAAGAAGGCTTCGCATACAACAGAAAGAGAGGTAGCTAAAAAGATGTTGGATATCAAGAGTGAACAGAAATAACCCTTGGCCAGTATGAGATGTGTAAAGAAACATCGGTCAAGGGTTATTTCTTTTTTTGCTAGATTTGCACCCGTTGGGGTGTTTTTTTATTTTATACATATACAGTTAACGTCCCAAGCGGGGAAGCAAGAATGATGCCTTATATAAATTTTATATGAGGGGTTAATGCTGTTAACTAACAGAGGTATTTTAAAAATATCATACGCGGTATGGTAACAGGCAATATGCAATTTTGGGCTGCAAGTTTTGATTATTTGTTTGCCGCCCTCAATAGCCTTAATTTCACTTCCCTCAATATCCATTTTAATAAAGGTTGGCTTAAAGCCGTTGCAAAGGTTGGCTATGGTAAGCGCTTCTATTTCAGTCATTTTTGTTTCAGCACTGTTTCCCCTGCCGTGATTAGCCGAAATTAAAACTGTTTCTTTTATTTTTGAAACTGCTGCATTAATACATTTTACATTTTCATAACCGCTAACATTTTCACAAAGCTTTTTAAAATTCCGTTTATCTGGCTCTACTGCCATAATGCTATTATAACCGTTTGAAAAGCTTATAAACTCTTCAACTGTGTCCCCCACAAAGGCACCTAAATCTAAAAAGCTTTCATTGTTATTAAGTGATAAAAGCTCGAAAACCTCTTCCCTGCTGCTTTCGGCTTTTAAAAGATACTCAAGCTTTCCTGTTAGCTTAAACATAACGATATTATAAAAAACATTTTTAGAATTTTCATCTGCTAAAAGGTTATAGGCTTTTTCAAGCAATTCTTTGTTTCGTCTTGCAAAACCTATGTCGAAAATTTCCTCCCCCAAAACAGGAACGTCGGGGATATATAGTTCGTTTTCTTTTGTTAGGCTTTTCACATTTTCCATAACCGATTCAAGATGACTGCCAAAGCAGACTAAAATAATCATATCACCTAATTTTTCTTTAAGGTTATCATAATCGCTCACAGGAAAACCGCCGTATATTTTTCCTTTTTTAAAACCGAACGAAGAAAAAACTCCCGAAACTTTAACACCGTCTTTACCAAGCCTCCTAAGGGTTTTATCTGCCCCGTTACCGGTGCCGTAAAGCACTATAGGCTTTGTGGCATTTTTTAAATATGTCCATAAATCTTCCATTTATAATACTCCAAATTAAGATATATCATTAGTATAGCATTAATTTTTCTTTAAAGCAACCGCTATATAAAAAGAAGACAGCCGAAGCTGTCTTCAAAAATTTAAGCCTTATCTGTTTTGCTTTCGGCAAGTTTAATTTCGCGGCGATTTTTAACATGGTCTGGCATAGGCTTAATTTCACCGGCGGCAGTAAGCGCCATTCGTGTAAACACAGGGCCAAAAAGCTCATAAATTAAAACTGCAAAAAGGGTTATATTTCTTATAAGAGTTCCCTCAGCCCCCAACTGCATTGCAGTAGCGCACATACCAAGAGCGACACCGGCTTGGGGTAACAAGGTTATTCCAAGATATTTACATATTTCGGGTGAACACTTAGTGGCCTTCGCACTGAAAAATGCACCAAGATACTTTCCGGCAGAGCGGAAAATAATATACATAACACCAATAGCTACAATAGCTATATCAGTGAAAACACTAAGCTCAAGCTCTGCGCCGCTTATAACAAAAAAGAGGGCGAAAATAGGAGATGTCCATTTGTCAGCTGCGCCCATAAGGTCGTGTGAAAGAGGACAAATATTGCAGAACACCGTTCCAAGCATCATACAGGTTAAAAGAGAAGAAAACTGAATATGTACCGCACCAATATGAAAATCTACCATAGAAATAGAAGCAGTAAGCAAAACAGCACCTATGGTTAAATTCAAACGGTTGGTGTTAGAATTAAACAACCTTTCAAGCTGAGTAAGAACCCAACCCATAATTGCTCCGAGAGCAAGAGAGCATACTATTTCTATAATAGGATTAACAATTATAGAAACCATATCTATCTGAGAACTGACAAGTGTTTTAGCAACACCAAAGGATACGGCAAAAGCAACAAGACCAACAGCATCGTCTAATGCAACTATGGGAAGCAATAGCTTGGTTAATGGGCCGTGGGCCTTATATTGCCTTACAACCATTAAGGTTGCAGCAGGGGCGGTAGCAGTTGCAATTGCACCCAATGTAACAACCTGTGCAAGGGTTAGCTTTTGCGGAATAATAAGGTGCACAGCATATAAAGCTAAATCTACCAACAAAAGAGCCGCCAACGCTTGGAAAACACCAATAATAAGTGCCTGTTTTCCCGTTTTTTTAAGGTCGTCAAGCCTGAATTCATTACCTATAGAAAAGGCAATAAAGCCAAGGGCAACCTCAGATACTAAAGAAAGGGCTGTTGCCTCTTCATAAGAAGAAAAGCCTAAACCCGAAATACCCAAAGCCCCTAAACAATAAGGTCCTATAAGTACACCGGCTATTAAATATGCTGTAACCGAGGGTAACTTTAGGGGTTTAAAAAGTCGAGTCATTAAAAGCCCGGCTAAAAGAGAAATAGAAACTGATAATAATGTGCTCAAAGCGGTCATCTTCTTTTCAAAAAAATAATACGGCCTTTTTAAAAGGCCGTACAAAATTATAATCGTAAGTAGTAGAAAACAATAACGTTGTTTTCTGCGAAAGTATTCGCCGCTTTCAAATCTTCAATTTGAAAGCCACTTCGATTGTAATGGCCATAGACAAATTTTCTTAAAAAATTTGTCTATGGCCATTATAGCACAGTGATTTAACTAATTCAATGTCATAAATCACAATTTTTAAACATAAATTAAGTGAAAATTTATTAATAAATTAGTGAACCTTAAGCTTAGACATGTTCAATTGCATTTTATATATTTCTTCGGTGGCAAAGGCAAGTTTTGTAACCACATTTTCCTTGGTGGGATAGCAGTAAAAAGAATCCTTTTCGGTAGAAATATCTACACAGTCAAAGGGTTTTATATAACAGTAATCATACTCAATATGCAGACTGTTGTTTTGAGTGGGCGTACGCTGTATTCTATAATCACTTCCGTTATAATTTCCCTTAAGCACAAAGCCGTTAACCGCGTCGTGGGTTAGTCTTGCGCGGCCTAATTTTTCAAAGCGCCAACAACGGGGCAAGGAATAAACCTCAACATCGTCATCAAAGGAATATTCTCCATTTTGAACCTGCTGTCTTACCTGCTCTCTTTCCCACTCAAACCAATCGGGAATATGTGAAAATTCTGTTTCTCCCGAAAGTGCCGAAAGGCTTCCATCTTCGTTTAATTTCCAATGCTTACCACAGCTTGTGCAAAAAAGTTCAGTACCTTTAGAAGACATTTTTGATTCAGTCATACAATGAGGGCACTGGTAAAGCACCTTATGAAGACCCTCAGCACGGTATGGTTCGGTAATTTTAATGTTATTTTCCTTTTGATAACGGTATTCATCATAATCTAAAGCCTTTTTTACGGCCTCGTTTATTTCATTTACCGTCATGCTCTCAATTTCCTCAGGGGTGAGAATTTTTGTTACAGTTGTATAAAGGGGCACCTTGCGTTTTTTTCTGAAGTTCCAAAAAGGAGAATCAAGGTGGTTACCGTGGTGAACAACCGCCACCACCGGAACCTTATTATGGCGAATAAGCTTACCAATAGACTCAGGCATATATGAAAGGGTTCCGCAGGGCGAATACCTGGCTTCGGGGTACATACAAAGAATATCTCCCCTTTTTAAAACCCTACTAATAGATTTTACCAAATGTAAATCTCTTGTATATTTTCTTGTGCAAATGGCACCAATAAGCTCCATAAGCCAGGGGCGACGGTAATAGCCATCAACACTTACCACATTATTAACCCTATGAGGCAGGGTTGCCATAGCACAAAGTTCAAAATCCACAAAATACATATGATTGCTTAAAATCATATATGGCGGTTTAAGACCCTCCATATTAATTTTTTCAACCTTGTAATTTTTTCCAATAAGGGCAATTTTAGAAAGCAACCAAATTAAATAAACAATTATTTTAGGCTGACGGATAGGATATTTAGCGGTATTATAGTATTTTTTATTTTTATAATTAACCTCTTTATTCATTTTAAATCCTCCCAAAATTCATCGCCTTTATTCTACCTTATTTTTAAGAATATTGCAAGATATTTACATACATTCTTGATTTGTTAAAATTTTGGAATTATAATTATTTTGGGGATGATAATATGAAGTTAATTTGGTTGCTTATAGTTACCGTATGTGTGCTATCTTTGGCTATTTTGTTAATAGCTTATATTTGCTTTCACCTTACATTTTATGTTACAAAAAAGCAAAAGCAGGTAAAAGAATTTGACCTGCCTCCCGGTGATGAATATGTTCCTTACCATAATACCATGCTTAATTGGATGAAAGAGGTTAAAAAAATACCCTTTAAAGAAATGAAAATAACCTCTTTTGACGGGCTTACCCTTTATGGGAAATACTATGAACATTCACCCTACGCACCTATTGAGCTTATGTTTCACGGATATAGGGGTAACGCCGAGAGAGATTTATGCGGCGGTGTACAGCGTTGCTTTGCTCTTGGTAGAAACTGTCTTATTGTAGACCAAAGGGCAAGTGGAAAAAGTGAGGGTAAGGTTATAAGCTTTGGCATTAATGAAAGCCGTGACTGTATGCTATGGGTAGACCATTTAATTTCGGTATTCGGCAACGAGGTGGAAATTATTTTAACAGGCATTTCGATGGGCGCCTCTACGGTTTTAATTGCCGCCGGCGAAAAGCTTCCAAAAAACATAAAGTTTGTTCTTGCCGACTGTGGTTACACCAGCGCAAAAGCTATAATTAAAAAGGTTATCAAAGATATTAAGCTACCTGCCGGGGCGGTTTACCCCTTTATAAAGCTTGGGGCAAAGCTTTATGGCGGCTTTAACCTTGAACAAACCTCTCCTATTAAGTCCATGGAAAAATGCAAGGTGCCTGTTATTTTCTTTCACGGCGAAGACGATAGGTTTGTACCCTGCTATATGAGTTATGAAAATTTTGCGGCCTGTAAAGCAAAAAAAATGCTTATAACCATACCGGGTGCCGACCACGGCCTTTCTTTCCCTGCCGATGAAGAAAAATATTTAACCGCCCTTAAAGAATTTGAAAGCAACCTACATAAAGCAAGTAATTTTAAATTATAAAAATAACGTTTTTTACACAGAAACCATTTACCGTTGACCAATGGCAAAGTTTATTATGAATAATCTTTCTAAAAATTATGATTTTCATATTGAACCTAAAGCGGTTTCCGGAGAATAGGCGGGAAACTGTATTAACCCTGCCGCCACAAAAACCTTAAGGAAAAAATATTCCATTCGGCGATCACAAGGCAAGGCAAATTACAAACGATGACTATGAAGAGTTAGACTATATTGTAATAATGGAAGAATATAATATGCTGCATCTTTTAAGAATAATAGGCAGTGATATAATAACAAGGTTTATAGGATTTTAGTTTTTATGCGGTTTTAATTTTCCTGAGTACCACTTAAAAAGCTTTGCACGGCAACCTATGGCTTAAAAAACTAAAAGTCGTTCACGTTATTAGCTGACTAAAAACAGGACTTTTTCAATTTTTCTAAATAGCCCATTTAAAAGAAAAAAATCCGAGATTCACTTATTACCGTGAACCTCGGATTTTTTAGACTGTTTTTGCAGCCCAAAAGTTTACTTATTATCTACTTTTCATATTCATCTAAAAAGGTTTTATCCTTTCCGTCTTTAGTATAACCAATTATAGTATTAAGGTTAACCCTATGAAAGCTTCTGAAAATGTTAATATCTATAAGGTCGTTGTCGTTTTTAAGCTCCTTTATAAGCTCTTTACACTTATACCTTTTAGAGGCCTCTTCTTTTTCGGATACGGTTTGAGCTTTACCTAGGTTTTCGGTAAAACGACAGGCACAGTTTAAGAACTCTAAATTATTATACCTGGCAAAGGCCTTAATATCGTCCTCTCTTACACAGTAAAGGGGGCGAATAAGCTCCATACCCTCAAAGTTGGTGCTGTGAAGCTTGGGCATCATTGTTTGAAACTGTCCGCTGTAAAGCATACCCATAAGGGCGGTTTCTATAGCGTCATTAAAATGGTGACCCAAGGCTATTTTATTACACCCAAGACCCTTGGCATAGCTATAAAGGTGCCCTCTTCTCATTCGGGCACAAAGGTAACAGGGTGACTGCTCAATATTCACAACCGCCTCAAAAATATTACTTTCGAAAATCTTAACCGGAATTTCCATAAGTTTGCAGTTTTCTTCAATTTTTGCGCGGTTTTTGGGGTTATAACCGGGGTCCATACATATAAACTCTAAATCAAAATCTGTATGCCCGTGGCGCTTCAACTCCTGCATAAGCTTGGCTAAAAGAAAAGAATCCTTACCGCCGGATATACAAACAGCTATTTTGTCGCCCTCATTAATAAGCTCATAAGACTGAACCGCCTCTATGAAACGGTTCCAAATATCCTTACGGAACCTTTTAATAAGGCTTCGTTCTATTTCTCTACAACGATCCATCACTTACCTCATTTGTACGGCAAAGCTCGGTAGCATAGCTTAAAGCATCATCAATATGGGGGCGAATGTTTTCCATACCAACCTTTTCTGCCAGACCCGATTTTATCATACTTTTCATTGGCTGTTCGTTAAGGTGAGAGAAAATAACCTTAATACCCTTTTTTGCACAGTTATTACAAAGGTCTTCGAGAGCATTCATTGCAGTTGCATCAATAGCCGGAACACTTCTCATTCTTATAATAAGACATTTGGTGTAAGCCTTGGTTGTTATGTTTGCTACGCGGTCGGTCATACCAAAAAACATTGGTCCGCTAATTTCGAAAACCCTTATTTCTTTAGGAACATCGGCCAATTTATATGAATCGTCCTCGCTTTGCTCATATTTCCAGCCGGTAATGGTTGATACATCGCTCATACGCTTCATAAACATAATACAGGCTAAAACAATGCCAACGGCTATGGCAACTACTAAATCGAAAACAACAGTAAGTACAAAGGTTATAAGCAGAACAAAAATATCGCTTTTAGGGGCGGTTTTAATAAGTCGAACTATAGGTCTCCACTGGCTCATATTATATGCAACCACAAAAAGAATTGCGGCTATTGTTGGCATTGGAATAAGGGCGGCATAAGGCATTAAAAATACCAAAATAAGTAAAAGAACAATAGCGTGAACAATGCCGGCAATAGGTGTTTTTCCGCCGTTATTTATGTTAGCAGCTGTTCTGGCAATAGCACCCGTTGCGGGAATGCCGCCAAAAAGTGCCGACCCTACGTTTCCTATACCTTGTGCTATAAGCTCCATATTAGAACGGTGTTTGCTTCCTGTCATACCGTCAGCCACAACACAGGAAAGAAGAGATTCTATAGCGGCAAGTACAGCAATAGTAAAAGCATCAGGCAAAACTGTTCTTATTAGTTCAAAATCAAATCCGGGTAAGTTTAAAGTAGGAAGCTTACTGCTAAGCTGACCAAATGTAGTTTCAATGGTTTGTACCCCTGCTTTTTCGCCCAAAAGCATTACCATAACTGCACCAAAAATAACCGCAACAAGTGAGCCGGGAATTTTTTTGCTTATTTTAGGCCAAACAATTAAAATTGCAAGGCTTAACATTCCCACAAGCACCGACCACCAGTTTGTAGTGGATATATGCCGTGCAAAGGCCGAAACCTTTTCTACAGTTTCAATAGGTGCTTCGCCTCCAAGGCTAACACCAAAAAAGTCTTTAAGCTGACCTATAAAAATTGTTACTGCTATACCGGCGGTGAATCCGGTAGTTATTGTATAGGGTATAAATTTAATAAGACTGCCAAACTTAAAAATCCCCATTAAAACAAGAAGTATACCGGCAATAACGGTAGCCATTACCAGGCCTTCCATTCCGTTTGCTGCAACCACTCCGGCAACTATTGTAGCAAAGGCTGCGGTGGGACCGGCTATTTGAACAGTGCTTCCGCCCAATAGTGAAATTAAAGCACCTGCAATTATAGCGGTGTAAAGTCCCTCTTCAGGGCCAACGCCCGAAGCAATTGCAAGTGCAATTGACAAGGGCAAAGCAATTATTGCAACTATTATACCCGCTATAACATCTTTAACAAGTTGATTGGCCTTGTAGCCCTTTAGAGTGGTTACAAGCATTGGAACAAATTCTCTCATTATAAAACTCCTAAACTAAAAATATACTGTAAATAAATGTTATTTTATCTTTTTAAGCTCTTCAATTTTATCCCTAAGCTGGGCAGCATATTCAAACTCAAGCATCTTAGCGGCTTCTTTCATTTCCTTTGTCATACGCTTAATAAGTTGCTCTCGCTCGGGTTTCGTAAGACGTTTGCCGTCTACTACCTTCGTTTTACCCGAACCGCCCATTTCAATAACCTCGCGTACCTCTTTTATAATGGTTTTGGGGGTTATGCCGTGGTCACTGTTGTATTTCATTTGAATTGCACGGCGGCGGTCGGTTTCTTTAATGGCCCTTTCCATAGAGGGGGTAACGCTGTCGGCATACATTATTACAACGCCCTCTGCGTTACGGGCGGCACGGCCAATGGTTTGAATAAGAGATGTTTCGCTTCTGAGAAAGCCCTCTTTATCGGCATCTAAAATGGCAACAAGCGAAACCTCGGGTAAATCAAGACCCTCTCTTAAAAGGTTAATACCCACAAGCACATCAAAAACACCTAAGCGAAGGTCTCTGATAATTTCCATACGTTCCATCGTATCAACGTCGTGGTGCATATATCGAACCTTAATATCAAGACCTTCAAAATATTCTGTAAGGTCTTCGGCCATTTTTTTGGTAAGAGTGGTAATAAGCACCCTTTCGTTTTTCTCGGTGCGGCTGTTTATCTGGGCAACAAGGTCCTCAATTTGCCCCTCGGTTGGCTTTACAATAATTTCAGGGTCAACAAGACCGGTAGGTCTTATAACCTGTTCTACTACTGCCGAAGAATGTTCTTTTTCAAAATCGCCCGGTGTGGCCGAAACATAAATGGCCTTATCAACCTTGCTGTAAAATTCATTAAAATTAAGTGGGCGGTTATCAAAGGCAGAGGGCAGACGAAAACCGTAGTCAACAAGGTTTTCTTTTCTTGCACGGTCACCACCGTACATACCCCTAATTTGGGGAAGCATAACGTGTGATTCATCAACCATTAGCAAAAAGTCATCAGGAAAATAATCCATAAGGGTAAAGGGTATGCTTCCCTTAGGTCGTCCCGATAATACTCTGGAATAGTTTTCAACACCCTTACAGGTGCCAATTTCCCTAAGCATTTCAATATCATATTCTGTTCTTTGCCTTATGCGCTGAGCCTCAATAAGCTTACCGGAGGAGGTGAAAAATTCTACCCTTTCCTCCATTTCTTTTCTTATTTCTTCCAAGGCAGTTTCCATTTTGTCGGGTGCCACAATATAATGTGTAGCAGGGTAAATGCCAATATGAACTAAATTTTCCTTAACCTCTCCCGTTAAAACATTAATAGAGGTTATTCGGTCAATTTCATCACCGAAAAACTCAACCCTTACGGCGGTGTCGTGAGAATAGGCGGGGTAAATTTCTACCGTATCTCCCCTAACTCTGAACTTATTTCTCACAAAATTTAAATCGTTTCTTTCATATTGCAGGTCAACCAAGCGAGAAATAAGCTCATCACGGCTTTTTTCCATTCCAACCCGAAGAGAAATTATCATATTACGGTAATCTATAGGATTACCAAGAGAATATATTCCCGAAACACTTGCAACTATAATAACGTCGTTTCTCTCAGATAAGGCACAGGTAGCCGAATGGCGAAGCTTATCAATTTCGTCGTTTATTGCAGAGTCCTTTTCAATATATGTGTCGGTGCCGGGAATATAGGCCTCAGGCTGATAATAATCGTAATAGGATACAAAATATTCCACCGCATTTTCGGGGAAGAATTCCTTAAACTCTGTGCAAAGCTGTGCGGCGAGGGTTTTATTATGAGCGAGAACAAGTGTAGGTTTGTTTATTTTGGCAATTACATTAGCCATTGTAAAGGTTTTGCCCGAGCCTGTAACACCTAAAAGTGTTTGCTCTTTTATTCCTCTTTCAATACCCTTTACAAGGTTTTCAATAGCCTCAGGCTGGTCGCCCGTAGGCTTGTAATTTGAATGCAAAATAAACTTGTCCATTTGTCCTCACCTCACACAAATAAATTGTTTGAAATTAGTATACCACCAAAAATACAGTTCAGTTATTGCTCTTCAATTTTCCATTGATCATGCCAGAAAATATAAGGAACATCATCTATAAATTTAATAGGCAACCAAACATAGTCTGCCATTGCGGTGTTCTTAGCAGTAACATCTTCCATTTTCATATTAAGAAGCTCTTCGCGCCTTTTTTCTGACATTGGATAATCGGGGTCGAACCTTGCGGCGAAAAATTCTACTCCCGAAGGTGAATCTTCTGTAAGGTCTGTAAGCCAACGGTCAGCCATAGCAATATACAAATCTTCATAATTGGGGTGCTTAAAAATACAGGAAATTTGACTGTCAAACGATGTCTTTTTAGCATCATCAACGTGGGGGTCACCCAAAATTTTCCACTCGCCGTGAATATCATCAAAGGTTGCGGTTTCAGAGGGGTTGGGAAGCTTTGCACTGGTGCCGGAAGTAATAACATAACCCTTTCCATTTCTGAAGAAAACCGCAGGCGCCTCGCGTACATACGGCGGATATGGCAACTCATAATGAACAGAATAATTTGCAGTAACATCTAAATAATCGTCGGTTAAATCCATAACAATCATAGCGTTATGTACACGCTCAAACACAATAACCGCACGGCCATCTTCAAATTTTACAAGGTCAAAATCACCTGACTCCATACCGCAGGGTTCTATCTTTTTATTAACAATTTCAAAGGGGCCTTTTATTGAATCGCTCACCGCAACGGTCATATACTGTGTTTCACCCATTATCTTCATCCACAGTACATACTTTTTTGTTTTATCGTTATATAAAATATGTGGTCTGTCCATTTTGCTTGTTGGGTGCATAGGACTGTTTTCGTCATCGGGTTCGGGAAGCATAATAATACCTTCGTCCTTCCAATTGTACAAATCCTTAGAAGAATATAGCTTAACACCCCAATGCCATATTTCATATTCAGAGAAGCTTTTTTCTTTATTTTCACCATACCAATAAAAGGTTCCGTCAACATACAGCATACAGCCTGCGTGTGCTTGTATGCGCTTACCCTCAGTATCCAGCCATTCCTTTCCCGGTCTGATAGATGAATAGTTTATATTTTTCATCTGTTTTCCTCCCATTTTTAAAACTTATTAAATATATTATATAATCAGCTCTACTACAAAAACTGCAATACAGGCCGAAACCGAAACGGCAAAAAGCCCCTTATTAAAGTATGCCAATAAAAGGGCTGTTACAAAACCTGCCAAGGCCGACCACAGGTTATTTGTAGCGGTTAAAATAGCCGGAAATGTCATTACCGCTAGGGTTACAAAGGGCACGTAATAAAGAAATGATTTTATAAATTTGTTTTTTATTTCTTTTCTTATAAGTGTTAGGGGAATAGCCCTTATAAGATAGGTTACAAGAGCCATAACAGCTATGTAAATAAAAGGGTTACCGCTCATTTTACATCCCCCTTTTCATCGTCTACAGGAAAAATAACCGCTGCACTGCCGGCTATTAAAAGTGTTATTATTATAATTCTAAAGCCTGACGGAATAAGCCTTAAAACAGGCAAATATGTAAAAATAACACTTAGTAACATTGACAGTAAAACAACACCGGCTATTACCTTGCTTTTTCTTGCGGGGGAAATTATAACCGCAATAAACATTCCGTAAAGAGCTACAGAAAGGGCGCTTATAATTCTTTCGGGGAGCAAACTGCCCGATAGAACTCCAAGCAGGGTGCCCAAGGTCCATCCCGGAAGAGGCAGGGTCATAAGACCATAGCTATAAAAAGGACTTATATAGCCCTCTTTAGCAGAAGAAACCGCAAAAATTTCATCTGTATTTCCAAAGGCAACAAAAAGGCGGTGATATGTAGGAGTGGACGGGTGTAGCTTTTGGCTTAGCGCTGAAGACATAAGACAATACCTAAGATTAATAATAAGCTGTGTAAAAGCCATTTCTACATACCCTGAAGACGAGGCTATTATTGAAAGTGCGGCTAACTGACCGGCAGAGGTAAAGTTGGTGGCCGACATAAGCGCCGACTCAAACCCTCCAAGCCCCACCGCCTTTGCGGCTATTCCAAAGGTGAAAGAAACGGCAAGGTAACCTAAAAATATTGGAAAGCCGTCTTTAACACCTGACAAATATTGTTTTAATCTGCTCATTTATAGCACCTCGCAAATATTATACCACCACGAAAGATTAAAGTAAATAGACAAAGAAGTTCAAATTTTCCTTTTCAAAAGACTTTTTATATGGTAAAATAAATAATAACTAAAAAATCAAGTCAAGGGCGGTATAAAATGTTACGTTTTACAGTTGGCAAAAACGATGCCGGTATGAGAATGGACAAGCTTCTTATAAAGCTTATGCCCACCTTACCAAAATCTTTAATGTATAAATACATAAGGCAAAAGGATATTAAGGTTAATAGAAAAAGAACCGATATTTCTTATAAACCGGTTGAGGGGGATATTATTGAGGCCTATGTTCCCGACGAGTTTGCTAAAAAGGTAGAACCTAAATATGACTTTCTTTCGGCACCCGACAAGCTGGATATTGTTTATGAGGATGAAAACATTCTTTTAGTGGACAAAAAACAAGGCCTTTTGGTTCATCCCGACAAAAACGAATACCGCGACACACTTATTGGGCGAATTTGCCATTATCTTTATAAAAAGGGCGAGTACGACCCATCTAAAGAGAACAGCTTTGTCCCCGCCTTGGCCAACAGAATAGACCGTAACACAGGTGGTATTGTTATCGCCGCAAAAAACGCCGCCGCCCTCAAAATTTTGTGCGACAAAATTAAGGACAGAGAGCTTGATAAAAGGTATCTCGCCGTAGTGCACGGAATACTTAATAAAAAGGCCGACCTGCTTGAGGGCTATCTTTTTAAGGACGAAGAAAAAAACCGAGTTTTCCTCGATAAAAATAAGACCGACAAGAACAAAACCATCAAAACCAAGTATAGGGTTTTAAAAGAAAAAGATAACCTTTCTTTAGTAGAGGTAGAGCTTATTACAGGCCGAACCCACCAAATAAGGGCACACTTTGCCTCAATAGGTCACCCACTGCTTGGTGACGGAAAATATGGTAAGCTTAAAGAAGATAAGAAGCTCGGCTTTAACAAACAGGCCCTTTATTCCTACCGCCTAACCTTCAAGTTTACCACCGATGCAGGTATTTTAAACTACCTTAACGGTAAAACCTTTGAGGTAGAAAAGGTTTGGTTCGCCCAGCAGTTGTTTTAAATTAAAACGGCTTCTCCTTTTTGGGAGAAGCCGTTTGCTATTACTTTCTTCTAACTTCCTCAAAATATTTAAAAGATGGCATAAGCTGAAGCTTAAAAAGATTATTTTTATGCATACGGTCGATTTTTTCTTTTATCTCTTTTTCAGGCTCAATACCAAGACGAATATACTCGTCTAAGGCCTTATAAGTAAAGCCTAAATTATCTTCGTCTGTCTTTCCGCAAAGGCCGTCAATAGGGGGTTTTTCAATAAACTTCTCTGGCAAACCAAGCTCATACCCAATAGCCTTTACCTCACCAACCGTAAAATGTGAAAGGGGGCTAAAATCTCCCGCCGCATCACCATACCGTGTAGAATATCCAACCCAATCCTCTGAAAGGTTACAGGTGTTAACCACGCGGCCGTTATGTGATTGAGCAACGGCATAAACAAAGGTCATTCTCATTCTGGCCGGCAGATTGAAACGGGTTTGATTGGTTATTTCAAACTCATTACCAATGGCAGAATAAACCCCGTCAACGGCATCTTTAATATTAAGGGTGTAATTTTTAATACCCAAAAACTCACAAAGGTCTTTTGAATAATCAATATCAAACTGTTCGCCCTGGGGCATAAGAACGCCAATAACCCTATCTCGGCCCAAGGCCTTAACACACATAGCCGCGGCAACCGAGCTATCCTTACCGCCCGAAATACCAATAACGGCGTTACAACCCTTGCCGTTTTCTTCAAACCATTCCTTAATCCAACGACAGCATTTTTCTACTGCGTCTTTTACATCAAAGTCATATCCAAGTTTATACATTTTGTAATCTCCTTATACCTTAAGTTTTGATATTCCCGCTACCGATTGTAACTTCGCCCGTTGCAAGGGTTTCAACACTACCGTCTTTATATTTTACAACAAGGCCAAAGCTTTTCTCAATATCTAAAACAGTTGCTGTTTTGTTTTGACCGTTTTTGATAAACGAAATTTCCTTACCTATTAAAAATGAGCGTTCTTTATATTCTTCCAAAAAATCTGCTTTTTCTAGGCTGTTATACATTTTTAAAAATTCATTGACCGTTTCAAAAATAAAATCAAAATATAACTCTTCGCTAGGCTTTTCAAAAATACTGTCGGCAATGTGTTTAATATCTTCAGGGAACCCGTGTTCAGGGGGAAAAAGGTTGGCACCAATGCCAAGCACAGCGTAATCCATTTTAGTGCCCTCGCGTGAAAAGGCCGACTCACACAAAATTCCACAAACCTTTTTACCTTTTATAAAAACATCATTAACCCATTTTATTTGGGGATTTTTATTCGAAAGCTTTTCAATTGCTCTACAAACGGCCACCGCCGCCGCGGTTGTAATGTTAAGGGTCTTTTGAGGTGAAAGCTCAGGCCTTAAAAGTAGACTGAAATATGCACCGCCTTCGGGTGAATAAAAGCTTCTACCAAGCCTTCCCCTGCCCCCTGTTTGCTCTTTGGCTATAACAAGAGCCTGTTCTTTTTCAAAAGAAAGCTCCTTAGCTGTTTTATTGGTCGATTCTAAAATATCAAATATTTGTAGCTCTAGACCAAAGCTAGACAGTTTTTTGAAAATATCTTCTTTATTCAAGAAAACACCGCCCATAATCTGTTGTACATATTATTATAATACGGCTATTCAAGCTATTCAAGGATTTTTAAGCAATTAACAAAACTTTTCACTTTTTTCTAAAAAACACCAAAAAAGTGTTGACAAAACTCATAACAAATGATATAATACTTGGGTCGCTTAAAGTGATAGAATATTTGCGAGTGTGCTGGAATCGGCAGACAGGCACGTTTGAGGGGCGTGTGTCTTTGGCGTACGGGTTCAAGTCCCGTCACTCGCACCAACTTTTAAACCTTACAAATGGCTTAAATAAGCTGTTTGTAAGGTTTTCTTTTTGTTCAAATGTATCTATGTTCTTTGTTGTGTTCTTTATGGCTTTACTTATTCGAGTAAGTCAGCCATAAGATTTAAGGCTTTAACATTAGACTTTTGCACAGCATGAGCATAAATATTTAATGTGGTACTTGTTTGACTATGCCCTAAAAATGATGATACTGTTTTAATGTCAACGCCATTTGTTATTGTTTGCGTTGCTACCGTATGCCTGAAACTGTGTAAACTTTTAAA
>JAFQQN010000008.1 GCA_017410605.1 Clostridia bacterium
AGCCAGAGAAATAAGTCCGCCTTTTTTCTCGGGTTTAATAATACCCGAAAAGCTTATAACTTCACCGGCACTTTCGGCTTTACCGTTAAGCCTGTGCACAACTCTGGTTTCGGCAACCTGAGAAAGATTGGGGAAAAGATTATTTATGGTGCCTCCGCCGGGGTTAATAACCCTTAAATAGCCTAAAGCACCGCTTGTTATTTTGTACTTAACGGTTATGCGGTAAGTTTTTGTGGCATCGACAGTGCAAAGATCAAAGCCACCTCTGTTACTATCACTGCCTCCGCCATTAAAGGTTACCTTTAACGATTGATTACCACTAATTGCAGCCCCTGTTTCAAGGCTTAAAGTAGCAGTAGCGGGAAGTTTGTTTGTGTAATTTGAAACATCGCCGTCTTCTTCGAAATTAAAACTCTTAATTTCGGCCGAAACTCCGGTAGCCGAGGAGGTAGTAAGCATTACACTTGCAAAACTGCTTAGCAAAAGTATAACACTTAACAAAAGACTTATTATTTTCTTCATAATTCTTACTCCTTTCTTATAGTTGCTTGGTAGTATATATTATTAAGCAGTTTTTTTGTATAGTATCAGCTATTAAAGACTTACCCTTTTCTAAAACTGCGCTACACTTAATAATCTCTGCTTTCTCATCAGGTTCAACAGTTTCGGGGTTATAAACATATTTGTAAAGCGGCTTTTCAACTACCTGACCTAAATCTAAGGAAAACTCTGTGTCTTCGTCCCTCATTGAGGCGATTGCAATTGTAACATTACCGTCGGTAAGCTTTGTCAAAACACTATGTAAGCGTACTGCATTTTCCTTTTCGGCATAAACCTTTGTGTTTTCCCCACCTAAGGAATGTGCTAAAAGCTGAATTGCATAAAAGCTTCCGTAAGGAACATAGCTTTCAAAAAAGGTTGGCATAATACCCAAATGCTGAATCCCGTCTTCAAAATAGGTTTTTCCACTTGTGTGATTATTAGGCCAAAGTTGGTCAAAGGCAGTCCAAAGAATTGAGGTGGCCACACCGGCATTCATAAGCCCCAAAACACTCATAGCATACCTTACACCGTGTACCGGGTCGGTAAAACGGCCGGTTTGATTTTCTAAATTATGAAGGCAATTGGCCTCATCATACCAAAGGTTTTTGTTTTTGGGAATAATATCTATCATTTTTTTACCCCAGGTATACCAATCATTGAAAATGTCGTATGACACAGGGGTTGAAACTCCGCCCCACCAATCGGCTGTTTCTTCTTCGAAAGAGGGATTTTTAAGAAGATTTATGTCACTACCCACCTCGGTCAGAGAAAAATCGTCTGCATAACCGCAGTTAGCATGTTTAACATCATAAAACAGGCCTAACACGGCTTTTCCGCCCTGCTCACTATTAAAGCGGTGTGTAACCTTAAACCATTCTCCCCCTGCAGGTGCCGGGTCAAACATTCCTACCGAATTTTTATTAAACCTTGTTGTAGGCTCGCGGCCTCCCGTGAATGCAGCCACTCCCGCCCAACGGGGTGTTCCAAGCGCTTCGTTCATAATTTCACCCGGATGTTCAAAAATGCCCATTAAAACATTGCCGCTAATATGCAGGTGGTCGTCGGCATAAACTCTTACCCATGCCGAAGCCTCATACTCTGTATTAGGTTTTAAAACAACCTCTTGGCCTATTTTGTGACCGGGGTCACGAAAGAAAACCGACCTTTTTCCGGAATGAATGGCACCAATATCCTCTGCCTCCCAACGGGCATATATATGACAGCCATAATAATCTAAATAATCATCTGCATTTTCGGCTGCATAGGCCAATGCCTTAGGCTCATTCCAACCCCTGGCGACCTCGTTAGGTCCAACCAATTTAACCAACTGCCGGCGGCCATCTTTAAGCAGACGATTGTGAATAGAGCGAGATGCCTTTTCCCACGCAGAAAACGGTGTGTATTCTTTAGGTGCTTTACCTGAAAAGCGTTCAGATTCGGTAAAAAGCATTAAATATTTAATATTAGTAAAACCGCGAACCTCAATTAGCTGATGAATACTTTCGCTGACAAATTCTGCAAAATTATCACAGGCCGTTTCAAAAGAAACACCTCCGTCCGCAAAAGGACCGTCACCACCCCAACTGGTACCGTTTATATCTCCGGGGCAACACCAACCGCCGTGAAGGGCTATATCTATCCCCCTGTTTTTCATTCTTTCGCACCAACGGTAAAAAGCCTTCATTATATCGTTTTCCCAATTCCAGCCCTCATTTCTGTTCCAGGCCCACCATTTATAATATGTTCGAACAACCTTAACACCAAGAGCCTTTATACGGTCTGCTTCAAGTTCACACTGTTCTTCGGTGTAAACACGGTCAGCGTTGTCAGGCATACCGGCAAAGCCGTTATAAACTGCGCTAACACCTAAAAAGTTTTCTTGAACAGATTGTGATGCATTAATACTTAGCCTTTCCATAAAACTTGCCTCCTGTGAAGTTTTGGCTACAATTCTACAAATCGTAATAGTAAAAAAGTTTTTACTTTCTTTTAACAAACCTACCGATTTTTAATTGCAAAACCAAGCGAAACTATGAAAATTAACCCAAAATTAACCATAAGTATACTACTTCTAATTTAAGAATACACTATTGACTTTAAATTGTCTATGTGTTATCCTATAAAAAAAGGTACACGATTCTACCATTTTTATTTTTTTGGAAAAGGATGGAATTTTTGTGCAGGACGCAATTTTTAATAACTCCACCTTCGATTTTTGTGACAGAAAATTTAAATCTGACAATTCTCATTCTGTATCACAAATAGGTAGATATTTAATTCTATATCTAACGCAAGGCTCTTTAAAAATTTCTGTTGACCAAAAGGTTTATGAATTAAAAGAAAAAGAGTTTTTCTTTTTACCCAAGGGAACCAAAAAAATAAGATACCATTTTTTAGCCTCCCCTATACATGCCTCAATTTCATTAGGCTTTCGCTATTTTCCCGACGCAACACCCTATGAATTTCCTGTTCAAATTATAAAGGCTTCCTCCATTCTTTCCGATTTAATAGAGGAAGTTCCTCTTGACGGTGTGGCCTCTTGTTCCACCACTTGGAAATTTTACCGCTTTCTTTATGAATTTAAAAAGCATTTAATTCCCCACAACAAAAAGAACTATTTTAAAATAGAAAAAGCCGTTGAATATATGTATTCCAACGACACTTACGATGTGCCTTATTTAGCAAAGCTCTGCGGAATGAGCGAAACCAGGTTTTATGTAGCCTTTCAGGAAATAACCAATTCTACACCTATTAACTTCAAGCAACGGTTACTTGCCTACAAAGCAGAAATTTTATTGCGAACCACCGACCTTTCTATAGAACAAATTGCCGCCAAGCTTGGCTTTAAATCTATAAGGCATTTTAGGGCGATTTTTAAAAAGTGGTATAAAGACCCACCGAGCCAATTTAGAAATAAGAACAAAGGGTGATTACATGCGAGAAATCAATTTTAATGATACCGCCTTTGAATTTTACAGTTGTAAATATTCATCACACGGAAAACAAGAAATAACCTCAAACTCTTTTTACCAGATTTGGTATATAAAAAGCGGAACCGTTCGCTTTGTGAATGATAAAAAAACCATTATTGTCTCCTCAGGCGACACACTTTATATACCAATCGAAGAGGAAGGAACGGCTTATTTCAGCGGTGAAAAAGGTATTGTTATTTTAAAGTTCAGCTTTCGGTATTTTCCCGGAATAAACAATGCTGAATATTCGTCGCAAATTGTAACCACAACCCCAAAAATCATTTCACTTATGAATGAAATCCCCTTTGAAACAATTTTTTCCAGCCTTGCGGTGTGGAAGTTTTATGAATATCTTGATGAAATTCAAAAAATGCTCAAAGCCACAAATTTGAAACAATTTAAGAAGATTGAGAAAGCATTGGAATATATGAACTCCCACGACAATTACAATGTTTCAACTCTGGCAAAGCTTTGTAATATGAGTGAATCGGGCTTTTATACAGCCTTCAAAAGAATTATCGGCACTACTCCAATTGAGGAAAAGCACCGAAGACAGGTCCTTAAGGCCGAGGAGCTTCTTATTTCTACCGACCTTTCTGTAGAGGAAATTGCCGTTAAGGTAGGTTTTCAATCGGCGCAATATTTTCGCAAAATTTTCAAAAAACATTACGGACAAACACCCTTAGAAATAAGAAAAAATTCTTAAAAAAAGCTTGGCACAGTCAAATGACTGTGCCAAGCTTTTTTATTTTTTCAAAATATTGATGCTTTAAATGGTTTTATCCATATGTCCCAAAAGAAACTGTTCTAAACACCTTGAGGCTATAATATGTTCATCGTTACTGGGATGACCCATACCGCCTTGATTACCTCTTGGCAATTTCAAAGCATAAACCTCTGCGTCAATTTTTTTAACCCTGTCAACTGCATTTAAAACCACCTCTTCACCGGTGAGATAATAATCCTCTTCGGGAGACCGTACTGCCATCATACCGTAAATTACAATAATACTCGCATTTTTGTGGTCAGCTCGTACCCTCTTAATAAACTCTACATAAGCGTTTGAAAGCCCTTCTTTTGTAAGACCAGCCGCCATATTATAATATTTACTGTCATTGGTAATATGGTTAATTATAACATAATCTGCATTTTTATTTATTGGAAGATTCGGATACCACTTGAGCATGGTCTCGGTGCTTTCTTCTGCTTTTCCACCATAAACCGTTATTCCAAGGCCCGATTTAGAAAAAACACTTATGTCTGCCCCTAAATTTTGTGCCGCAATATATGCATAGGTTTTAGTGCCGTCCTCAAAATTATATTCAGAGTTGTTCAGGGTTTTAACTGCACCCTCAGTAGAGGGGTCAACCAAATAACCGTCTTTAACAAATACATAATTGCTATCGTCTTTATTAAAAGCAGTATATTCTCTGCTGCTAATATTTCCATACCCGCTAGAAATTGAATCGCCATAGACTTCGATATACGGTCTTTGTTTTTGGGAAACATTAAGCAAATTTCCATCCAATACAACACCGCATAGATAAAACTTTCTTGCAACGGTTGCCTCGGTCGCTCTAATAATTTTGAAAGTATGTGTTCCAAACTTAAGACCACTAGCAATTATTAGATTATGTGATGCAACATATTTATCGTTTATTAATAAATCTTCTTGCTGTATGCCGTCTACCCACAATTTAAAGCGAAGTGTATGGAATCTAACTATACTAGCCTTATCCGAAAAAAATTCTCTATAACTTCCTATTGCAGGTAATTTAAAATTAATCATTACATCTCCGCCGCAATCTGCAGAAAATTCTATTCCACTTCCAATATATCCCATATTAAATGCCTTTTCTTTAGAAACATATTCCAAAGCACCATTAGAATTGTAAAGACTATTATTGTGGCAAAACATTTCAGCTGTATACATCACACTTAAATCCTCATTTTAATTTTTAATATTTAAACACCGCGTTTTTAACGGCATTTTCACAAACCTTACAGGTTTCACAATTTTTATTGCAGTAATACGCATTATTTTTCCACTCTTCAGAAACCTTGGTGTTATCTAAAACATAACCCTTAAATAGGGAAGAATAAGATGGCTCTGTTATATCCAAAAGGTTACCTTTGAAACTACCTCTTACATAGGCGGCCAGAACCATTTGGGGTCTTGAATGCATTCTGGTGGCTAGTTTCATTTCACTAAAAAGATTTTCGTATAGATAAACCTCTTCGGGACGGACGAAGTTTGACTGCATAAATTTGGTTATACCCTTAAGGGGGCCAATACCCGAAAGATATTGATGGCAAGGGGCAGGAAAACCTGTATTAATATTATCTAACCCCTCCTGGCCTATAGAATGTGCTATCAAATTATCATGAAAGGTTTGAAAAGCACAATTTTGCATACAACCGCTGTTAGCCAAAATATGAAGATTTTTACCGTTTTCCTTACACCATTTTAAAAGTATTTTAATTTGTTCAAAATTGCGGTTATATTCTTTTTGAAGATAATATCCGTCAAAATTTTCTGCCAATTGCTCCATAGCAAAGGTTGAACCAACCCTCATATTAACCGAAGCTCTTATTTTAATGCTATCGCCAAATTCCTTTTTAACAATTTTAGCAATAACAGGCGAAGTTGTTGTGATATTATCAATGTCAAGTTCTCGTTTTAAAAAACCTGTAAGCTTTGTGATATGCCTTTGAAGCTGTAATGAAGTTGCATTCTCTCCATAGC
This sequence comes from Clostridia bacterium, assembly GCA_017410605.1. Classification (GTDB taxonomy): domain Bacteria; phylum Bacillota; class Clostridia; order Oscillospirales; family Acutalibacteraceae; genus UMGS1279. Next base: position 6,262 of record JAFQQN010000008.1, read on the forward strand.
AGTTGGCGTTGTAAAGCAGAGTAAGGGTTTTTCCAAGCCTCTTAACTTCTTTAAGTTCTTCTAACTGCAGCGTTTCAATTTTCTCTATATTCTCATCGTTTTGGGAACAAAGAGAAAATCTTCCGCTTGGTTCACTGCCAAAAGCGAAATAAACATCTGAAACACTACCTACATACTTATTACAAAGCTCTAGCGTGGAAAAATACTCATCGGGAAGCTGATAACCTATTGAATATTTCATATTTAGAACAGTGTCTTATCTTCGTCGTCTGTGGCGGCAGTAATATTATCTGCCGGGCGCTCAGAACGGTCAATTTTCCAAGGCTTTACACCGCGTTTTCTAAACTCGTTTTTAAACTTATGGGTAAGAACACCCTTTCTTTCAAGGTGAATATAACATTCTCTCATACAGCCTCTTGCACCTTCTAAAGCGTGGTTATGGCGCATATAAAGCTCTAAACCAAACCCTTTTTGTGCTGTTGCCCATTCGGGACCTACTCCCTCACCGCTAACATCAAAGGGGTTATATTCTGCAACCCCTCCGCGATAAGCGTTGTGACAAGCGCGAACATCAAGCTTTGTAAATTCAACATCATGACCGGCAATATAAAGATGATCGCTTTCGGTAGTAGAAATTGCCTGACCGCTACAAGCTCTGGCACAGCTCATACATCTGTCACAAATTTTACCCTCAAAAATTGGATCGGGCTCTATTTCCATATCAGTAAGCAGCGCAACAAAGCGTTGCATAGGGCCAAATTCAGGTGTCAAAAACACCTTACTCCAACCATACTCACCAAGACCGGCGGCATAGGCAGCGGCACGCATGTCAATAAGAATATCGGGTGCCGGTTTACCCTCCTCAACAGGAATAGATTTTAGGGGCGGGTCTTCCTTCCTAAGGTCCATAAACTCAGGGGCATTATTTCTGAAGCTTATATTTGGAACGGGAACGGCTTCATATCCCTCGTCTTCTAAAAAGCAACAAAGCTCTCTTAAAACAATGGGTCCGTATACCTCATTAATTCCGGCATAGCCCATTGCTGTATAGTTACAAAAATATGTACCCTCTTCCACCCCACGAAAATAACCTCTGGGTATGCGAAAAGCAAGAACTATACAGGTTTTAGCATCAGGGAAAATATACCTTGGGTCCATCTGCTTAGGTGCACCCTCAAAACGGTCCATAGAAGCGAAGCCGCAAAGGTCGGCACCAATTTGTTTGGCGTATGCTCTTATTTGTTCCTTATCCATAAAAAACACCTCTATACAGTATTGATATTTTTATTTTATCAAATACTATATAGAGGCTACAACCTAAAAAGAAAACTGTTTTTTAGTAAAAACTGACACACTAGTTTCTATACTGTGATGGGGTTATTCCATAATATTTTTTAAAGCTCTGCTGAAAGTGTTTATAATCGTAAAAACCAAGACGGTTAGATATTTCCTGAATAGAAAGCGAAGAATTATCAAGAAGGGATACAGCTTGTTTTAGACGTATTTTTATAAGAAGCTGACGAAAGCTTTCCCCATATTCCCCCGAAAGAAGCCTATTTATATAGGTTGGGTGAAAATTAAATTTTTCAGCAAGACTATTAAGGGTAAGAGGTTTTTTATAATTTTCGCACATGTAAACATAAATTTCTTCTGCTTTGCCACTTATTCGTCTGGGTGGCAAAATGAGACCACAAATAAACTGCATAAACATACCCGAAAGCATCATATCTTTTATTTCATTATTTTCACAGGGAATATAATACCGCTCTGCCATTGACTTTGCTAACTCTAAATTAGCGAGACCTGTATGTAAAACAGTATGTTTTTCACCGCCAAAAATCTCTGATAAATCAAGCTTTTGAATAATTTTTTCCGAATTGTATTTTTCTACCGTTGTAGACAGAACAAGGTTATGCTGACTGGCCGAATCCATAGTCCAATCAAAATTAACAACTACCATTTTTTGGTGTTCCAAAAGCCTTACCTTATATGGCTCATCAGGGGTTATTAAATATACATTGGACACATTCAAAAAGTAAGTTTCCCCATTAATTATAACCTCACCACCATTATCTAATGGTATCAGCAAACGGTGGTCATAAGATTTAACCGTTTCGTTTTGAACAAGACCTTCAGCAACACCAACTCTACGAACAAAAGGCCTTATGTCACATATACCTAGCTTCAAAAAAACACCTCCAAAACAGGAAAAATCAACGCTATTTCTGCAATAATTATAACATAGGGGCTTTTTTGTTTCAACTATTAATTGAATATATAGACGAAGGCACCGAGCAAACGCCCGGTGCCTTAAAAGGGGAGAAATATATATCATAAGGCGGCATAACGCCGTCAGATAAACAAGATATAGATTTGCTTATTTATGCTACATCTTCAAACTACTTTATTTTTTTACCGTAAAAACCGGCGAACTGAAGCTCGGTATTAATGGAATAAGCTTTATTAATTAGCTCATCTGCGGTGTCAAAGTTACCCATATATTCCTCACAAAGACCGGCAAGGTAAGAGAACTGTGCTGTACGGGCAAGTTCAGGACGGTCAACAAAGGGTAGGAAGAAGGGTGTAGTTCCAAAATATCCGGTATCCTTCTTAGTAAGAGCCTCGTTCCAAATGCGGCGGTACTTTGTCATAAGCAGAACGCCCTTAAGCTCTTCGCCCATTCTTCTGTAAGACATAGCCTGATAGTAAGGAAGCTCTTTAAGATGCATATTACTGAAATATTCAATAACAGTTTCGGTAATGTATGTGTAAATTTTCTTAGCACCCTCATTATCGCCCATTGCATCAAGGCAAATGGCCTCGAAGTAACGGCAAGGAATATGCTTACAGTGGTTCCAGATACCTGCTCCAAGATTCTGCGGTAATACCTGAGCGGTACGGAACTCTTCAATAGCGGCCTTGTGATTGCCTTCACTAAGCAGTCTTTGTCCCTTAAGGAAGTGAGCAAAGATAAACTGGTCAGCAATTGCGTGTTCACCGCCCTCACAGGGAACAAAATCGTGATTTAAGAGAACCTCTAATGCGGCATCGGGGTCGCCGTTTTGGTTATGGGCTTTTGCAAGTTCGGTAAGAATATCGTCACGGGTGATAATATCCATATGAGCCTTAATAAACTCTACCTTCTTGTCTGCGGGATATGCAGTTTTGTCCATAAGAATAACGGTTTCATAAACCAATTCTTCGCTATCCGGGGCAAGTTCAACTGCCTTAAGCATCATAGGAAGTGCAACTTCCTTGTCTGCTCTGTAATTAAATGTGAGCATTGCAAGGTTTCTAAGAACAGCGGCCTTGTCTTCATAATCCTTTGCGTTATTCCAGCAAACCTCTGCCTCATCAATATTACGGGCAGCATAATGTAAACAACCTAAAAGGAAGTTTGCTTTGGGGGTTGCGGCAAATTTAAGAACATCTATCTCCCCTGCTCTGGCCGGGAATGTGAAGCCTATTTCTGCTACATCGCCAAATGCAACATTTTTGTTTTCCATACCCAAAAGGTTTTCGAAATATGCCAATGTATAATAAACAATTGCGGTCGCTTCGTCTTTTCTAACACGAATAAGCTCGTTTAAAACGTGAACAATCTCTTCATAAAGTCCCATTTCAGCAAGGTCCCAAACAATATCGAGAGTTGTTTGAGAAGCACTGCTATCCATAGGTGCAAAGAATTCGGTCATATCGTCACCAAAGGTAACAAAGCGAACGGTATGGCTTAAGGGGTCACCGCTTAAGAAGCGCTGACAAAGTTCTGCTGCCTTTTGCTCTTCGCCAAGCTTTTTAAATGCAATTGCGCGCATTGCAACTGCAAGAGCGTTATCAACATTTTTAGAAAGTGCCTCTTTAGTATGGTGAATTGCGGCATCAAAGTCTTTTCTCTTAAGGTCTATCATAGCAATTCTGGTCATAGCCTTATCATACTCGGTGCCAACCCAAGCAGCCTTATAGAAATAATCATAAGCCTCGTCACTGTTACCCATAGCCTGATTTATAAGACCTGCAACATAATATGCCTCACCGCTCTCAGTACGGGTGTTAAGGAAGCAAAGCTCTTTAATAGCTCTCTCAATATATCCCTTAGCCTCTTCAAAGCGGTTAAGACGGTAAGAATACCTTGCCATTGCAATAAGGGTAGGAATGTGCTTGGGGTCTTTCTTTAATGCTTCAAGCCAATATCCATCGGGATAAATTGCGGGGTCGCGGTATTGGTCAACGTGAACACCGGCAAGATAAAGCTGCTGAACACTATCTAAGCTTTCTGCAGAGGGGGTATCCTCAATAACATCGGGCATTTTGAAGTTATCGGGCTTCTCTTCGGTGTAATTTAAAACAGTTCTGCCATTTGCTACAACCTTAACTGTAACAAATTCGGGAACAAAATTAATATCAAACTGAACAGGCTCGCAGGGGTTAAGGTCGGCATTAGCGGTAAACAATACCTTTTCACCGTCTAAAACTGTAATTTCAGCATTTTTAAACTCAATGGTAGACTGAACCTTAAGCACAGCCTTTTCGCCATCTCTTTCAAGGTTAAAGGCACCATTAAGGTTAGCGAAAACAGGACAACCAATTTTGGTAATGGGATACCAATGCTGAGAAAATTCTTTGGTTTCATAGGGCTGAAGCCAAGCAAAGTTAGGCTGATTGTCAGAATAAGAACCTGCCATAAGCTCTGCATATTGTCCGTCGGTATCGGTAAGGGCATTTTCCCAAGACTTAGCAAGCTGGCAATAAGCCCAAGTAAACATTTTCTTACCGGGAGAAATATGGTGGTTGCCAATATGAACAACGCCACAATCCTTACCGTAATCATATCCACCAAAGAAATCATACTTAGAGGCAGAAGCAAAATAAGATGTAGCCTGTTTAGTGTTTTTATGCCAGGAAATATCAACAGTATCCTTCATCATATCTATACCGTTAAACACACAGTTACCTGCAATAGGATATGTGGTACGGGATTTAAGATAATGGAAGTTAACGTATGTAACATCTTTGGGGAAGAAAATTCTATAATCTTCATTAACCGGAACAGCGGCATTTTCCCACCAAAGGAAGGATTTTTGAACCGGTGTACGGTTATAAAGGCGCATACGTGTTTCAAACTTGGCTTCGCCGGGTTTTAAAACAATACCCACCATACCCTTCATTCTGTCAATGGGGTCATGCTCTGAAAGCCAACAGATTGCACTGCCGTCTTCACAGGTTTCAAGATGGAAATCGCAAGGGAGATAACCTGATGCACGATGATGGAAAGGCCAGTTAAATTCAATACCGCCCGAAACCCAAGAACCAAGGGCGCCAATAAGGGCAGGTTTAATAACATGCTGCTTATAGAAAAAGTCATAACCGGTGGTTTTATCCTTAGCGGCATAAACACGACCACCAATTTCGGGAAGAATATAAAGGCAAAGATATTCATTCTCTAAACGAACAACAGTATACTCTTTGTCTTCCCTATGCTCTCTGTCAACCTTAAGAACTATTTTATTAGGATAAGGGCGACCCGAGGAACGCTGGTGAACACGATTTTCGGCAAACATAGGAAGGCTTTCTGCCGCCGGTTCGGGATAAGTGGGAATGGTTAATTTTTCAATTGAAGAAATAACGTTAGACATAGCAATCTCCTTACTATTAATTTTTTACAATATAATTGTATCATAAACACTTATTTTTTTAAAGCCAAAAAACGACTGTTATTTTCTTTTCAAATTTATACTTTTCAAAAATAACAAAGCGTGGTATAATGATAATAGTTTAAATTATAAGGTGTCAGGAGGTGTGTTATGGAGGTTTATTTATTTATTGAGCCTGAATATGAAAATAGTCCTTGGTGCAATAGCATTTTACAGGGTCTTCGTTCTGCCTTTAGCTATAAAAAAAGAAGTCTTACCCCCATAACCTCTTTAGATAATTTAAACAGTGCTCAGAAGGGCTCGTTTTTAATTTTAGTAGGCTCTAACCCTTCATGGATTAAAGCGGCATTGCTAAACAAAAATACCAAGAAGATTCATCCTGTTATCTTAAGCAGTCAGCCCTATCGTTCTCTGCCCGGAATATACAGTTACGTTACCTCTGACAGCAAGGGTTCTATGAATTATTTGCTAAGCTATTTTAAAAATAACGGTAAGAATAAACCCGCCTTATACGGAGTAAATATAAACTCTCTTCCGAATATAGCCCGAAAAGAACGTTTTTTAAGCAACTCTATATTTGAAACAAATGAAGAAGATATTTTTTATAACAACGGCTCTGTTGATGAGTGCTTTGCCTCTTTTGAAAAACAGGTTTCGAAGTATGACTGCGTTATTTGTGTCAACGACTATGCCGCCATTCACCTAATAAAACAGCTTGAACGCATTGGTAAAGAAAATATGCTTATTGCAAGTTATGGTGGCTCACTTCTTTCGGCAAACTTTTACCCCTGTCTGCTTACGGTTTCAACCTGTTATGAGGAATTTGGAAAAGCCGCTCTCAGCATTTGTGAAACACTCCACAAAAATTCTGCCCTTCAATACATTAGTGTTTCGGTAAAGCACAAAATACAGTTGCCCCAAAAAAACAACCAAGAAGAGGTTTATTATAATATTATTGAGCCGGATGAAAACACACCAAAGGAAAATGATAATTTTTATAACGACCAAAAAATGAACCAACTTCTGTTAATTGAAAAAATGTTATCTAAGTGTGATGCTACAGATATTAAAATTCTTCATATGCTACTTAAAAACATTCAATATGAACAGATTGCTATAGATTGCTATATTTCACTTAACACTGTAAAATATAGGGTAAAACAAATGTGTGAAAAGTGCGGTTGTTCTTCTAAAAAAGAGCTTTTACTTCTTATCACAGGACACCATTTATTATAACAAAAATCCACAGCCGTTAAGCTGTGGATTTTTACATTTTGTATTAAAATAATACCAATCGTTAAGTGATTTGATTATTTAACTGCTGTGCTTTTTTCTTTTTGAATAACGTCGTGTGCGCCACCCTCAACAATACTTGTAGCAGAAACAAGCGTAAGCTTTGCCTTTTGCTGAAGCTCTGGAATGGTAAGTGCGCCGCAGTTACACATAGTTGACTTAACCTTGCTAAGCGAAACCACTACGTTATCTTTAAGCTTACCGGCATAAGGAACATAAGAGTCTACGCCCTCTTCAAAGGAAAGCTTCTTATCACCGCCAAGGTCATAGCGTTGCCAGTTTCTTGCACGGTTAGAGCCCTCTCCCCAATACTCTTTATAATAAGTACCGCCAATGCTGACTTTATTTGTGGGGCTTTCATCAAAACGAGCAAAATAACGGCCAAGCATAATAAAATCGGCGCCCATTGCCAAAGCAAGGGTCATATGATGGTCATAAACTATACCGCCGTCAGAGCAAACAGGAACATACACTCCTGTTTCTTTATAATATTCATCTCTTGCCTTGCAAACCTCAATAAGTGCGGTAGCTTGTCCACGGCCGATACCCTTGGTTTCGCGAGTGATACAAATAGAGCCGCCGCCAATACCAACCTTAATAAAGTCTGCGCCGCAATCTGCAAGAAAACGGAAGCCTTCAGCATCTACAACATTGCCTGCACCAACCTTAACGCTTTCGCCATAGTGCTCACGAACCCACTCTATAGTAAGCTTCTGCCACTCAGAAAATCCCTCAGAAGAGTCAATACAAAGAACATCGGCACCGGCCTCAACAAGGGCAGGAACACGCTCGGCATAATCTCTTGTATTAATACCTGCGCCTACAACATAACGCTTAGAAGCATCTAACAGTTCGTTAGGATTTTGCTTATGAGTATCATAGTCCTTGCGGAAAACAAAATAACAAAGCTTACCCTCGTCATTAACAATTGGAAGCGAATTAAGTTTGTTGTCCCATATAATATCGTTAGCTTCCTTAAGGGTTGTTCCCTCTTTAGCTACAACAAGCTTTGAAAGAGGAGTCATAAACTCTTTAACCTTGGTTGCCGGGTCCATACGGCTAACACGGTAATCGCGACCGGTGACAATGCCAACCAGTTTACCCTCTGCTGTACCATCTTCGGTTATAGCAACCGTAGAATGGCCTGTTTTCTCTTTAAGGGCAACAACATCTAACATTGTGGCTTCTGGAGAAAGGTTAGAATCACTCTTAACAAAACCAGCTTTATAATTTTTAGCGCGTTTAACCATTGCGGCCTCATCTTCAATTGACTGTGAGCCGTAAATAAACGAAACACCGCCTTCGGTGGCAAGGGCAACAGCCAAACGGTCGCCGGAAACCGACTGCATTATAGCAGAAACCAAAGGAATATTCATTGTAATAGCAGGCTGCTCACCCTTTTTAAACTTAACAAGAGGTGTTTTAAGGCTAACATTAGCCGGAACACACTCACTTGAAGAATAACCGGGAATAAGCAGATATTCGTTAAAGGTATGTGAAGGTTCATTAATAAAGGTTGCCATTTTACTTCCTCCAAGGTGTAAATTTTTATAAAAAACCCGGCATTGCGAAGATACATATCGACACAACAACCGGGAGTTTGGTTGCCCAAAACTTATTTTTATTATTTTATCACAGTTATATTTTTTTGTCAACTAGAAACGCATTTTGGCATTCAATTCTAAATATAGGTTTAATTTTTATGTTTAAAGCCCTTAAAAACTGTTGAATATGCAAAAAGCCAACCACTTTCTGATTGGCTTCAGGTCTTTATAAAAGGGGCTAAATTAAACTATACTCAAAATTTTCAAAATGAAGACGGCTGTTAATATCGGTGCCCTCAGGAAGAAGCGCCAAAGCAATAAAAAGTTCGTTCCCGTTTTCTTCTTTAAGCGTAGCATATTCACCCTCAATTTTAGCAACTGTATAATTCTTAGGCTCCATAAACTATTCTCCTCAGATAACATAAAAAATTATTCCGAAAAACTGCAAAATACTTCCAATTAAAACAAATAAATGAAAAATACTGTGCATCCAACTAAGCTTTATACCAAGACCGTATAAAACTGCGCCTACCGTATAGGCTATTCCGCCGGTCAGAATAAACATTAGTCCGCCAAAGGGAATTGCCTCTAGGGTAACCTTTCCTGCTAAAACAATGCACCAACCCATTCCAATATAAGAAATCATTGAAAAGGTTGCATATTTTTTAAGGTCAATAGCATTAAGCACAATTCCCAATGCCGCAAGACCCCAAACTGCACCGAAAATGCTCCAGGCCCAAATTGGTGAGTGTCTTCTAATTGCCGTTAATAAAATTGGGGTATAGGTACCTGCAATAAGAAAATATATTGTACAGTGGTCTAAAATTTGCATTACCTTTTTTGCGGTTCCCGGCATTAGCCCGTGATATATGCTTGACATTGTATAAAGTGAAATAAGGGAAAAACCATATATTGCACTGCCAACAATACCGAAAGCATCACCCTTAAGAGCCGAAACCAAAACCGATACCACAAGGGCAATAACCCCAAAACCGCCACCAACAATGTGAGAAACCATATTAAAAATTTCCTCGCCAAAGGTGTAATTTGGAAGTCTTCTGTCAATAAGCTTTGTTCTTGTCAAGTATTACCTTTCCTTTCCTAGGAAGAACAGAGCAAGTGTTCCCGGACCGGAATGTGCACCTATAACGGGGCCAACATCTGCTACTATTCCAACATCTGCGCCATACTTTTCCATAATAAGTTGTTTTAAGTATTCTACATCCTCAGGGCAGTCACCGTGTGAAATAAATATAGGCCCTTTTTGAACATCAAGACCTAATTCACCCAACTTATCAGCTAGAGCTTTAATCGCATTTTTTCTACCTCTTACCTTAAACTTGTTAATAAGATGACCCTCATTATCCATATGCAGAACGGGCTTTATTCCTAAAACACCGCCAACAAAGGCTACTGTAGGGCTTATTCTTCCGCCCCTTTTAAGATATTCTAAATCGTCAACGGTAAACCAGTGGCAAAGATTTTCTCTTGTTTCTTCGGCAAATTGAGCAGCCTCTTCAATTGAAGCGCCTTTATTTTTTTCTTCAACAGTCAAAAATAAAAGCATACCAAAACCGGCAGAGGCCGAAAGAGTATCGACTGCTATAATCTTTCGGTCGGGGTATTTTTCCAAAAGCTCTTCGGCGGCAATACGGGCAGCATTGAAGGTTCCGCTAAGACCTGAAGAAAAACCAAGATATAAAACATCGTTGCCCTTTTCAAGCTCAGGCTCGAAGCTTTCCTTAAAGGTGTCAACATTAATTGCCGAAGTTTTTGCAACAGCACCTTTTCTCATTCGATTATAAAATTCTTTAGAAGGTAAATCATAGTTGGAATAGCACTTTTCGTCACCATCAAACACAAAAGAAAGAGAGACAAAACTTACATTCCACTTTTTAAGTGTTTCTACAGGAATATCACAGGCCGAATCAGTAAAAATAACATAATTTTTCATAAACGTTTCTCCAAAAATTTTTTCGTGCTTTTATATTAAGCACATATTACGAAGTAATTTTAATATGTTTTATCTTTTTAATCAACCTACTCTATTTATTTTTCAATATACAACCAGTTACAGCTACGTAGAAGTAATGTTTTTTGACTCTACCCCTGGTAGAACATATAGTAGAAATCCTTATTTACAGCCCGTTTACAAAACTACTATTGATTTTTCAAAAATAATATGCTAAAATATTTTTCAATAAATGGTGGTGATTTTATGGAAGATATAAAGCAGATAATTTCAACAAATATAACAGACCTTAGAACAGCGAAGGGCCTTACACAAATAGAATTAGCAGAAAAACTCAATTACTCAGATAAGGCAATCTCAAAGTGGGAAAGGGGCGAATCTCTTCCCGATGTTACGGTTCTAAAGCAATTGGCAGATATTTTTGATGTAACTCTTGATTACCTGGTTCAACCGGGTCATGACAGGCGAAAAATTTCTCAGCTCAACCGTAGCGGCAGGGTTAGAAATCATGGGTTTATAACCGGTATGTCTATAATTTTGGTTTGGCTGGTTGCAACCCTTGTTTTTATCATTCTTGACCTTACACTAAAAAACACACTCGCCCATTTTTTATGTTTTGTATATGCCGTACCTGTTTCTATGATAGTATGGCTTATATTAAACTCTATATGGTTCAATGCCAGACGCAATTACCTTATTATATCTCTTCTAATTTGGACCGGTCTGGCCTCAATCTTTTTAACATTTTTAATTTTTAAAATTAACATTTGGCTCATATTTATTTTAGGCATTCCCAGTCAAATTATTATTTGTCTTTGGTCTAACCTTAAATATAGAAAAATTTAATAACAAACAATCCGCAGTTGGTGTTTGCCAACTGCGGATTTTACTTTTACCTATTATTAATACTAGTTAACCAAATTTCTTGCAACATATACTGAATCGCTTAAACGAACATATCCGTCACCGTTAACATCAAGTGCCTTTTCATAACATTCAATGTCCCAACCGGCGGCCCTTTTCGAAATTATTACTACATCCTTCATATCGCAAATCTCGTCACCGTTAACATCGCCAACCACTCTTTCTATAACGCCTATTTTAAAAGCGGTCGTTTTTGAACCGTAGTTTACCGATAACTCTTTTTCACCAGAGGTCTCACTGTCAAAGCCGGTTATCATATTCTCTGTCATATTCAAAATTTCCGAATACTCCGTTGTGCCCAACATTGGGCCATATGTAACCTTGATTTTGCCGCCCGATACACTCAATGGCATATCAATATAATATTTGGTTTGAGGCAAGGCTTCAATCTCTACCGACTGCACATAGTCTAAAGGGTTCACCTCAACACCCTTGCCATTTGTAAAATAAATCCATTTTTCTTCATCGCCTGTTTTTCTAACAAGACCTTGGGCAGAACCGTCCCACTGACCATTTTTTACATAATGCCAACCACCCTCGTAAAAAACAGCAGTGTTTGCGGTTAAATCAATTTTTTTATCCTTAACATAATACCATTTGCCATCAAGCAAATAAAGGGTTTCTTCTCTTGTATCAACCTCTACCTCTGCCGGGGCAAACCCGTTTAAGCCCAATTCTCTTATTATCTTGGGGTAGTTTTTATAGGAAACATCCTTATCCACAGCTCCCGAAACACCACTTACAACACCTTCTTGGGTATATTGGTACATTCCATAACCCAATGATGCATAATCCGGTAAAACCCATTCACCGTCTACCCACGTACCATTTACATATTTATAGTGAGCTATCCATGTATCGCAGGCCGCCTGTATTTCGTCAAGATACAAGTAATTTTTAAACCAATTTAAGTTAGAATACACGCCCGGATAATATCCAGCCTCCTTAATGCCGTTTACAAAGGCTAAGGCAATATCGGTTCTTTGCCTTGTTGTAAGCTTGTTAGCTCCCTGGTAAGCCTCGTCCTCTATATCATAATAAATGGGGTAATCTATACTCTTGCCCGACAGCCAGTTTAAAACATCTCTGGCATCTCTCTTAGCCTCCTCTATTGTTACAGCATAGCTATACATATAAACACCTACATGAAGTCCTGCTGCAACAGCCCCTGCATAATGCTCTTCAAAGCGTGGGTCTTTGACTTCAGAATACCCTACACGAATAATTACAAAATCGTTTCCGTCGGCCTTAACCTTTTCCCAGTTTATATTGGTTTGCCATTTTGAAACATCAATTCCCGCCGCAAAATAATCAGCCGCAGAGGCCAAAAAGGCCGTTTGAAAAACAAAAACCAAACATACAATTAGTGTTAAAAATCTTTTCAATTTAATTCTCCTTGTAAAAAAATTCCAATAATATTTTAAAAAATATAAACCATAATACTAGTGTCAGCTTAAAAAATTGCTTGCGTTTGTAGTGCAAAGGTTTATAAATTATTTTTCTTTAGACCTTCGTTACTTAATATAAGTTTCGGGGTCAGCCTAAGAATTATAAAATAAACATTTTGCTTAAGGCTGACCCTACAGGGCAGACATTGGTCTGCCCTGTTTGTTTAATTCTCTATAATTCCGCTTTTTCTAATAACCTCAACAACCTCTTCAAGCTCATTACTGGGTAAAACCAAAGCAAAACGAACATAGCCCTCACCGTGAGGTCCAAAAGCACTTCCGGGGGTGGCAACAACACCCGCCTTTAACATAAGCGCCTCGCAAAACTCTTTCGAAGAGGTATACCCTTTTGGTAATGGCGCCCAAACAAACATTGTTCCGTCGCTGTCAGGTATCTCCCAGCCAAGCTTTCTCAGTCCCCCACAAAGTGTATCTCTTCGTTTTTGATATTCTTCACACTGCAGTTTTACAGCCTCCCTTGGTCCTTTAAGTGCGGCTATAGCCGCCTTTTGAACCGGCATAAACATACCAAAATCGTATTGAGAACGAAGAAGCTTCATCGCATCTATTATCTGTTTGTTGCCAATGAGAAACGAAATTCTTGCCCCGGTAACATTAAATGATTTTGAAAGTGAGAAAAACTCTGCCCCCACCTCTAATGCTCCGTCTATAGAAAGAAAAGAAAAGCCCTCTCTTCCATCAAAAATAATATCGGAATAGGCATTATCGTTAATAATTAAAAAGCCATATTTTTTAGCAAGAGCTATAATTTCTTCATAAACTTTTCGGTCTGCCGCCGCACCCACAGGGTTTGAGGGGTAAGACAAAACTATGTATTTTGTTTTCTTTAAAAGCTCTTCGTCTAACAAATCAATTCGGGGTAAAAAGTTATATTCTTTTATTAAAGGATAATAATGAATTTCTGCCTCCCCAAAATAAGCGCCGGCTTCGAACACAGGATAACCCGGGTCGGGCAGTAAAACAACATCACCTTTATTGCAAAGGCACATTCCAAGGTGACCCATACCCTCTTGTGAGCCGTTGGTGGCAGTTATAATATCGGGTGTTATAATGGTATTAAACCTATCTTTATAATAGTCGCAGACAGCGCCTAAAAGCTCGTCGCTTTCTTTTAAAGAATACTTCCAATTTTCGGGCACCTTAGCCGCTTCGACAAGAGCGTCAATCACATTCTGAGGCGGTGTAAAATCGGGTGTTCCTATAAACAGATTGAAAACCTTTTTGCCCTGTTTAACCATTTCGTCTTTTAGGGCATTAAGGGAAGAAAAAATCCCTGTTTCGAAATGGTTCAACCTTTCAGACGGTTTTATAGTCATATTAAGTCCCCCACAAATAAATTACAATCATTATAACTGTTTTTAAATAAAAAGTAAATACACCCTTGTTATTTTAAACAAGAAATTTAAGGAAGTGGCATTAAAAAAGCTTTTTCCAAAAATTATATTGAATTTTCAGCATTAAAATGTTATAAATAATATTGTATTTATCTTTTAGAAAGAGTGATTTTATGCGTTCAAGCGGAATTTTAATGCCTATTTTTTCCCTTTCGGGCAAATATGGTATTGGTACACTTGGCAAAAGCGCTTATGAATTTATAGATTTTTTAGAAAAAGCCGGGCAAAGCTATTGGCAAATTTTGCCTCTCAACCCCACAAACTATGGTGATTCTCCCTACCAATCGTTTTCTGCCTATGCAGGTAACCCCTATTTTATAGATTTAACCTTTTTAGAAAAAAAGGGGCTACTGTTAAAGGGCGAGGCAGAAAGCTTTGATTTTGGCAGTGACCATACCCAAATAGATTACGGCAAGCTTTATAAAAACAGAAGCAAGATTTTAGAACTTGCATTTTCAAGGTTTGAGCCGAATGAAGAATATAACACCTTTTGCAGCGAAAACGGGTTTTGGCTTAATAACTATGCCCTTTTTATGGCTCTTAAAGATTCTTTTGATGGAAAAAGTTGGTTAGAGTGGGACGAAAATTTACGGCTTAAGGACAAAGCCGCAATAAAAAAGGCACAAGAACAATATAAAAAGAAAATTGAATTTTACTGTTTTGTGCAGTTTGAATTTTTTACCCAGTGGAGTTGTCTTAAAGCGTATGCCAACCAAAAGGGCATTAAAATTATTGGTGATATTCCCATTTATGTTGCCCTTGACAGTGCAGATGTGTGGGCTTCCCCCGAAGCATTTTTATTAGACGAAAAGCTTTGCCCAACCCTTGTGGCCGGTGTTCCACCCGATGTCTTTTCAAAAGACGGACAGCTTTGGGGCAACCCCCTTTATGATTGGGAGTTTATGAAAAAAGACGGCTACACCTGGTGGAAAAACCGCCTTGGTTATGTTTTAAAGCTTTATGACACTGTCAGAATAGACCATTTTAGGGGCTTTGAAGCCTTTTATGCCATTCCCTATGGTGACAAAACAGCCAAAAACGGCCATTGGATAAAAGGACCGGATTTTAAGTTTTTTGAAGAGGTTAAAAACTGGTTCGGTAAAGATGTTCCAATTATAGCCGAGGACCTTGGTTTTCTTACCCCACAGGTTGAAAAAATGCTTAAAAAAAGCGGCTTCCCCGGTATGAAAGTTTTGCAGTTTGCCTTTGATGACGGCGCTAACAGCAACTATATGCCCCATAATCACACAAAAAACAGCGTTGTATACACCGGCACACACGATAATAATACTGTTTTGGGTTGGGCTGAAAGCGCCACCCCCGAAAGCCTTGAACTTGCCAACCGCTATATGCACGTTGACCCAAAAGAGGGCATAAACTGGGCAATGATGCGCACCGCTTTAATGTCGGTAGCAGATACGGCTATTTTAATGATGGCCGACCTTTTAGGTCTCGGTAGCGAGGCAAGAATAAATACCCCCTCTACCCTTGGGGAAAACTGGAAGTGGCGAATAGAGGGTGGGTGTATTAACGATTGGTTGGCCGGAATTGTTTATGAAAACACCGCCCTTTACGGCCGTCTGCCAAAAAAGAATAAAACTAAAAAATAAAATGTAACGGATATGTTCAAACAGGCTGAACATATCCGTTTTTGATTATATACTTATATAAACTGCTTAATAACTAAAAGGCAATTTTGTAACCGTTAGGTTGGAAAATTTTACAAAAAGGGAATAGAACTGTTATGTACCAGCAAGCATCGCCAATGGGTGACCATTGGCACTTGTCAGGAACATTCCTGAAACCTTTAAGGGCTTGGGATTATCCCAACAAACTGCCGTTTGTCCCCAAAAGGCGATGCTTGCTGGTATTCCTTAAATCAACTCTTCATTTATGCTTATGATTACATTTGAAACATCATATTCAATGGTGAATAAATATCCATCTTTGGTATAATGAGAAGATACTTTTGGTGTATCATTTCTGCCAGTATAAAGAAATAAATATTCACCATTAGGATCAATCGCTCTTACCTCATCTAACGACTGACCTTTTACCAGTCCATCAAAATCAGATTTTAATAACTGCGTGCTGTAAGTACTTCCTAAAATTCTGGTACCCGAACCATCAAACAAGAATATTGCAATACTCCCTTCGCCAAGATATGATACTCGATACACTCCGTTATCTTCCCTTAAACATTCAATGGGATATTTAATATTTAACTCGTTCAACGAACCATTGAACTGCGTAAGTTCCAATAATTCTGTTTCATCATATATTTTAGATGCCAAATCAACTAAACTTTTATCCGGCGGGGATATCTCAATGTTCAAATCACTTCCTCCTTTGGTGCAAGAACAAATCACGAGCAACATCACTATTGCAGAAATTAGAGAATAATATTTTGTCAATCTCATAGTGCACCTCAATTCCCTGCTGCATACGTACTGAATATTGCAATAGCGATAATGACTACATCTCCAACAACCCCAAAGATATTAGACAACAACAGGCAAAATACAATGTCGCAAGTACAAACCGCATATACAATCCTAATTGCTTTATGTTTTCTAATAGATATGGTTACACAGCAAATCATCCCAAGCAGAATTACTAGATAGGATATATCAAAAATAATTGACATATTTATTTCTTCAAAATAGCGAAAGGACGACGCAAGGTACAGCAATGTTCCAAATGGTGTGTTTGTTACATAAATGTAGTATGCTTTACCTTCTAAAAATAAGGACATACATATAAGCAGAACAAAAACGCCTGTCAGCACAGCAGAAAAAATTATTTTCCCGTTAGAACTCTTCCCACGGTATGATCCCAATACGACCACCCCTCCTCACAATTATTAAAAAATACATGCGCAGCACGATTTCGAGTCTCAGTAAAGGGAGTAAATGAAAGTATAGAATACGAATCATTATGTGCATCCCATTCTATCATCATGCTATCCACTGTTCTAATCCACCCAGTAGGGTTGTCTTCTTCAAACTCGTAAAGTAATGTAAGAATTTCTCGTTGGTGATTTTTATCTGAGACGAGAAACGAGTATCGGATTTCAACGCCATCATTTTTGTCCGGACCTCTTTGATCAAGCACAACAATATCTCCGGGAAAATTGGAACACACATCATCCTCGTTCTCCACCAAATAAACATTACCTTTAGAGTAACTACCAATTGGTTTTGGGTTATACTTTTCAAGCGTAACTTGTTTCTGCCAATAACAAGCATATCGGCGTTCATAAGATTGCTCCTTGGATATACTTGTTGCAGCACAATATCGTGTCCCTGTTAAGTCAAGTCGTACTATTGGATTATTCCCACAATATACGAACATATTATTCCCAAGGACACCTTGACCCGTTGAAACATAACCGTCAGCGTTAATAAACCTACCAATTTCGGGATCGTAGTATCTTGTACCTGTTAGGTAGAATCCCGTCTCGGTATCATAGTAGTAGCCACGATATCTAAAGAGGTTACGTTGGCCGATATAACTTGCCTCTGAGCCTGTTACAGATAAGCATTTTCCCCACTCATCATAGGTATATTGTACCACCTCGTTACCCATACTGTCAAGTATGCCTGTAACATCGCCCTGTAAATTTTTAATGTAATAATAAGGCGTGCCACTGGCAATACCACCATATAAAAATCCGTATGGGCTACCGTTTTCATCATATAAATACCTGATATAACTGTTGCCTGTTCGTTCAGCCCTTAATAGCCCGTCCAACCAATAATATTGGGTTTGAGTGCCGTTTACCGTTTTTGAAATACGCTGTCCGATTGCATCATACTGGTAGGAATAACTGTTACTTCCGTTTGATACACCGGTCAGCTGTCTACCGGAAGACCAATTAAAGGAATAACCATCACGGTATGTCAAAGGATTACCTATGCTGTCGTAGGTTATTTGCTGACCGTTATAGACTGTTAAAAGGTCGTGCCACTCACTGTCACCATAGGTATAGCTTTTTACAGTGGTGCCGCCAGTTTTAACTTGGGTTACATTACCTCCAGAATAGGTGTACTCAGTTGTAACACCGTTTCTTGTTACGCTTTTAAGTTGATTTAAGCTATCGTAGGTATAGCTTTCAAGAACTGTGCCGTTCTTTTTTATCTCGGTAATATTTCCTAAGGAATCGTATGTATACTCAAACGTATCAGCCCCGTTTATAACTTTGCTGACTAAGCTTGTGGTGCTGTTTTCTCCATTCCCACTTAAGTATTCATATTCTGTTACGTAGGCTGACATAGTATTAATCGTTCTTGAGGACAGTCTACAAAGCGGGTCGTATGTATATAAAAGCTGCGGTCTGGCATCAAGATTTACACTATAGATAGCGTTTTTTCTTTTTCCCGAAGTGCCGTCACCGTAAACATACCATGTATCGAGCGCCCCATTACCTAACGACCATATACTGTGAGATACCCTGTTATTACTGTCGTAAATATAGCTCATTCGTTGCCCGTCACTGCTGTTTACGGCTGTTGTTCTTCCAATAAGGTCATAGGTGAATTTTGTTGAAGCATTACTTAGCAGGTCATCAAATTTAAACAATCTGCCGCGTTTGTCATAGGTGTAGCCACTTATTTTTGCGCCGTTTATTCTTTCGGCTATTAGTTGGTTATTATTGTCATATTCATATGTCTTATTTTGGTTGTTACCGTACTGTATACTAGATATGAGTGCGGTTTTATTATCCTTATAAACAATATTGCTTAATAACCTATTCCCCACCAGGCTTTGTTTTCTTCTTCCAAAGGAATCATATGTAAAATTATAAGCTGTATTCGAAGGGGAGGTTATTTTGCTTACCGACCCGTCTGTATTATACAGATAATTTACACTAGCACCGGTTCCGTCTACAGTTACACTCTTTAAACGGTTGTTTAGCTCATTAACATCGTAGGAAGTTTCGTTTCCCGCTGCATCACGAATTTTAGTAAGGTACCCGGCACCGGTATTGTAGGTATACTGAGTTTCTTTGCCTCTTGAGTCTGTTACCTTTTCGGGATAATTTCCACGATTCTGATAGCTTGTGGAGGTAGTTATGGTAGGATAAGTTGTGTCTTGTGTGGAGGAAACGGTTGCTTCAAGAGGATTACCGGCTGGATCATAGGTTATATTATATTTTATACCTTCGCTTGACACAGCCTGAGTTAAATTTTTCTTGCCGTCATATGTGTACTCATAATTTGTACCATCTGGATTAATAAGCTTTTTTAAATTATTATTTCCGTCATATTCAAAAGCAGAATTTTGATTGGCATAATCCGAAGTAGATACCACATTCCCCTCACTGTCATAGGTATAGCTTTGAGAGGTATCTCTATAAAGAAATACCGAATCAAAATACGCCACATTACAGTTATTGTAGTAGCCTATATACCATTCTACGCTGTTGAATGACTTTTTGGCTACCGCGGCCTTCATACCGCATTGCCAACCATTTGAATGCATATTGTAATGCAAATTAACCCATTCGTTGGTGCCGTCTGTATACATAAAACGTATTACCATTTTGAGGTAAGAGCGTCCGTTATGCCCGGCAACCGAATTAGCTTTAGTCCAACCACCGAAAAGAATGGCATCCCCTGCATTACCATATGCTGATACTGTTTGTTGTATATATTTTCCTTTTTCGGGTTCACCTATAAAGCGGTAAGAATAGTTTCCGTCTCTACCAAGTGCATCTCCATAAGCTTCTGCAGTATGGTCACCGCTTACCGATTCAAAATGCACAATATAGTTGTTGGGAACCGTACCAACACCGGAATTACGCTCAAAGCTTGAATTATCAATGAGATTAATAGGATTTGCTGCGCTTCCCACTTCGAGCTGCATACTGTCTATCCAAACAGTTCCCGAAGCGTGATACAATCCCGCAGCTATTCTATTAAGGCTTTCTCCTTCACCTAGTGTAAATGTTACGCTTATATGCTTAAAACCGTTATCTATATTGGAATCGGTTGTTCCGGTAATAAATTCCGAATAAAGCCATCTTTGGGAAGTAACAATTTCTATTCCGGCGCCGCAATTATCTGAAACAACATTTTCGGTTTTAAAATACCCTGATAATGTGTAGGTCCTCTCTTCGGTTATAGCAGGAGAGCTACCTATCACAGCAACCGATTTATTATAACTAGTAATTTTTACTGTGTTTGATGTTAATAGTTTGTTACTGGTATCTGTTGAAATTTGACATGAATCATCATTTTTATAAGTATCCCAATTTGAGATACCTCCGGAAAAAGTTCCATCTGTAAGCAGATTATTTACATAAGCTGCACCGTTTGGCGAAAGAGACGTTTTATTACTCTTAAAAATATCATTTTCGCCTTCGGGTTCAGTATAGGTTTGACTGTAAACATTTTGTTCATGATCGTAAATACAAGTGGCTCTGCCAACTGTATCAAATTGATATGTTAAGCTTTTACAAAGCGGGTCCGACGAGTTTTCGCGGTCGCATACAATCGTTTCGTTATATGCATAACGATAGTATTCCTCTGCGCCACCGCTGCCATCTGAGCCTATAATTCTTGTTGTATATATTTTCCCGGTTTTAGTGTAATTACCAAAACGCAACTGCTTTCCGTCAGGTGTAGTAATACCATGCAACCAACTTGTACTACTCGAAACATCGGTAATTCCCACACAATAATCAAAGTATAAGGTTCTCCCGTCAGGATAAATAATTCTTGTTAAATTACCGTCTGTGTATTGATATGATATAGTACGATTGACATTATCTACAACACTTGTAAGCATACGACTTTCTGAATCGTAGTTAAGCTTTATATCACCGCCAGATGATGTTGTGACAGAAGCAAGACGGTTTTCACCACTTATAGCTGAATAATTTAAATAAATAATATTTCCATTTGAATCGGTTATTCTTCTAAGAAATCCCGAGCTCTCAAACATTAATGTATTATCATTTTTGTCGGTTATTTTATGCACAAGACCGTCTACACTAATAGCATTGTACGTATAACCCAGACCATCTTCATCTACTATACTGCCGTCAGTTCGCTGTACAAAATAATGCTCCGTTCCATCTGCATCTGTATACTTATACTTTACTGAAGTATTATTCTGTAATGTAACGGGCACCAATTTTTGTACTAAATTAAGCTTCCAACCCGTTCCGTAGTTGCCCGTTCCTTGGGTGGTTGCAGCTGAGTTATAAACATGAGAAATAGTAAAACCGTTTATGCCCGAATAATTTGAGGCATCATTGTGCTCATAAACAAGGTTACCATTATAATTATTTATTAAAGCGGTACCGTGTTCACCAAGATCGTGTGTGGTATAGCTCCAATAATCTTCATATCCCAAGGTGTTTCGGTAGGTAACAGTCATAATGGGTCTATTACTGGTATATCCTGAATAATGAACCGAATAGAACCATGCTTTACAAGCCGTAGTTTTATTGGTTGATAAAGACAAGCCGTAATTTTCATAATCTCCAGAATACCAACCGCTTACCATTTTTGTTATTTCAACCTCTTGAAATACAGAAGTGTCGGTTTGTTCTGTAAGATTAAGATAATCGGATATTACTCCGTCACCATACGGGCCATTATTCCACGTAACAGTATATGGATCCCAATTATGTATAAGTCTTTTTACATTGCAAATAAGACCTAACTCACATTTTTTTAAACCTAAATACAGTTTGGCTTCTACAACCGTATCTGCAATGCCTAATTCTGGTAAAGACGTAAATTTAATATAGCTTTCGGTTCGCCCAAATCCTGAAATATTACCCACATAAAGGCTACCCATATTATCAGTTGTAGTAGCTAAATAACACGTATTTGGATTCTCAGATGAAACAAATGCCGAACTGGTCGCACTTATATCTTGGTCGGTGGTTAATGTGGGATCAACCGTTACGGGGTAAACAATATCCTCACCATTAAGCCAGTCTGAATCAGCCCTACACAAAACTAATAGCACACCGTTTTTTGGGACACAATTTCAAGTGTTATATCTGAGCTATAATTATCGGCAGAGTCAAACATAACAGGGGCAGAAATAGTATAAATTACCTCCCCGTCAGACAAAAGCTCAATAGTTTTACTGTCTTTTTGCACAGGTTCAAGCTTACCGATATTATAATTTATTTCAAATTCATTTTGGGCGGCCTTAGTTTTAAGTATAATACTTTCCTTAATAGTATCAGAATTTACAATATATTCTAAATCTACATTATCAAAGGCTTCCTCATAATACATTATACCGTTTACATTTTTAGCAGAAAACTTTTCTTCGCTTTCCTCGGTTTGTTTAACCTGGGCTTTAACCTTATTAGCGCCCTCAAAACCCCAGGAAACGGTATGTCCCTCTACATCTAATGTAACAAGCTTTTTGGCCGATGCCTTTTTTGCAAGTTTAACCTTATGCTTTCCGCTTTTTGTTTGGTATTCATTAATATTAAGGCTTTCAAAGGAGTTGTCCACTTCCTTAAACTCGCCTTGCTCGTCTTTATAATGAACGGTTGTATCGTAAAGAGCCGCAACCCTTGTGCCGTCGCTCATTATAAAGTGTTTTTCATTTTCACTGCGGCGGCTAACATCCTCACCTATAATATACGGCTCGGTCTCTGTTGTTTGCACCGCCTCAACAGTATTCCCCTCACTCTCAGTACCCGCCGCCTTTACAAATGCGCCAGTTGGAGCAGAGGTAAAAATAATACTGAAAATCAGCAAAAATGAAACAATGGATTTAAAAATATAACGTTTTTTCTTTTTACTTAGATTTAGCATAAAACTACCTCTCTTTCTTTTTTCTGTTTTTATCATATCATAATTAAATTGTATAAGTCAACTTTAAAAATGTAAAATTTTACCAATTGTTTTGTTGCACTTTGCACAAAAGTATGGTCAATAATAAAACCGACTTTCGTTATTGAAAGCCGGTTTTGTTATTTTTCCTTTATTCAACTACATTAAATTTATATTGGTCATTTTCGAAAAGGCAAACAACCTTATCGCCTTTTTTAATTCCGCCGTCAAGAAGCTTTTCACTTAAAGCATCTTCAATTTTACTTTGTATTGCACGGCGCAGAGGTCTTGCGCCGTAAACCTTATCAAACCCTGCCTGGGCAACGGCCTTGACACCAGAGGCATCAAATGTGATTTCAACGCCTAATTTTGAGAGCCGTAGCTTTAAATTATCTAGCATTTTTTCGGCGATTTTTTCTATATCATCTTCACCAAGCTTACTAAAGACTATGGTATCGTCAACGCGGTTTAAAAACTCCGGTCTGAAGTGGGCTTTAAGCTCTTCTAAAACCTTAGCCTTCACATCGTTTTCTAAATCGTTCTCGGTAGCCGCAAAGCCAAAGGAAACCTTTTTATCGGTTATAAGCCTAGCACCAATATTAGAGGTCATAATAACCACGGTGTTTTTAAAGTCAACCCTTCTGCCCTGGCTATCGGTTAAAATTCCGTCCTCTAAAATTTGAAGAAGAATATTAAACACATCGGGGTGAGCCTTTTCAATTTCGTCAAAAAGTATTACCGAATAGGGCTTTCTTCTAACCTTTTCGGTAAGCTGTCCGCCCTCTTCAAAGCCAACATATCCGGGAGGTGAGCCAATAATTCTAGACACGGTATGCTTCTCCATATATTCCGACATATCCAGCCTTATAACCTCGTTTTCGCTACCGAAAAGGGCCTCTGCCAAGGCCTTACAAAGCTCTGTTTTACCCACACCGGTAGGGCCTAAGAAAATAAATGAGCCTATTGGTCTTTTGGGGTCTTTAAGGCCTACCCTACCGCGGCGAATCGCCTTGGCAACGGCAGTCACAGCCTCGTTCTGACCTATAATTCTATTATGAAGAATTTCTTCCATTTTTAAAAGGCGGTAACTTTCCTCTTCGGTCAACTGACCCGCGGGTATACCCGTCCATTTAGAAACAATTTCGGCAATCTCGTTTTCGGTAACCGTTCCGGTAAAGGTGGTGTTTTTCTCTTGCCACTTTGCCTTTTGCTCTTCAAGGCTTGTGTTAAGCTCTTTTTCCTTATCTCTCAGCTCGGCGGCCTTTTCAAAGTTTTGGGAAAGGATATATTCTTCCTTCTCAGCCGAAACCTTTTTAATATTTTCCTCAAGCTCTTTAATATCGTCAGGGCGGTTACAGGTTGTAAGGCGAAGCCTTGAACCTGCCTCATCAATAAGGTCTATAGCCTTATCGGGAAGATAGCGGTCGGCAATATACCTTGCCGAAAGCCTTACAGCCGCCTCTAAAGCTCCGTCTGTAAATTTAATTTTATGGTGGGCCTCGTAACGCTGACGAAGTCCCTTTAAAATTTCAATGCTATCCTCTTCGGTAGGTTCGCCTACTGTAACAGGCTGAAAGCGGCGCTCTAAAGCTGCGTCCTTTTCAATGTTTTTGCGGTACTCTGCAAGGGTGGTGGCACCTATTACCTGCATATCTCCCCTAGCCAGAGAAGGCTTTAAAATATTTGCCGCGTCGGTAGAACCCACTGCCGAACCGGCACCCATAATGGTATGCACCTCATCAATAAACAGAATAACATCGTCACTATCGCAAACCTCGTCAATAATGGCCTTTATGCGCTCTTCAAAATCGCCTCTGTACTTTGTTCCGGCCACCATACCTGTTAGGTCTAAAGATATAAGCCTTTTATTTTTTAGAATATCGGGTGCTTCGCCCTTTGCTATGCACTGGGCAAGTCCCTCTACTACGGCAGTTTTTCCCACACCCGGTTCACCTATAAGGCATGGATTGTTTTTACTTCTACGGCAGAGGATTTGAATAACACGTTCTATCTCGTCCTCGCGGCCTATAACCGGATCAAGTTTATTATTTTTAGCGTCGGCGGTCATATCGTGACCGTATTTATCTAAATTAGGTGTTTTTCCGCTTCTCTTTTCACCGTTTTTTACATTACCTTTTTGTGCTCTGTTTTGAGGCTTATCGTTAATTAACTCTTGCCCAAAGCCAATTGCCTCTAAAAGGCGTGAGGTGAGCAAAGAAATATCTACACCAAGCTCTTTTAAAAAGCGAATGGCATAATTATCGCCTTCTCCTAAAATACCAAGTAAAATATGCTCGGTGCCAACCAGCTGACCGCCCATTTGCTTAGAGCTTTGAACTGCGTTTTCAATAACCCTTTTTGCCCTTGGAGTAAGGCTTTCCGGCGAAAGCTCGGTAGGAATTCCTCTTCCAACAGTCTGAGCAAGTAAATCTTCAACACTTAGCTGTGTTACCCCGTTATCACTTAAAATTGAATGGGCTACACCGCCGCTTAGCATTAATATGCCAAGCAAAAGATGTTCACTTCCAACATAGGTGTGACCTAGCCGCTCGGCTGAAATTATTGCATTATTAAGGGCCTCATTACCCTTTCCGGTAAAACCGTTAAAGCTGTACTTCATATTAATCTCCTTTAAAATAACTCCCTTATAATTTTTGCTCTTAAAACATCTCTGTCCTTAGGTGTCATTATTCCATAATTCTTTTGAAGCGTTGCGGCCTGTGTTTCAATAAGCACCGTCATAGGAACAGCGGGGTCTATCTCTTTCAGTATGCCCATACTTACACCAAGTTTAACACGGGAAATAAGTTTCATCATTTCTTCACTTGAAAGGCTTCGAGAAAACTTTAAAATACCTAAAGCACGATAAACGCTGTCCTCTACGGCAATACTGTCCATTTGGCTTCTAAGAGACATTTCTCTATCAGTTATCTGGTTAGTAATTGCTTTTAAATTTTCTATAGCGGCCGCTTCACTTATTCCAAGGGTAACCTGGTTTGAAATCTGATAAAGACCGCCCTTAGAACCGCTTCCCTCACCATACATACCCCTGACAGTAAGACCGATTTTTGAAACAGAATCGGCAAGTACACTAATTTGACCTGCACTTTCCATAACAGGAAGATGAAGCATAACCGAAGCCCTAAGTCCGGTTCCTAAATTTGTGGGACATTCTGTAAGATATCCTAACTGCTCATCAAAAGCTAAGGTAAGACCCTTAGAAAGAAGCTGCTCTGCCTTAATAGCCACCGAAAACGCCGCGTCTAGCTGTGCGCCGCCAAAAAGAGCCTGTATTCTTATATGGTCTTCTTCTAACAGCATAATACTCAGCGTTTCGTCCTGGCTTATGACAAGCCCCCTGGGTCCCAACTTTTGTGCAAAAGCCGGACTAATAACATGCCGTTCAACCATAGCGGCCTGTTCCTCGGCCGGAATATCTGACAGATTAAAATATTTTAATTTTCCCACACCCTCTAAAGAAACGCCGTCTAGAAGCTTTTTAACACTATCTAAAAACTCTGTTTTTTGGCTGTCACTCATTCTTTTTGGAAAGGGTACGCCCTTAACATTTCTTGCCAAACGTATTCTGGAGCTTACAACCACCGGCTTATCGGCAGTTAACTGTTTATACCATACGCTCATTATTATTCACCCTTTCCCTCTAAGGCACGAATTTCATCTCTAAGCTTTGCTGCCTTTTCGTATTCTTCAGTTGCAACCGCCTTTTCAAGCTGAGCTTTAAGGCTTTTCACTTTGTCTGCATTGTTTTTTTGAATATTTTCAACACAATTTGGCGCCTGGCCTATATGCTTTACTTTTCCGTGAAGACGGTTTAACGAAGGCATAAGCTCTTTTCTGAAAACTGTGTAGCATTCGCTACAGCCAACCCTTCCGCTTTCAACAATATCCGCAAAGGAGCTTTCACAACAACTGCAACGTTCTTTGGTGGTTTTGCCCTCCTCAATGCTTTCTCCAAACATTGATGCCAACATATTTGCAAGGCTAAGCTTACCAAAATTATTATAGCCCTCTTTAGCGGCACAGTATGAGCACAAATTTGTTTGCCTTAACTGCCCGTTAACAACCGTTTTTATATGAGTGGTTGCCGGGTTTTTTCCACATTTATCACACATCATAGCCTATTCCCCCTGTTTAAATAAGTGTTAAAAGCATTTGCTTTATAGCGGCGGCCCTATAATAATCGCGATATTCCGGTGGAATTTGCCTTAAAACCGTATTAGAAACCGCCGACTGCATTAATGCGGCCGCTTCATTTGAAATAAGACCGCTTTCAAAACTGTTTTCTATAAGTATTCTGGCCGACGAAGAATCTAACCTTTCACCTATAGAATTAATTATATGCATAATTGCAGATGATTTATCTAACCTCACTCTTGTTATTTTAATATAACCCCCGCCCCCTCTTCGGCTTTCAATTAAAAAGCCATGTTCAGGGGTAAAGCGTGATGACAGAACATAATTTATCTGACTTGGTACACAGCCCAGCAAAGATGCGAGTTCGTTTCTTTGAATTTCAGCAGTATTATATTCTGACTGCTCAAGCATTTGCAAAATTCTTGATGTTATTATATCGCTCATTTTCATAAGTCATTTCTCCAATTTTCGAAACTTGCCTTTGACTTTCTTTGACCTTTGATTTAATTATACACGAAAGTCAGTAAAAGTCAATAGTGTTTTCAAAAAAATTTTTCTATTTTGTAACCCATTTCCGACACATAACATAGTATGTATTGTAGGGAAAAGAAAACAGCCCCTACGAAAGGAGGTTAGCGCATATGTGTAACAACTTCTTTGGTGGTGGCAACTGCTCCTGGGTAATTATTCTTATCCTTGTGCTTGTTTGCTGCGGAAACGGAAACAATAACGGCGGTTGCGGCTGCGGCTGTAATGACCGTTCCAACGATTGCTGCTGCTAACAGCTAGTTTAAAAAATGCGGTGCCAGTAGGCGCCGCATTTTTTATTTTTACATAAATATTTTTCCGTCTTCTAAATATAACATTTTTCTTGTTATATGGCAGAAAGGATTTTTAGAAGAGATTTTTTCAAAATAAGCATTAATTAATATTTTAGGGTTAATATTATCCTGTCCCCCGGCAGGAAGGCGAAGATGTAATACCACCTGTTCCCCCTCTTGACTAACCTTAAAATCCTTTATTTTAGGTGCAATATCTATTTGGTTTATGCCTCCTTTTTTGGTCTTTTTCAAAACAATAATTTCTTTGTTTTTCAAAAAATCTTCGAGGCTGTGTGCAGTAGCACCGCTATCTACAGCAAAGAAGCACTTAAAATCGGCAAAGGCAATTTTACCCGCCTTTGAAACAGGCTCTTTAAGGTCAATTATTTCCATACCAGGTGGGCAAACCGCTTTAATCATTTCTCTTGCCTTTTCAAGGGGAAATTCATCATTTTCAAGTCTGAAGTCCATAACCTCATACTCGCTGTCAAACCCCAAAGAAAGAGGCAGCGCAAAGGTAATGTAGGGGTGCTTATTAAACCCTTCGGTATACCATACAGGTACCTTAGAAAGGCGAATTATTCTGGTCATAAAGCGGTTCATATCTAAATGAGAAACAAAGCGAAGGGCTCCGCTTTTTTTATAAAACAGTCTTACATTTTTCAAAGCAAACACCCTCCCCATATTTCGCCGCGCCGCAACCTGCACATTTTTCTCTGCAGTTTGGCGTTGTAGCCTCATTACAGGCCTTATTATATTCGTCTATTAAAAATTTCTTATTAACGCCGTAATCTAAATGGTCCCAAGGGTTAATCTCGTCAGGTTTTCTTTCTCTATTGGCATAAAACCTGGGGTCAAGACCAGCCTTTTGGAAGGCCTTCATCCAACGCTCATAGCTAAAGCATTCACCCCAGCTGTCCATTTTAGCACCGTCTTGAAAAGCGTTTAGAATAGCCTGTCCTACACGGCGGTCTCCCCTTGCAAGAACCCCCTCAAGGGCGCTTGTTTCACTGTCGTGCCAAGAAAGAGATATTTTTTTAGTAGTAATTGCACTAACCAAAACCTGATGCTTTCTGTGAAGCTCTTCTGCCGTTATTTGAGGGCAAAACTCAAACGGAGTGAAAGGCTTTGGAACGAAGTTGGAAACACTTATAGAAACAGTTACACCCCTGCCCTTTTGTTTATATGGACTGCTGTAATAAAGGTCTACTATTTTTTGGCCCAGCTTTGCTATACCCTCAATATCTTCATCAGTCTCGGTAGGCAGACCCACCATAAAATAAAGCTTAACCGAGGTATAACCTCCCTTAAAGGCGGTTTCGCAAGAAGACAAAATATCCTCCTCTGTTATATTTTTATTTATAACATCTCTAAGACGCTGAGTACCCGCCTCCGGCGCAAAGGTAAGGCCGCTTTTCCTTATCATCTTCATTTTTTCTAAAAGCTCAGGAGAAAAATTATCAATACGAAGAGAGGGTAAAGAAAGACTTATATTTTCCTTTTCTGTCCAATCTATCATAGTGTTTAAAAGCGGCTCTATTTCTCTATAATCACTTGTGCTGAGAGAGGAAAGTGAAAGCTCGTCATAACCTGTATTCATACAAAGGTCATACGCGCTTTTATTAATTGTTTCGGACGACTTTTCTCTTACAGGGCGGTAAATAAAACCGGCCTGGCAAAAACGGCAGCCCCTTATACATCCTCTGAAAATTTCCATAACGGCGCGGTCGTGAACTATCTCTGTATAGGGCACAGGAAAATTTTCGGGGTAATGCACCGAGTCTAAATTTTTAATTATTCTTTTTTCTACTATCTTTGGTGCGCCCTCTTGGGGAGTATATTTATTTATTGTTCCATCGTCATTATACTCAACCTTATATAAAGACGGAACATAAACACCCTTTATTTTGGCCGCTTGTTTTAGAAATTCCTTTTTGTCGGTACCGCCTGAAGCCTTAAAACTTTTATACAGGTCAATAACCTCTAAATCAACCTCTTCACCCTCACCTAAAAAGAAAATATCTACAAAATCGGCAATAGGCTCAGGGTTGCAAACGCAAGGACCACCTGCAACTACCAGAGGCGCAAGTTCTTTTCTCTCTTTCGATAAAAGGGGTATACCGGCAAGGTCTAACATATTTAAAACATTGGTATAAGAAAGCTCATATTGCATTGTAAAGCCTACAAAATCGAAATCGCTAATAGGGTCGCGGCTTTCAAGGGCAAAAAGAGGAATATTATTTTTGCGCATAACCTCTTCAAAATCGGTTCCGGGGGCAAAAACACGCTCACACCAAATATCCTCACGGCTATTAAAGAGTGAATAAAGAATTTTCATTCCCAAATGAGACATACCAATTTCATATGTATCGGGGAAACAAAAAGCAAACCTAACGTCTATCTTTTCTTTATCCTTAATAACGCTGCCCATTTCACCGCCGGAGTATCTTCCCGGTTTTTGAACGGTTAAAAACAGCTCTTCCAGTCTTTGATTATCCACCAAAATTCCTCCAAAATAAATCTTAGTACATTTTACAGCATTTTGAAGTATTTTTCAACCTTTTTAAGTCTTAAAAGTATATATTAAAAGATAAATACCAAAAATTATAACAGAGGGGTTTTTTCTTTGAAAAATAAAAATATACAACCCAAACAGTATTATCACAGCACAAGCTAAAAAGCTTACCCCTTTCAAAACAAGGTCGGTATTTTTAAGGTCTAAAAATTGACTGATAAAAATTAACAGTAAATTACCGCCGTCAAGCCCCTGTATTGGAAGCAAATTTATTATTGCTATTACAAGGCTAACCAAACCGTAATTTAACCAAATAAGATTATTTGTTGTCGCCAATGCAAAATAACACACACCAAAAAACAACAAATTTGCCACCGGCCCAGCCAAAAGCATTAATGCTTCTTTGAGGGTTGATAAGCTATAGCACCCCTGCACAGCCACACTTCCAAGCCTGAAAGAAATTTTTTCAATTTTGCACCTAAAAGCTAAAAGTATTAAAATATGCCCCCATTCGTGCAAAAAAGTAGCTATAGCAGTAGGAAGCATAAGCCCTGTTTTATCTACATAAAGCATAAAAGTTATAAGGCTCATAAAACCAACAGAGACCCCAAAGGTTATTCCAAACAGCTTTTGTTCAACCATTGTTTACATAATTTAAAAAAGGCTTTGGGTCTATTCTTGTGTCGTTTATTCTTATTTCAAAATGCAAATGATTGCCTGTAGAACGGCCAGTGCTTCCGCATTCAGCAATATGCTCTCCCGCCGAAACATACTCTCCTACCTTAGCTACAAGACTATCACAATGACCGTAAAGCGTGGAAAAACCGTTATGGTCTATAATAATATAATTACCGTAATCTTTATGCCCTATCTCACATTTCCTAACAACCCCCGAAGCGGCGGCCACAATATTCTCACCTTTAGCGGCGCCAATATCTAACCCATTATGGTTAGAGGGTTTGCCGGTAAAAGGGTCAATCCTGTAACCAAATGGTGAGGTTATTTGACCAATTATAGGGTTAACAAACTCCTGATTGAAAGGCATATCAATATGTTCTAAGGGGCCGCCTACACCAACCTCTGCGGCTACATCTTCAATTTTTGTTTCGACGTCAACATTATTGTTATACCAATTTTTAATTTCCGCAAAATAATCTGCAAAAAAAAGCTTAATTATTAAAACTGCAATAATTATTATACCGCAAAGGGCACAGTGCATTAAAATTATAACTAAATGCGGGTCAAAGGTCTTAGTCTGTGACTCCTCATTTGAATGTTCTTCAAGCTGTGGCTCTTCTATTATAAGTTGCTCTTCCATATAATTTCACACTCCCACTAATCTATATGACAAAAAGGGGAGAAAAATTCAGCCCTTTACGGAATTAACCGTAAAGGGCTGAATTATATTTTTTTATTCTTCAGGCTCTAAAAGACCCATATCGATTTCTACATCGCTTTGAATAACAACGTCTAACATAATCTTTGCACTAGAAGGTTTTTTAATTTTTAAATCGGGTGGACTATATTTTTTCATGAACTTTCCTCCTATACATTATTCTACTTTTAACGCCACGGCACCAAGCATTATTTTATTTGCCATCCAACAAATCTCCAAGATCGATTTCCACATCTTCTTGAGGAGTGCCGGGATTATAAAGGGCTGTTCTGTTACTATCCGTCTTCCACTGAGACCTAATATCGGCCGCTGCAGAATCGGTATTATGTCCTTCGATTTTTCCGTCAAGAAAATCCTTAACGTACTGTTTATCGCTTTGAAGAGCAATAAGAGCGTCGCCGGAAAAATCGGATTCATCTGTACTCAAAATAGCCTGCATAACATCAAAAACACTTGCCTGGGCCGTTTCGCCGTAATGAACATATATATCGCCATCGGCGTTTTTAAATGCAAAATAGGTGTGGAAAGAATAAACGGTATCATACTGTGTATAGTCAGTGGTAGAACCGTTATACCCAACATTGGTCATTGCAACGGTGCTGTTAACAAAATATCCAACCTCATCGGCATTATTGTAGGCTTCATAAGGAGTCTTTGTATCAACATAAAGTTTCTCGCCGTTATACACGATACCCTTATATTTTGTTCCTACACCATCAACCTTAAGGCTCTTCGCTGTGCCGTCATAATAGTCAAGCATTGTAGTATCAGCGGTAAGGTTATCCTGCTTTGTAAGCATTACGCCGTATTCTGCAAGATAATAACCATCACTACACTTTGCGCCTATAAGCTCAAAGGGAACCTTAAACTTAAATCTTACAGCCTGAGATTTTTCTGACTGCTTTCTTATTGAGAAACCAACCTGAGTAGATATAGCTTCTAAATTAAGCTCGTGAGCGTTGGTGGGGTTAGGTAATGAAAATTTGTTTTCGCTTTCTAAAGCAACATAATCTGTAGTGAATATTCTTGTGCCATAGTCTGCAATAACAATTTCTTTAACGTTATCGGCACCCATAACATAAGTACCTGCCGCCTGGTTTACAACTGTTCTAAATCTTGCAGGGGCTACCGGCCAAAGAGCAACGGTGGGGTCAACTAGCCTGTAAAGGGGTGTGGTAAACTGAGCGTTTGTAGAATCTGTATTATAACCGTGGTGAGCAATTTGCATAAAGTAGCTCTGAATAGGGCTTACGCCTGTAGTTTCATCAACGGGGTAGCGGTTAACAATAACCTTAAGAGCGTTAGCCAAGGCATCGCCGAAGAATGTGGTAGCCTTATCTTCATAACCTTCAAAATAAACTCTAAAAGCGGTAGAAGTAACATTAAAGTCATATATATCGGCAACAGAGTTCTCGAAATCCGAGAAGGTGTAAAGAATCTCTATAACGGCGTTGCCTATATGATATTTATAACCTGTATGTGGGGTTGAAATTTCAGTTTCAGGAAGATATGCAGCAACATTACGATAGAAGGTTGTCAAACGGTCGGGGTCTCTTGAAACACCGTCAACCGCCTCACCATGTGTATTACTGGCAAGAAGCTCTTGATCGGGGAAGTTATAAATAAGCTGTTCAATTTCAACCTCATCGTGATATTTTTCAACAAAGGCACTAAAGCCGCCAATATGGTCAGAGTGAGCATGGGTTAAGACCCAAGCAGCTATTTTAATATCCTCGGTCTCAGAGTTTTCTTTAAGGAAGTTATAAATAGAGTCGGCCTGGGCGGCGTTTGTGTGAGATGTACCGCCGTCAATAAGGATAAAACGTCCGTCATCTAATCTGTATGCATAAGACATACCGTCAACACCGCTGGTGTTAAGGTTGTTAATTTGTGCCATAAAGGGCTCGATGGTACCAGCTGTGCGGTTTTCGTCTTTAAGGGCAGGTAAAACATCGGTATATTGATAGCTTACCATAATTTTTGAAGCAGGAGCATCATAAGCCACATTAACTGTAGTGTTAGACTTGGTATATACCGCAAACTTGTTCGTACCTATCTCATTGGTTGTATATTGATTGAAGCCCTCTGTTTCAAGTGTAGCGCAGTATGCGGTAAAGTCATCGGCGGTTACATTTTGATAATAGTCAGTTTCTGCCGTTTCGGTGTAAAGATGATTATAGGGATTTTTGCCGGTAAGTGTAGGAACTTCGCAGTCAGGTGTTTTCTTTTCGGGCATTGAAACCTCTAAAAGTACAAAGTCATCTAAGAAAACAGCCGAATTTTGTGCCACGCTAACAACGAACTGAAGTGCCTCATTTAATTCACCGCTATTAAAAGGAAGATTAACATTATACCAAGTGTTGGCCTCGACGCCGCCAATTGTTCTGGCTTTGCTTGTTGCACGATTTGTTGCAGTGCCGTCTATACTTGCAGTGCATGTATTATACGCTATTGAATAAAGATAACCATTATTTTTTGAATTACCTGCGCTATTTATAACGGCTCCCTCTACAGTATGCGCAAAGATACCCGCATACTGAAAAGCATAGGAATAACCGCTCGCATGTCTGGGTGTTGGTGTCATATATTTGAAAGAAAGAATATATTCTGTGTTTTCCTTTATATTTTCAAGATTAATACCAAAGCAATGGCCACTCCAGGAGGTGCCTGTAAGGCTTGTGCCAAGCTTTATTGAACTTTTATCACCGTCGTAATCGTATTGGGCATCGGTATTTATTGAAATTGCTCCCTTTTGAGCATCGGGTGCTTTGTAACCCGATACGTCTGAAAACAGGGTTGTAGAGCCCGAACCCGCTACTAACCACTTAGTTGTATCTGACATCAGGGCTGTCAAATCCTCGCCTTTATTTGCATTAGCAAGTGCCGAAGTAGTAAAGCAAACGCCAATACTTGTAATCAAAATTAAACAGGAAAGTAAAACAGATATTAATTTTTTCATATATAACATCCCTTTCTTTATGTTGTTGAAAATACTTACATATTTATGATATATTAACCAAAGCCTTCTTTCAACAGACAAAACGACGAAAAAGTGCACTTTTTAACCAAGGGAAAATTTGCATAATTATAGTGCCGAGAGGAGTTTTTCTCTCGGCACTTTTTAATACTTTATTTTTTTAATATACTCCTTTGGGGTAATTCCTAAATATTTTTTAAACAACTTAGCAAAGTATTTTGGGTCTTCAAAGCCAACCCGCGAGGCAACTTTATGAATAGACACCCCTTTATCCTGCCCCAAAAGAACCTTGGCCACCTCTAACCTTTTTATATTGCGATATTCCACAAAGGTTTGCCCAGTTTGGGCTTTAAAAGACTCTCTAAACCGTGACTGACTCATTTGGCAAAGCTTAGCTATTTGTTCTAAAGAGGTGTTTTCGTTATAATGATAATGAATATACTCCATTGCCTTTCTTATTTTAACTGAAGAGCCTTTTTTAACTATAGATTCAGACATCATATCGGCAATATAATAAAGCATTGAAAAGAAAATATGTTGTGCTCTGAGAATGGTTCCTCTTGTTTTTTTAGGACGGAATTTAGCAAACTGCTCAATATAATCGGTGAGTACCTTTGGAGTATTTTCGCTTAACATAGTAATTTCTTCAGTAAAAGCTATCTCGCTACCGCTTTCCTTTTCAACCATATTAAAATCTAAAAAGAAGAAGCTATAAGCCTCATCACACTCTTTTGAAATATAGGTGGACCCCATTGGAATATAAACAAGGTTGCCCGGCTTTATTATAATTCTTCTTTTCTGCTCGTCCTCTAAAATCGCATATCCTGAATAAACATAAATAAAGGTGTTATATTTTCTGTCGTCTACATTATTTATTTTTTTATTAGTGCGAATTCTAAGTCCTTCAAAATAGGTCAGCATTAAAAAATGGTTTCCCAATTTATCAAAAGGAACTATTTTCAAAAAAACGCCTCCCTAGCAATTTTTATAATATATAAGCATAAGACCTTTTAATAGCAAATCATCATCTAGAATTATTTTTCTTTTACAAAGAGGAGTTATAATTCCGGCTAGGCCACCGGTTGCAACAACAGTACACTCCTGCCCTAACTCTTTTTCAATTCGGTCTACAATGCCCTCCATACTGGCGGCATTTGAATATAAAATACCGCTTTTAAGGCAGTCAACTGTGTTTGTACCTATAACCTTTTTAGGTACATCGAAAGAAAACCTTGGCAGCTGTGAGGTTCGGCTAACTAAAGCATCGGTAGCAACTGCCATTCCGGTTGTTATTAAACCGCCTATATAATTTTTCTTAGAGTCAATAACCGAATATGTGGTGGCGGTACCCATATCTACAATAATCAGTGGCACGGGGTACTGAGCAATACCGGCAACAGCATCTACAACCAAATCGCTTCCAAGCTGTTTGGGGTTGTCTATTAAAATGCTAAGTCCGTTTTTAACACCCGGGCCAACTACTAAGGGGATAACACCACAGGATTTTTGAACCGCCCTTTTAACGGTATTAGTAACCGATGGTACAACCGAGGACATAACTGCGCCCTCAACCAAAGAAAGCTTAAAATCGTGCATTTCAACGGCGGTTTTAATTGTTACGGCATATTCAAGGTCGGTATGGCTTTGATTGGTTGAAACCCGTTCTCTAAAAAGAATTTTATTACCTTCAAACCCGCCTATAACTATATTTGTATTGCCAATATCTATTGCCAGTATCATAATATTACCTCTTTATTATTTTACCTAATCCTAAAACTGCCAGTGGCGAAACGGCGCCTGAAATAACCGCTTCGGGAACGCCGTTAAACAGAACAGTAGTAAGAATAACCATTATTCCAATCTGCCCTACCCTATTTGTGGCCAAGGCATATTGCTCACCAAAAAAGATATAAATAAAGCTCATAACAAATATGGTATTGGTAAGGGCGCCAAAAACACCGGCAATTATAAGATAAAGCTTATCTTTAAAGTTACCCTGCCCACCTATCTTCTGGCAGAGCTTTAAAACCAATGGAGGGATAACCCCCACCAAAATTCTTGGCACAAAACAAATTACCAAAGACCAAAAATTACCCTTAAAGCCCTCGCCTAAATCTACAAATGGTGAAAAAACAAAAGATGCTACACCGGGGCGAATGGTATTGGTAATAAGGCTTGAAAGGCCAAAAACACCGCCTAAAAATGCTCCGCTCTTAGGACCTAACAATAACGCTCCTATAATTACCGGTATATGTACCGTTGTTGCGTTACCCCAAGGAAGGGGTATGTAGCCTATAGAGGGGGTTAAGGCAAGTAACAGTATAAGGGCTGTAAACATTGCCAACATTGTAAGACGGTGGGTATTATTTTTTTTCAATTTTAATCACTCCTATGTTATTTTACCCAAAGGGTTTCAATACATTGGGATTACGCGGTTTCAAGCTAAACCAACCATAACCGACTGTCGAATTTTCGGTGGAAATATTCGCAAATGCCGAAACAATAAAATAAAGCTTATAAACCTATCCTCACACATTCTATCACAAAAATTAACTAATATCTAGATTTTTTTTAAAATTTGTGATAAAATGATTAAAATTAACTTTGAAAGGGTGTTTTTATGCTTACAGGTAAAACTGTTGTACTGGCCGTTACAGGTAGTATTGCGGCTTATAAAATACCAAATCTTGCAAGAATGCTAAAAAAACTCGGTTGTAACGTTCAGGTACTTATGACAGAAAACGCCGCTAACTTTATTAACCCCATAACCTTTGAATCACTAACCGGCAACAAGTGTTTAATTGACACTTTTGACCGTAATTTTAAATATAGCGTAGAGCATGTCGCTCTTGCCAAACAGGCCGACTTAGTGATGGTTGCTCCTGCAAGTGCAAATGTTATTGGCAAAATTGCCTGTGGCATTGCAGACGATATGCTTACCACAACCGTTATGGCTTGTCCCTGTAAAAAAATAATCGCACCTGCTATGAACCATAATATGTATCACAACCCCATTGTTCAGGATAATATTGAGAAGTTAAAACGCTTTGGTTATGAAATTGTGGAGCCTGACAGGGGTATGCTTGCCAACGGAGACACCGGTGACGGCCGTATGCCTGAGGAAGAGGTTCTGTTTGATTATATTTTAAAAGAAATTGCAAAAGAAAAAGACCTTTTGGGTAAAAAGGTTTTAGTTACCGCCGGCGCCACCAGGGAAAGCTTAGACCCGGTAAGGTTTATTACAAACCATTCCAGCGGCAAAATGGGAACAGCTATTGCTAAGTCCGCAATGCTAAGGGGCGCCGAGGTTACTCTCGTTCACGGGCATATTGAGGTTAAGGCCCCAAGGTTTGTTAATGCCGTTTCAGTAACATCTGCAGAAGAGATGTTTAATGAGGTTGCAAAACTTGCCCCCGAACAGGATATAATTATTAAGGCCGCTGCTGTGGCTGATTATACCCCCCTTTCAAAGTCAGACCAAAAAATAAAGAAGTCTGACAGTGAGCTAACACTCACAATGACCCGCACTAAAGACATTTTAAAATATTTAGGCGAAAATAAGCGCCAAGGACAAATAATCTGCGGCTTTTCTATGGAAACCGAAAAGCTTTTAGAAAATTCTTCCAAAAAACTTGAAAGCAAAAACTGTGATATGATATGCGCAAACTCTTTAAAAACCGACGGCGCCGGTTTTGGGGTAGACACCAATGTTTTAACTATTATTACACAGCAAGGTAATGAAGAACTACCTAAAATGAGCAAATTAGAAGCAGCAGATATTATACTGACAAAGCTTAAAAACCTGATATAACACTAAACCGCCACCCTACTAAACAGTAGAGTGGCGGTTACTTATTTATTTTGATAAATCACAGCCGTAATTCCAACAAAGAAGTCGCCATTTTTCTCCGTCAAACTCGAAGATGTTTATGGCGCAGTTGTTACAAATTAAAGCTTTTTTATCTAAATTTTCTGTGGTTCCTGTTATATGACCCAGCATAATGCAAGAAAAAGCTGCATGGCAAAATGCGGCTACATTATTATAGGGTTTTTCTTCAAGCATTTTTAAAAACTCTGCGCCCCTTTTAGCTACATCCGCAGAGGACTCACCCTTAAAAGGCTTAAAGTTATAAACAGCACGGCTATTATTAAAAAGTTCGCCATATTCTTTTTTCATATCTTCAATATATAAGCCTGTAAGAATACCAACATCTATTTCCCTTATAAGCTTGGTTTTTTCACATTCCTTGCCGGGCATTGCTATTTCAAAAGTTTCTACCGCCCTTTTAAGGTCGCTTGAATAAATTTTATCGAACTTAATTTCTTCCAAAATTGGTTTTATACTAAGCGCATCTTCTCTGCCTTTATCGCTTAAGGGCACATTTGTCTGCCCTGCATACATTTGAAGACGGTTAGCCTCACTTTCACCGTGTCTTATTAAAAATAACCTCATTTTTAAACCCCTCAAAAGCATAAATTACAGTTAAATTTTAGCATATTTAAAGTATAATTTCAACATTAAAGGTTGAATTTTCTTTATAAATGGTATGAGTGTTTATATTTTAACAATGATTGACACAAAACATCGTTTTTTGTATAATTATTTATATGTGGTGTATATTTCTTTTACGGAGGTTACATATGCAAAAAGGCGAAAAGATTTTAAAACCAAAAAAGAAAATAAAAGGCGGTGCAAGGCTTCCTCACCTCAAACACACCGCCGAAATGGAATCGGTTTATTTAGAAAATATAGACCAAGTTATTATACCTATGCAACAACACATTGGCGCACCCTGCAACCCCCTTGTTAAAAAGGGGGACAAGGTTTTCGTGGGCACACTTATTGGCGACTGTGACGCTAAAGTTAGTGCACCTATACATTCTTCGGTTTCGGGTGAAGTTTCACAGGTTAAAACCATTACTCTTTCTAATGGAAATGAATGCCAAGCAGTTATAATAAACTCTGATGGGCAAATGACTCCAGACCCTGAGCTTTCAGCAATGGAGGTTACTAATGCCGAGGATCTGAGAAAAGCCGCAAGAAACTGCGGTCTTGTAGGACTGGGCGGCGCCGGTTTTCCAACACACGTAAAGCTAACCCTTTCTGACGATAAGCCAATAGATACATTAATTATTAACGGTGCCGAGTGTGAGCCTTATATAACCGCCGATTATAGAGAGTGTATTGAAAGCTTTGAAGATATTTTAGAGGGTGTTTACCTTATTAAAAATGCCCTTAATGTAGAAAATGTTATTATTGGCGTTGAAGACAACAAACCGAAAGCAATTAAACTTTTATACGATATTGCTTCCCACAAAAACGATACTGAAAATCACGTTCGGCTTATGAAGCTACCCTCAAGCTATCCCCAAGGGGCCGAAAAGGTTTTAATTTATTCGGCCACAGGAAGAAAGCTTCCCGCCGGTAAGCTCCCTGCGGATGTTGGATGTATTGTTATGAATATTACCAGCGTGGCAGTTTTAAAACGGTATATAAAAACAGGCATGCCACTTGTTAATAAAAGACTTACTGTAGACGGCAATGCAGTAGAAAAACCAGGTAATTACATTGTTCCTGTGGGCACCCCTATAAACAAGGTTTTAGAGGCGGCCGGTGCTGAAGACTTTGAAAAAATTATTTTAGGCGGACCTATGATGGGTCAGGCCATTTATAACACCGAGGCTCCAATAACAAAACAAAACAATGCAATTCTTGCCTTTAAGGGCATTAAAGCCCTAACGAAACCCACCACCGACTGCATTCGTTGCGGCAGATGTATGAAAGCTTGTCCTATTAGGCTTAGCCCACGAAAGGTTGAAACCGCTTTAGAGTTTGGTGCCGGTGCCGAAGAACTTTCCATACTCAATACAATGCACTGTATTGAGTGCGGAAGCTGTAGTTTTTCCTGTCCGGCAGGCAGACAGCTAACCGCGTCAATGCGACTGGCGAAAAATGTTATTAGAAAGGCAGGTGCCAAATAAATGCAAAAACTAAATGTTCTTTCTTCTCCCCACATATCACACAACGATACCACCGGTGGAATTATGCTGGATGTTATTCTAGCGTTGCTTCCTGCTACCATATGCTCGTTTTTCTTTTACGGCTTTAGGGCAATCGTTTTAGTTGCGGCCACCGTTGCATCGGCAGTTGCCAGTGAATACCTTTGGTGCCAAGCCACAAAGAAAGCCTCCTCTTTAAAAGATTTAAGCGCCGTTGTTACAGGTCTGCTTCTTGCACTTAATCTTCCCCCCGACCTTCCTGTTTGGATGGCGGTTTTAGGCGGTGCGATAGCTATTGTTATAATTAAGCAAATGTTCGGTGGTTTGGGTCACAACTTTGCCAATCCTGCAATGACTGCCCGAATTGTTCTTATGATTTCTTTCCCCACCGCAATGACCACTTTTACCGTACCCTTTACTGATACTGTTTCTTCGGCAACGCCGTTGGCCGAGCTTTCTTCCGGCACACCAGATTTGATTCAGCTGTTTTTGGGCTACCACGCCGGTTGTATGGGCGAAACATCTGCTGCACTTCTTTTAGTTGGCGGTGTATACCTTATTATCCGCAGGGTTATAACCCCCACTATTCCCCTTTCATTTATTTTGTCAGCCGGTATTTTTGCGGCAATTTTAGGGGTTCATCCCGTAGCAACCATTTTAACCGGAGGCATAATGTTGGGTTCGATTTATATGGCAACCGACTATGCAACCTCTCCCCCAACCTTTTTAGGGCAAATTATTTTTGGTGTTGGTTGCGGAATTATAACCGTTATTATTCGTGTTTTTGGAAATTTGCCTGAGGGTGTTTCCTTTGGTATTTTAATAATGAACATACTTACTCCCCAAATTACCAAGCTCACCTCACCCAAACCCTTTTCATTGGAGGGCAAAAAGTAATGGAAAATAAATTTAAACAGATTTTTATTCCAACCGTAGTGCTTACAGCAATTGGACTTATTGTTGCCATTCTTTTAGGCCTTACCAACCTAATAACAAAGGACCGTATAGCTGCACTTGAATCAAAAAATGAGGCTATAGCTATTTCAAAGGTTATTGAAGGTGAAACCGCCCCCGCAAAAGTAGAGCATAGCGGCAGTGAGCACACTTATTATATAGCCAGAAAAGATGGCAAGACTGTTGGATATGCCTTTAAAACATCGGCTAACGGCTATGGCGGAACTGTTAAGGTTATTGTAGGAATTAACCTTAATGGCACCATTTCGGGTATTGAAATAACCGACACTTCAAGCGAAACTCCCGGTCTTGGTCAAAATGTAGCCAAGGATGATTTCACCGCCCAGTTTAAAGAAAAGGATAAAAACCTTTCGGTTGTAAAACAAAATCCCAATAGTGATGAAATTAAGGCCGTCACAGGCGCTACAATATCTTCTAAAGCGGTTACCAATGCTGTTAATTCTGCTTTAGAGCTTTATAAAGCAGTAACTAAAGGAGGTGCCGCAAATTGAGTAAGAAAAAAGAATATTTAAAACTTTTTACTAAAGGGCTTGTTTTAGAAAACCCTGTTTTAAGGCTTGTGCTTGGCACCTGCCCCACCCTTGCTGTTACAACCTCTGCACTTAACGGTGTTGGAATGGGCCTTGCCGCCACCTTTGTTCTTGTTGGCTCAGGTGCTGTTGTTTCTCTGCTTAGAAACATTATTCCCTCTAAGGTTAGAATACCGGCATACATAACCATAATAGCCGGTTTTGTTACCG
Organism: Clostridia bacterium; assembly: GCA_017410605.1. Taxonomy (GTDB): domain Bacteria; phylum Bacillota; class Clostridia; order Oscillospirales; family Acutalibacteraceae; genus UMGS1279. Next base: position 48,901 of record JAFQQN010000008.1, read on the forward strand.
TTGTTCAAATGCTTGTTAAGGCCTTTTTACCCGCCATTGACAGCGCACTTGGAATTTTTCTTCCCCTTATTGTTGTAAACTGCATTATTCTTGCTCGTGCAGAAATGTTTGCGGCAAAGAATCCTGTTATTCCATCTATTTTAGATGGGCTTGGAATGGGCATTGGCTTTACAGCCACCCTCACCCTTATGGGAATGATAAGAGAGCTTATTGGTGCCGGAAGTCTTTTCGGTCTACCAATTACTTCTTCCTTTATTGACCCTATGGTTATTATGCTTCTGCCACCGGGGGGCTTCTTTGTTTTCGGCATTTTGGTTGCCCTTTCAAACGCTCTTGCAGAAAACTTTGGCAAGTCCAAGGTGAGTGGAACAGGTTGCGAAAACTGTTCGGCCTGTGGCGGCTGTCCTATGTCTGAAAGTAAGCCCGAAGAAGTAGAAAACACAAAATCTGTTACTGCCGAAAACACTAAAGAGCAGGCAGAGGAAGAAAAACAAAAGAAGGAGGACAAAACAAATGAATAATCCTTCTTTTGCTCAAATGATAATAACCGTTCTTCTTGCAGGAATTATCACCGATAATATGGTGCTTTCAAAATTTTTAGGTATATGCCCCTTTCTTGGTGTTTCTAAAAAGCTTAACACTGCCTTTGCAATGAGCGTTGCAGTTATACTGGTTATGCTTGTTGCAACCGCCGTTACCTACCCAATTTATGTGTTTCTTTTAATTCCTTTCGGCCTTGAATATTTACAAACAATTTGTTTTATTCTTGTAATTGCCGCACTGGTTCAGCTTATAGAAATTTTGCTGAAAAGGTTTTTGCCACCCATTTATAAGGCGCTTGGTATTTATCTTCCACTTATAACCACCAACTGTGCCGTGCTTGGCATTACCCTTTTGCACTTTACCAATCAAAGAATAATTGACTATGCCGCCACCGTTCCCGGCGGTTACCAGAGCTTTAAGCTTTTTGCACTCTGCCTTTTCAATGCTTTAGGCGGCGGCTTAGGGTTTTTACTTGCAATGTTTCTTTTCTCAGGTGTTCGCCAAAAATTAGAGCGAAGCAATATCCCAAAGTTTTTACAGGGTCTTCCTATTACTTTAATAGCCGCCGGTATTGTAGCCCTTTCATTCTTGGGCTTTGCCGGTATAGTTTAAGGGGGTGGCTGTATGACTCAGGTTTTAATTGCGGCTGCCATTTTAGGGGCCATTGGCCTTTTAGGCGGAGCTTTACTTGCTGTTGTATCTACCCTTTGTGACAAGGGGGACAACAATGAAAAAGCTGCTTTGGTTCGTGAGGCCTTGCCCGGTGCAAACTGCGGTGCCTGTGGTTTTGCAGGTTGTGATGCCTATGCAGAGGCCATTGCAAACGGTACCGCCGAAGCTAACCTTTGTGCCCCAGGTGGAAAAGAAACAGCCGAAAAACTTTCTAAAATTTTAGGTATTGAGGTTGTTTCTGAAGAAAAGGTTGCTATGGTTAGTTGTAACGGTTGTAGCAGTAATGTTGACACAAGGTTCAATTATGTTGGTATTAAAAGCTGTGTGGCAGCGGCGGCCGTTTTGGGCGGCCCCTCGGCTTGTGAATACGGTTGCATTGGCTTTGGCGACTGTGTTTCAGCCTGTAGCTTTAATGCAATTTCTGTAACCGACGGTTTAGCCAAAGTAGATGGTAGCCTTTGCGGTGGCTGTGGTTCTTGTGCCACCGTATGCCCTAAAGAAGTTATAAAAATTGTTCCTAAATTAAAATCCGCAAAGCTTCTTTGCAACAACCATCAAAAGGGAGCCACTGCCAAAAAGGTTTGCAAAACCGCCTGTATAGGCTGTGGACTGTGTGCTAAAAAATGTGAAAACGGTGCAATAACCGTGGAAAACTTCTTGGCGCAAATCAACCCCACTAAATGTAATGCTTGTGGCAAGTGTGTAGATGCCTGTCCGCAAAAAATTATTTCTATTTTTTAAGTATTGAACATTAAAAAAGGTTACTTGCTTTTTTGCAAGTAACCTTTTTTGTTATTCTATAGCAATGACCTTTAAATTTGCATCTACTGTGGCTTTTAAAATATCCCCGACCTTTACAAATGGTAGGCTGTGACTTACCGAAATTCCTGCGGTATATATTTTACCGTCTTCGCCCTTAATATAATAAACCGTATTTCCATCTACAACGGCAGAAGAAATGCTTACAACCGTAAGGGTTATTTTTTCAGAATCACTTAAATTGCTTTCTGCCTTATCGGTGTTAACACCATTACTTTTAAGCAGCCTGATATATTCCTTTGAGGCACCCTCAATAGTGTCAGAAACACCGACTATCTGATAGTTAGAAACCGAAACAAAGGAATAGGCCTTAACAAGTCCTGCATTATCCTTAAGGCTTATAAAATAGGAAGGTGTATCTGCAATATTCACAAGTATTGGGAAGGTTGCTTTGTACCCCTTTTCTTGAACCTTACCCTCGGCAGAGCTCATTGCCGAATTTTCTTCGGCACCGTTTATTGTATAGCGGCGTGTTTCCTTTGTTCGAAGATTTACAAGTATAAAGCCAATGTTAGAGGCATCGTCCACCACAGAAGTGATTCCGGTATACATCCACACATCGTCATCAAGGGCAATATAATTATATCCGTCGGTGGTTCTTACAACATTCTTCTGCCCAAAAACAGAGTTCCAAAAACCGTTAATATAGCTTCCCCAATAGTTTGCCTGTTTGGTTAGCATTGCCGAATCGTAAACCGTATCTACCCATTTGGGAACCTCTGCAACCTTATAATTTTTCATCTCACCGGTCACAGCATCTACCATTATAATTCCCTCAATATCGCGTCCACCTAAAAAACCAATGGTATAATTATAATAAGAAACAATCCAATATGGGTGGCCGTTATCGTCTATTTCGAAGGTTACCGACTGAAACATTTTTGTAGGGAAAGCGAACCTTACGTGGCGCATTAAATCTCTGCCAAAATATTCACTTGGAAGATATTTCATACCCTTATCAAGCTTTACAAGGTCGGTTTGTTGGGTTGCCATATCTATTGAAACATAATACGGAACACCGTCACTACGGTTTCCAAGCCACTTAATAATATCGGCATACTCCAGGGGCGAAACCCTTGTTGGAATACCCTTATAGTTTATTTGGGTATAGTATGCAGAAACATTAAACTGTGAAACAAGCTCAACTACCTCGCCAATTTTTCGGCTGCCAAGTCGTGTGGCTGTATCCCTATCTACCACAGGAATCTGAGAAAGTTTAATTTCAGATATATCGCGTGAAAACTCTCTTTCCTCTACCTTTAAAAGGTTTCGGTATTTTGAGGCGTTAAATATAGGCGAAGAGGTTACAAAAATTGCACCTGCCACTAAAACTACAACCAAAGCAATTACACCAAAAATAACCTTTCCCTTTTTGGTTTTAGGCATAGCACCTTTATTTTTCATACCCTCTATTTCTATTTTGCCGTTAGTAATATTAATATTCTTAATAAGCTTTGTGAAGAAAAAGCTTATAAAAAACACTGCAGTTACAAAAAACAAAAAGACCCAAAAATCCTTAGATTTTATATTAATTGCAGGAAGTGTTATATAATAACCCAACCCTGATAAAACCAAAGTAATTATGGTAGAAATACTAATTCTTTTAAACATAAATAAGCCTCCTTTAAATTTATTTTAACACAATTTTTTTCCATTTCAACATATTTTTAATATTTTTTAAGCTTTTGGGGAAACTTTCAACAAAGGAGTATTTTTATGAACAAAAACAAGCTTTTTATTTACATTGCAATATTTGTTATAACCTTTACAATTATTATAGGCACCCTTTCTGCCTCTGCCCTTTCAAAAATGGGGTCGAGAGGAAATGAGGTCAGAAATATTCAAACACGCCTTAAAAGCTGGGGCTACTATAAAGGTGAAATAGACGGTATTTACGGAACGCAAACCAAAAACGCTGTAATTGCCTTTCAAAAAAATAATGGGCTAACCGCCGATGGAATTGCAGGACCAAAAACCCTAGAAAAAATAGGTCTTCCCACTAACACCTCAAACAGCGGCGGATATTCTACAGCAGAATATAACCTTTTAGCCAGGCTAATTTCGGCCGAGGCAAGGGGTGAGCCTTATATAGGTCAGGTGGCTGTAGGCGCCGTTGTTTTGAACCGCGTTGAGCACCCCTCTTTTCCCACTTCTCTTTCAGGGGTAATTTATCAAAATGGGGCATTTAGCTGTCTTTATGACGGGCAGTTTGACAAACCTGTTGCCGACAGCGCCTATAAAGCCGCCAGAGATGCTTTAAACGGAATGGACCCAAGCGGCGGTGCGATATATTACTTTAATCCCGCCACCGCCACAAATGGTTGGATATGGTCGCGCCCATATATTACTACAATAGGGAAACACAGATTTTGTAAATAAGCCTTTAATTTTACACTTCGCTGATGTATAATAAATGCAAAGCGGGGTGTTTTTTTGCATAAAGAATATGAAAACTGTAAACTTTGCCCAAGAGAATGCGAAGTTAACAGAACTATAAAAACCGGTTATTGCAACGCTACTACTGAAACCGAAATTAGCCGCGCGGCACTTCATTTTATGGAAGAGCCGGTGATTTCCGGCACTAACGGGTCGGGCACAATTTTTTTCTCACACTGTAATTTAGGGTGTATATACTGTCAGAACTTTGACATAAGCCGAAGGGGTTCTAAGGGAAGAAAAATAACCGACGGTGCTTTGGCAGAAGAAATGTTAAACCTACAAAGCCTTGGCGCTCATAACATTAATCTCGTTACCCCTACACACTATATGCCCTCTATAAAAAACGCAATTATTCTTGCCAAAAACCAAGGCTTAAATATCCCTATTGTTTATAATACCGGCGGGTTTGAAACAGTAGATTCAATTAAAGCCCTTGACGGCCTTGTGGATATTTATTTAACAGATTTAAAATATTTCAGCCCCTATTACAGTAAGCTTTATTCTGCCTCTGAGGATTATTTTGACTATGCCAGTGAAGCCATAGAACAAATGATTAACTCAGTAGGCAAATATGTAGTAGGCGCAAACAGTTTAATGAAAAAAGGCGTAATAATACGCCACCTAATTTTACCCGGACTTGTAAACGATACGGCGCAGATTTTAAAATACATTGCCAAAAGATGGGGCGAAAAGGTTCTTGTAAGCCTTATGAGGCAATACACCCCTATAAGCTCTTCTCTTCCCCACACGCTTACAAGAGTAATAACTAATGAGGAATATAACACCGCCTGTGAGCTTTTTGAGGTTTTAGGACTTGAGGGTTTTGTTCAACAAGCCGAATCGGTAGGCAAAGACAAAATTCCCTCCTGGGATAAACCCTAGCTAAAGCATAAAATTCTTGTTGAAAAATCTGATTCAAGTTGTTATAATGTATATAAAATATTAATGAGGTGATAATATGAACCCACTTAGAGGTACGTCTGTATATTGCGGTATGGATGTTGATATTGAAACAATTATAAAGCATTTAGATGATGCCCAAAAGGCAGGTATAAATGCAATATTTACTTCTCTTCAGCTTCCCGAAGCAGATGTAGAAATAACTTTAAGGGATTTTCCCATTATGACCAAAGAGGCTCACAAACGCGGTATGGTTGTTGCCGCCGATATTGCACAGCGCACCGCCACCCGTTTTGGCATTGATTTAAAGGATTTTAAAACACTTAAAAAATTTGGTGTTGATATTATGCGCCTTGATGCAGGTTATACCGATGAAGAAATTGTAGAGGTTACTCACAATACCGACGGTATTTGTGTTATGATGAATGCCGACGGCACTGAAGAAATGCTAAGAAACTTTACAGAGCTTGGTGTTAATAAAGAGCAGACTCTTTTCTGCCACAACTATTATCCAATGAAATATACCGGCAAAACAAGAGCCCAGGCTAAAGCAATTAATGACCTTTTACATAAATACGGTTTTCGTGTTTCAGGCTTTCTTGCCTCTCAAACCCATCAGCGTATGGCCTGTTCAAGAGGTCTTCCCACCGTTGAGGCTCACCGTTATTTAGATGCCTTCCCCGCCGCTCAGGAAATGCAGTTATTAGGCTTTGACGATATTTTCTTTGGTGACGACCTTGCCTCTTTAGAAGAAATGCAAACAATGGTTGAGGCTTTGAGTGGCCCTGTTACCTTCAGAATGAAGGCCCTGCTTGATGACCCGGTAATTGATTGGCTTGACGGTCACGAATTAGAACAGATTGGCAACAACCTTGATGAGATTGTTCGTTCAAGCTTTTGCGATAAAAACTCGCTTTATCCCGGAAACCCAAATGTAGGTCTCCCCGGCGCCCCTAAAAAAGGTGATGTTTTACTTTGTAAAGACACCCTTTACCGTTATACAGGTGAAATTCAAATAGCAAGAATGGATATACCCGAAGACCCCGATATTGGTATTATCGGTCATATTATTGACAGTGATATTTCTCTGTTAGAAAACTTTAAAACCGATGATAACTGGGGCCCGAATTTTAGATTTAAAGTGATTAAATAGTGTTATATAAAGAAAAACAAGGCTTGGATTTCCAAGCCTTGTTTTGTTACAGTTAAATTATTATCTCTTAGAAAGAACTTCGCTTTCGTAGGCCTTAACCTCGTCGAGCCAATCTGCGCCGACAGGAACGCCGTTTTTCTCACAGAAATAATCCCAAACTGCACCAAAAGGATAAGTTTTATATTCTTCGGTAAGGGCCAAGCGAGAGGTATAGTCGCCCTCAAGCTCTTTCTGCATTAAATTTGCAGTAGGCTCAAGCATTGCGCGAAGAAGAGCCTTTTGCATATTACGGGTACCAATAACCCAAGCAGCAATTCTGTTAATACTTGCATCGAAGAAATCGAGGCCGATATATGTACGGTCAATAAGGTTTGTACGAACAAGGTTCTGTGCAATTGCAAGAAGCTCATCATCCATTACAACAACGTGGTCACTATCCCAACGAACGGGACGGCTTACGTGTAAAAGAAGCTTATCGGTAAATAAAAGCACAGCAGGAATTTTGTCGGAAATAACCTCTGTAGGATGGAAATGACCTGCATCTAAGCAGTACATTTTACCGCGGGAAACAGCATAACCCAAAGCAAACTCGTTAGAGCCAACGGTATAGCTTTCTGCACCAATACCGAAAACCTTGCTTTCAAGTGCGTCTTTGGTATATTTTTCATCATACTCAACCGAGAAAACCTCGTCAAGGGCGGTCATCATACGCTTTCTGGGGCCTTCTTTATCAACAGGGGTATCTTTAGAGCCGTCGGGGAACCAGTGATTGGTAACACATGTCTGGCCAAGCTCTTTACCAAAATATGCGGCAATTTTTCTTGAAGCCTTGCAGTGACGAATCCAGAAATCTCTTACCTCTTTATCCGCACTGGAGATAGTGTATCCGCTATCTGCCATAGGATGGCTAAAGCAGGTGGGGTTAAAATCTAAGCCAATGCCCATTTTCTTTGCCCACTCAACCCACTTTTCAAAGTGCTTAGGCTCTAAACAGTCAAGGTCTACCTTTTCGTCGGTATCAGCATAAATTGCGTGAAGGTTAAGCTTCTGCTTGCCGGGGATAAGTGACATAGCCTTTTCAATATCTGCACGAAGCTCTTCGGGGGTATTAGCCTTGCCGGGGTAATTACCGGTAGTCTGAATACCGCCGCTAAGCTCAATATCCTTAAAAAGGAAGCCGTTAACATCATCGCCCTGCCAACAATGCATTGATATAACTACATTTTGAAGTCTTTCTAAAACTGCATCGGTATCTACACCGATTTTTGCGTACTGTTCTTTAGCAAGTAAATATGCTTTTTCGGTTTTCACGTTAAAAACACTCCTTCCAAAATTTTGACAAACAAATTATAGCATATTTTGGTTGGATTGTCTATCCCGATTTTATATTTATTTCATAAATTTTACTGCCGACAAAAGGGCATCTATATCGGCTACAGTATTAAAAACAGAGGGGCTTACCCTTACGGTTCCGCTTGTTACCGTGCCTAGCCTTTTATGGGCAAGAGCGGCACAATGAAGCCCCGCCCTTACGGCTATTCCCTTATTGTTTAAATATTCTGCCACACGGGAGGAATCTTTACCTTTAACATTAAAGCTTAATACCGGCAGGCTTTTATATAGGTGTGGTTGCTCTGAATAAATTTGAACATTGGGAATTTTTTTAAGCCCCGAATACAGTCGGTCAACCAGACCCATTTCTGCCCTATACATTCTGTCCATTCCCTTTTTACTGATAAAATCTATACCGGCCGAAATACCCATTATACCCGGTAAATTAAGCGTTCCACTTTCCATTCTTTCGGGGTATTCCTCAGGCAGGTAGGGCAAAGCCGACTGACTACCCGTTCCCCCCTCAATAATAGGAAATGGAATATCTTTATTTGCAATAAGTATTCCTGTACCCATTGGCGCGTACATACCCTTATGAGGCGCCACGGCAAGATAATCTATATGCATTTTTTTCATATCGATCGGAATAAGACCGGCCGACTGAGCGCCGTCAACAACAAAAAGAATTCCTTTTTCATTGCACACTTCACCAAGGGCTTCTATGGGAAAAATTTCACCAGTTACATTTGACCCGTGCATTAAAACAATTGCCCTTGTGTTTTTCTTTATAAGCCTTTTGAAAGAGCGAACGGTTGCCTCACTGTCACCGAAAATTACTTCGGCAATATCAACCTCTGCTCCCATTTTTCTAAGGGTTTCAACCGGTCGATAGACCGCATTATGCTCCATAGAAGATATAATTATATGGTCGCCCCTGTGCATAATTCCCTTTACAACAAAATTCAAAGAATAGGTACAGGAAGGGGTAAATATTACCCTTTCGGCACCTTTGGCGGCAAAAAATGAAGCAACCTTTTTTCTCACAGAATAAACCGCCTCGGCCGCTTTTACCGAGGGCGAGTGACCTCCCCTGCCGGGATTATATGAAAGCTCGTTCAAAGTGCGGTTCACCGCAGATATAACCTCCGGGGGCTTTTTGCCGGTAGTTGCCGCATTATCCAGATATATCATTACCCTTCCTCCACATAAATTATTTGTATTTCACACCGTTTAGCCTAAAAATTCTTTTGGCTGTTTCAAGGTCAGCATTTGTAAAAACTCCATATCCGCAACCTACACCTTGAAGATCTCCGGTAATTCTTCTTATTTCGGCATTATATCCGTTTTCTCTGAGAACATTTCTGCCCTTAATAGCATAGGTTACTGTTCCTGTTGGAATAAAAACCCCTTTCACATAACATACTCTCCCTTCTTGTGCGGCGGCACACTATATTCTATGCTGATTTTTTATTAGAGTGAAAGATTCAAAAGGCTGCATAACAAATTCCAACCTATACAAAGCACCATACCTGTAAGGGTGGGAAGTATAAAAGCAAGCGCTGTCCACTTAAGGCTTTTCGTTTCTTTTTTGACCGTTAAAAGGGTTGTTGAACAGGGCCAATGAAAGGCAGTAAAAATTATCATACTTATAGCTGTTTTTAACTCCCAACCATTGGAAATAAGAATATTTTTAAGTTGCTCTAAAGAAGAATAATCGGTTAATACTCCATTGCCCATGTAGGCCATTATAATTATAGGCAAAACAATTTCATTGGCCGGGAAGCCTAGCACAAATCCGAGAAGTATTGTACCGTCCAGTCCCATAATTTTTCCCAATGGGTCTAAAAATTCACTTAGCAAACTCAGTACAGTTACACCATCTATTTTTATGTTAGCCATAAGCCAAATCACAAGCCCTGCGGGGGCGGCTACACTAACGGCTCTGCCTAAAACAAAAATTGTTCTGTCTAAAAGGGAACGAACTATAACACTTCCCACCCTCGGTCTTCTAAAGGGGGGCATTTCTAAAACAAAGGCAGAAGACTCTCCCTTTAAAAAGGTTTTAGACAAAAAAACAGATACGGCCATTGTTACGAAAACACCTAAAACAATAATAATTGTAACTATAAATGCGGCGGTTAAATTTCCTAAAATTGCCCCTTCGAAAACAAAAAAAACCGTAGACAAGGCAATGAGCGTTGGAAAGCGACCGTTACAAGGCACAAAGCTGTTTGTCAAAATTGACAAAAGTCGCTCTCTTTTTGAATCTATAATTCTGCTTCCCGTTACTCCTACTGCGTTACAGCCCAAACCCATACACATTGTAAGAGCCTGTTTTCCACAGGCAGAGCATTTTTTAAAGGCTCCGTCTAAATTAAAGGCAATGCGGGGCAAATAGCCCAGATCCTCTAAGAGGGTAAAAAGCGGAAAGAAAATTGCCATGGGTGGAAGCATTACCGAAACTACCCATGCTACAACACGGTAAACCCCTTTTATAAGTAAATTTGATATAACTGTTGGCAGACTAATAAAATTTGCGAGGCTTATAAGCTGTTTTTCTAAAAAGCTAAATCCCTCCCAAAGCAGTTGTGAGGGAACATTCGCTCCCACCACCGTTATCCACATAACGAGGGCTAAAAGCAAAATCATAACCAATGGTCCTACAAATTTACCTGTTAAAATTTTATCTAGCCTTAAATCTCTTTGATAATTAGCGGTTGGTCTATGTTTAATGACATCTTTGTTACATATTTCTTCAGCCGTAAGCACCAAAGAAGCAACAATATAATCTTGCAATTTATTTATATCTATTCCTAAATTTACAAGCTCTTGCCTTTTTTCATTTACAACTCTGGTCACTTTAGGATTAGTGCTTAAAGCTTTACCAAGGTATTCATCGCATTTTTTAGTCAGCTTTTCATTACCCTCCAAAAGCTTGAGCGCTGTCCAACGTTTGGGAAGCATACCCTTGGTTATATGACCTATTTCTTTTTCTATACTTGAAACAGCCAATTCAATTTCACTTTTATATTTAATCTTTATAGGAAAATAACTAAGCTCTTTAAAATTTACCAACATATCTATAAGTCGGCCTATACCCCGTCTCTTGCCGGCAGAAATGCCTACTGTGGGAAGACCTAGCTGTTCACCCAAGGCTTTAATATTAATATCTATACCCTTTTTTTCGGCTTCATCCATAAGATTAACGCAAACAATAACCCGACTACACAACTGACTGATTTGTAAGGCCAAATTCAAATTGCGCTCTAAACAGGTTGCATCGCACACTACTACGGCCACATCACACTTATCAAAGCAAAGAAAATCGCGCGCTGACTCTTCTTCGGGGGAGCTTGCCATTAAAGAATATGTACCGGGAAGGTCAACAAGCTCGAATTCAACACCCCTTGCCTTAAATTGACCTACTGCATTTACTACTGTTTTTCCCGGCCAATTTCCGGTATGCTGATGCCCCTTTGTTAGCAGATTAAAAAGGGTACTTTTTCCTACATTAGGGTTACCCGCCAAGGCAACCCTAACAATTTTGTCGCTCTGCTTTTTCCTTTCAAGGCCCTCCCCTATTATCATGTAATCACCCCATAATATCTATTAAAGCGCTATCGTTATTTCTCAGCGCAATTACCGTTCCTCTAACCCTATAGGCCTTTGGGTCTCCGCAAAAGCTTTTAAAAAGACAACTAACCTCGGTGCCCTTTATCAGCCCCATATCTAAAAGTCGGCGCCTTAGCTCTCCGCTTGTGTTGATTTTTTTTATTATCCCCTTTTGGCCGGGCATAAGACTATTAAGTGTCAATTGCTTTTCACCTCCTTTTAACAGTCTATGCCAAAAAAAGCAGGTGGTGAAAGACTTAAACTTTTGCCGTTTTTATAAAACAAAAAACCTTGTTAAAGCCTTAAGCCTTAACAAGGTTTTTGTCTATTATTCTGTATAATTAATTGTACCCAATATATGGAACAGGGTCTACCGGACGGTCATTTATTCTGACCTCAAAATGAAGATGATTTCCTGTAGAATAACCTGTGGTACCAACAGCGGCAATATGCTCACCCTCTGAGACTATATCACCCTTTTTAACATAAAGTGCGCTACAATGACCGTAAAGAGTTTTTATTCCGTTGCCGTGGTCTATTATAATATATTTTCCATAGCCGGACCTATCACTTGAAGCAAAAACAACAGTGCCTGAAGTTGCGGCATAAATGGGTGTTCCACCCTTGGCAACAATATCCATTCCTTTATGGCCTCGGCCATCGCCAACATACGAGCTAACATAAGAACCGCTAACCCTTTTTACCGGCCAACACATTGAAGCCTCACCATTTTTATCGGCTGCTACTACCCTTTTGGTTCCTACAAGCGCCTCTTGGGCTACAGGTTCTTTTACAACCTTAGAAGAAATTTTGGTTTTTTCTACTTCTTTTCCGTCTTGGTATGCAACCTTATAAACAACCTCTGCAGAACCTAAAACGCCCGGCTTTGTAACCTTTGTAGAACCGGCAAGAAGTTTTGAGGTTTTAGTTGTTTTGGTAGTATAGGGCACGTCCTCTGTAACGGTAATAGTTGTATACGACTGCACCGGTAGACTATCAGGGTTATTAGAAATATAATCATTAACAGAGGGAAGTTGTTCGGCCTTTTCTTTTGGAATATAAACCGAAACAACAGAAAGTGCTGAAGAAAACTCAACGCTTTCCATTTGATGCTTTATAGCGTAATTTTTAAGATATTCTTCTAAAGCCGAGTTAATTATCTCGTTATTTTCTTCCACAGCAAGGTTAATATTATCAACAACCAACAAAGAAACCTTAGAAATTTTTTGAGAATTATCTACTATCTGAGAGCTGAGGGTATTAGCGTCGGCAAGATTTTTGCTACCAGCTATGGTATAAACAAGCTGAGGATGCTCTATAAGTGAGTTACATTCAGAGTTATCTACAAGCTCTGCGGCAAGAATTTCTGCCTCGGCAAGAACGGTTTGTTCTTTAACCGTGCCAATTTTTTTGCCATCAAGCATTACGTTGTACGCAACAGTAGCATCGGTTGCTAGTACCGTTGTTGTAACGGTTAAAATAAGCACAAAACTGGCCAAAACAGTTGCTACAAAGCGAGGTGCCTTAATAGAAAGCTTTTTAGCTGAAGCGAAAAGAGGGAACAAAACAAATTTATGGGTATATTTTGTAAACAACGCAGTTTTATTTGCAAACACTTTTATAAATGTTGCAAACTTATTTAATATATCACAAGCAAACTCAATATACTTCATTTGTTTTCTCCTCTCATAAAATCAAAAGTTACAGTTTTGTAACCAAACAACACTATTATTATACCAAAAAGTTACAACTTTGCAACCTTTTATGTCCTTTTGTAACTTTAATTATAAAAAATACACAACAAAGCCTCAAAAGCCTTGTTGTGTATTAACAAAATTCACAATTCGTATTATAAAAATTTAACCTTAATCTTAATACAAGTTACTTTCTTCGAGTAAACTCATCCTTCAGAATAGAATATATATATACATCTCTTAAACAGGTTTTGCAAAACACACCTTTTCTAAGCAATCCTTCACGCTTCATACCAACCCTTTCAAGCAAGGCAATAGAGGGTAAGTTTTCGGGTAGAACTTTGGCTTCTATTCTTTCAAAGTTCTTAACATTAAAAAGATATCTCATTAAACTTAACAAAGCCTCTGTTGCAAAGCCCCGGTGCTGGTATTTTTCAGAAAAGGTATAGCCTACCGTGGCAATATTGCCGTAATAGTCGCTGTCTACCAGGCTGATAGTGGCTATTACCTTTCGTTCACTCATAAGCTCAACAAACCAGGTGTAGCTTTTACCCTCACCCCGAAAGGAACGGGATTTTAGATAGCTTATAAAATTGCGGCTTTCGGCTATGCTTTGGTGAGGGCTCCAATCAACATATTTACAAGACCCGGCATCGCCGCAGAACTCAAAGATGTCCTCTGCATCTTTATACCTTGGGGCTCTAAGCAAAAGCCTTTGGGATATAAGGTCTTCAAACATCTTAGGTGTATTAAAAAACATTCTATCACTACCTTTAAAACAGCGACAGCTGATTAGTATCGGGCAGGTCTGTTAAAACACCCATCTCATCAAGCTGGGCTATAATTGTTTTAGAAACACCCGACTCTACTCTAAACTCTTCTTTAGAAATATAGTTTCCGTTCTGGGCAGTTTCATAAATTGCCCAAGCGGCCTTATCACCGACACCGTCTAACGCTCCAAAGGGTGGCCTCATTTTTCCGTCCTCTACAACATATTTAACGGCGTGAGATTTTTTAAGATCTAAGGGCAAAACCTCTATGCCTCTGCAAAGCATTTCGTTCATAATAAGCATATTCTCATAAACTGCTTGTTCCTTATTACTTGCCTCTCTTCCCTTGGCCTTAATTTCATTCAGTAAGGCCCTTACGGCATCCTTACCCTTAAGCAATGTAACAATATCTATATCACCGGGACGAGCGGTAAAATAAGCACAATAGAAGGCCAGGGGCTCATACACCTTATACCACGCAAGGCGCAAAGCCGAAATAACATAAGCGGCGGCGTGGGCCTTGGGAAACATATATTTAATTTTTTTACAGGAACCGATATACCACTCAGGAACATTAACCTTGCGCATATCGTCTTCCATTTCTCCCCACTCTTCTTCAGAAACCTTGCCCTTTGCCACCAGACCCTTACGAACCGTTTCGGTGATTTTAAAGGCTCTGCCCTCGTCCATACCTTGGTTGATAAGATAAACCATAATGTTATCACGGGTACCAATAACATTAGAAATGGTGCATATGCCCTTATCTATAAGGTCTTTGGCATTACCAAGCCAAACATCTGTACCGTGGGAAAGACCCGAAATTTGAAGCAGGTCGGCAAAGTTTTTAGGCTTACAGTCCATAAGCATTCCGCGAACAAACTGGGTGCCAAATTCCGGTATACCGTATGTACCGGTTTGAGATAATATTTGCTCGGGTGTAACACCCAAAGCCTTTGTAGAGGTAAACAGGCTATAAACACCGGGGTCAGACATTGATATATTTTCAATCTTAACGCCACTATATTCTTCAAGATACTTATATGTAGTTGGCACAACATGGCCAAGCTCGTCAAGCTTTAAGATGGTATCGTGAATAGAATGGAAATCGAAGTGAGTTGTAAGAATATCCGACTTTGGGTCGTCTGCGGGGTGCTGAATAGGGCAAAAATCGTAAATAACCTTATCGCTTGGAACAATAACCATTCCTGCCGGGTGCTGACCTGAGGTGGCTTTGATTTTTGCGTTTTCAACCTTTTTAGCCAAACGCTCCATTTCGGCGTGGCTTAAAACAATTCCTTTTTTCTCACAATAAGCTTTAACATAACCGAAAGCGGTTTTTTCGGCTATAGTAGAAATTGTTCCTGCCTTAAAAACATTTTCTTTACCAAACAGGGTTTCGGTATATTTTTGAACCTCGCTCTGATATTCGTCAGAGAAGTTGAGGTCGATATCGGGAACCTTATCACCCTTAAAGCCCAAGAATGTTTCGAAAGGAATATCGTGACCGTCTCTTTTAAGGGGAGTACCGCATTCAGGGCAGTTTTTCTCAGGCAAATCGAAGCCTGAGCCAACCTCACTGCTCTTAAAAAACTGACTCCAACGGCAGTTTGGACAGTGGTAATGGGGTTGCAGAGGGTTAACCTCTGATATACCGGCCATTGTTGCAACGAAAGAAGAACCAACCGAACCACGAGAACCAACCAAATAGCCGTTTTTCTCGCTATAAGCTACAAGCTTCTGGGCCGAGATATACATTATTGAGAAGCCGTTATTAATAATACTGTCAAGCTCTTTTTTCAGTCGCTTAGTAACAATTTCCGGAATTTCTCCCTTAAATTCATAGGTGTTTTTAGCTCTTTCCCAGCAAATATCCCTAAGCATATCGTCTGAGCCTTCAATAACAGGGGGATAACTTTCTTTAGGAACAGGAATAACATCGCCGCTTACCATATCGGCTATTTTATTTGGGTTTTTAATAACAAATTCCTCTGCCCTATCGCCGAAATAAGCAAAATCTTCAAGCATTTCTTTAGTGGTTTTAAGGTAGAGAGGTGCCTGGTTATCAAAATCGTCAAAACCCTGAGCCGCCATAAGAATTTTACGAAGAAGTTCATCATCCTTAGTGGCAAAATGCACATCGCCCGTAGCAACTACAGGAATGCCAAGCTCATCTGCAATTTGAACAATCTTACGGTTATGTTCTCTTAAAACCTCCATAGAGGTTATCTCTCTATAGGGGTTAGCGGTTACAACACCCTTTTTGCTAACCTTATCTGGGTTTTTAGAGGCTCTAACCATAAATTCGTTATTGCCAAGAGGCTGAATTTCAAGGTAATCGTAAAACCTTGCTATCTCTAAAAGCTCTTCATGGGGGGCATTTCTTATAATAGCCCTATAAAGGTCACCCGCCTCACAGGCACTGCCTATAATAAGACCCTCTCTGTGTTTTTCAATTTCACTTTTACGGGTACAGGGTTTTTTATAAAAATCATTTACATGAGCATTTGACACAAGCTCATAAAGATTTTTAAGACCTACCGCATTTTTAACCAAAATAATCTGATGGTAATGGGGAAGCTTAGATACATCTGTTTCGCCCTTAGTATCGTCAACAAAATATGCCTCAACACCGTAAATAACCTTAAAATCTCCGCCGGATTTTTTAATTTTACCTACCGCCTCGGCAGCCGCGGGGTATGACTGAACAACGCCGTGGTCGGTAATAGCAATAGCCTTATGCCCCCATTTAAAGGCCCTGTTAATAAGGTCGCCTGCACCCGACACGGCATCCTTAGTAGACATATTTGTATGGCAATGAAGCTCTACTCTTTTTTCCTCGGCATCATCTGTTACATCAAAGGTATCGACAACGGCCATACCTCTGACCCTGTTTACAACAAAATCCTTCTCCCAATCGTCGTAAGCATACTGTCCCGAAAGCAAAATCATATTGCCGTTCATTACCGAGCAAATAGAATTAATTTTAGGTTTATCAATCAGCATTTTAACCTTAACGGCATTGGTATAATCGCTAAGAGTAAAGCTAACTCTAAGCTTATCGCCTTTTTTAGTTGGCTCACATTCATAGCCGTTTATCTCGCCCCAAATAAAAATACTCTGCTCTTCAGGGGCAATATCTATTATTCTCATTGGTTTTCCATCGGGCAAACGACCGTAAAAAAGCTTTGCCGAATCTAAATAAACCTTAAGTCCGTCAGCTGGGGGCGCATCAAATCTAACCTTGGTTTTAATAGGCTCCGCACTAACTGTTGATGTAACGGGCTTTGATGGGGGCGGTGACTGATATGGCACGAACTCTGTCTTTGGTGCTTCAGGGGGTACAAATAGCTCATCACTCTCGGTTTTCCCCGTAAATAAAAGCTTTATATTTCTATTAAAACGTTGTGAGCAAAGACCGGAAAACTGTCTTTCAAAGCCGGAATCTAAAACCGTTTGCAAACCACCAAGCTTCATATTTATAGTAAGGGTATCACCCTGTAGATTATAATCTGCACCGTTGAAAAATCCGTTAAGAATACCGTTTTTTATCTTAAGCTCACCCACCATATCGGCACAAGCCTCAACCGAAAGACAATCACCCGAAAAGGTTGCATCGACAGTAATGCCGTTAAGCCTAAGCTTAGCCATAGCTTCGCTTTTAAGGTTGTTTAACAGCCCGTTTGAAACATAATTTTCAAAATATACTTCAAGCTCTAATTTTCTTTCATCGGTAATAATATCGCATTTTGTTACTCTGCCCTCAGGCAAGGAAGCTTTAAGCTCGTTTGATATTACCGAGTCAAAAACCTTATGTAAAAATACTTCAGACATTTATAAAATCCTTAATCTATATTTTATTTATCTCTTCAAGAAGGGCGGGTAAAAGCTGATCCTCAGGTAATTTTTTAATAATTTGACCCTTTTTAAAAATAATTCCCTCGCCTTTACCACCGGCAATACCAAAATCGGCCTCTTTAGCCTCTCCTGGGCCATTTACCACACAGCCCATTATTGCAACTGTAATATCCTTTTTGCAGTTTTCAAGAGCCTTTTCTGCCCTTTTAGCAAGGCCAACTAAATCTATAGAAGTTCTTCCACAGGTGGGGCAAGAAACAAACCTAACCCCGCTTCTTCTAACCTCGGTAGCCTTTAAAATATCCTTAGCGGCATATATTTCCTCTACAGGGTCATCTGTTAGAGAAACTCTAATGGTATTTCCTATTCCGTATAAAAGCAAACCGCCGATTCCTGCCGCAGAGCGCAGAGTTCCCATTTTTTTAGTGCCGGCCTCTGTAACACCTAAATGCAGAGGATATTTACACACTTCGGCCGCCCCCTTATAGGCCTCAAAGGTGGTTTTAGGGTCAGAAGCTTTCAAGGAAAGAACTATCTGGTCAAAATCGAATTTTTCTAAAAGAGAAATATGGTACATTCCGCTTTCAATTAGCGCCTGGGGTGTGGGGCCACCGTGTTTAGCCAAAATTTCTTTTTCTACCGAGCCGGAATTTACACCAATACGAATGGGTACACCCTTTTCTTTGCAAATCTCAACAACCGCCTTAACATTTTTATCTTCACCTATATTTCCGGGGTTAATGCGAACCTTATCTATACCGGCGGCAACGCTTTCAACAGCCAGTCGGTAATCAAAATGAATGTCTGCCACCAATGGAACGCTAACCGCTTCTTTTAGCTTTTCTATCAACGGAATAGTTTCCATATCCGGAACGGAAAATCTTATTATTTCGCAACCGGCCGCCTCTAAGGCCTTAGCCTGTTTTACATTTTCCTCAAAATTATGGGCCGGGCGGTTAAGCATAGACTGAATAGTAACCGGTGCATCTCCACCAATGAAAATTTTGTTTTTTCCGTTGCCAAGTGCAACCTTTACTGTTTCGTTTCTTTTAAACATAAAGCATCTCCCACTAAAAAATACGAACCCAAATATCCTTAAAGGTAATAGCAACCATAAAAAGAAGTAACACCGCAAGACCTATAGCGTGTACCCATTTTTCCCAACGCTTGGCTACAGGTCTTCTGAATATCATTTCAAGAAGAATGAAAACAAGCCTACCGCCATCTAAGGCCGGAATAGGTAGAAGATTCATAATGCCAAGGTTTATAGAAATCATTGCCAAAATAGCAAGTAGGTCGGGCAAAGAGCTTTTAACCGCCTGGCCTATAGCGTCAGTAACACCTACGGGGCCTGAAATATCCGATATATGATATTTCCCCCGAACCATATCTACCAAGGAATAAACAACTACCTGGGCATAAGAGTAAGATGTTTTAAAGGTTTGAGAAATAAAGGTGCCAACAGTTTTCGGCCTTTCTTTAACATAAAAATCTACCGTAACAATATTATAGCCTTCATAAACCTCTGTTTTAAAGGGCACATCTTTAAGGTTTACCCTCTTTCCCTCTCTTAAAACCGTAATATCAAGCTTACCGTCATCTACAGCGGTAAAATTATATGAAAGGTCGTTAACTGTAAAAATGTTTCTTCCCTCAACCTCTACAATAATATCGTCAACCTCTAGCGCACCCGCAGAATTGCTTACAGCGGTATCCCTAAAACCCGCTACTGTTGGTGTTAAAAAGCTTTTTGGGGGAATAAGAGTAAAAGCCACAAGAATTATACCAAAAATAATATTAAAGGTGGCACCCATAACCACAATTAAAAATCTTCTCCAGGCGGGCTTTTTGCAAAAAGCCCTTTGGTCAGTGCTCTCTTCGTCTTCACCCTCCATTGCACAAAAACCACCTAAAGGCACAAGACGAAGACTATATTCAGTTTCTTTTCCCTTTTTACGAAAAATTTGGGGGCCAAAACCCACAGAAAACTCATTAACCTTTACGCCTAAAGTTTTAGCCGCAATAAAATGGCCAAATTCGTGTACCACAATTAAAAACAAAAAAGCCACAAGTGCCGCGGCATAAGGCCAGGCTGAAGAAAGAAAAGAAATAACAAAATCCATAAAAAACCTCTTTACTCAAGTCCCCACAAATTATATTAAACGGAGAACCTCTTCTCTAGCGTACTTATCTGCAGAAAATACATCTTCTAATGAATAATTTTCTAAATTTTTGAAGTTATTTGTAACCTCTTCAACAAGGTCGCCAATCTGTAGAAATGAAATTTTTCCCTTTAAAAACAACTCAACTGCCTTTTCATTGGCGCCGTTAGCCACAGCCGGGCAAAGTCCACCCTTTTTTATAGCATTAATACAGGTTGGCAAACACTTGAAGGTTTGAGTGTCCGGCTTTTCGAAGGTAAGTGTGCCAATATCGGTAAGCGAAAGCTTCCCTGCAGGACTGTCATATCTATTGGGGTATGTTAAGGCATATTGAATGGGAATAGCCATATCGGGTGTTCCAAGCTGACCTACCACAGCACCGTCTTCAAACTCTACCGCAGAATGAAGAATGCTTTGGCGGTGAACTACAACCTCTATTTTCTCGGGCGAAACACCGAAAAGGTGAACCGCCTCAATAACCTCTAGCCCCTTGTTCATCAGTGTAGCACTATCAATGGTAATTTTTTGTCCCATATCCCAATTAGGGTGTTTAAGGGCGTCAGCGGGGGTTATTTTCTCTAGCTCATTACGGGTCTTGCCAAAAAACGGACCACCCGAAGCGGTCAGTATTATCTTATACTTATTACTGTTAGGATTACCCTGCAAAGACTGAAATATTGCCGAATGTTCACTATCAACAGGGAAAATTTTTACACCTTTTTCATTGGCCGCAGCCATAACAAGGTGGCCGCCTGTAACTAAGGTTTCTTTATTTGCAAGAGCAATATCTCTTTTGGCATTTATTGCCGCCATTGTAGGTGCCAAACCGGCTATGCCAACAATTGCGTTAAGAACTATGTCACAGTTGCTTTCTGCGGCGGCTATAACCGCCTCTTTGCCGCCAACAACCTTGATATTTGTGTCGGCAAGTGCAATTTTTAAATTTTTAGCGGCTTCATCGTCAAAAACGGCAACGGTTTTTGGAGAAAACTCTCTAGCCTGTTTTTCTAAAAGTTTAAGGTTTCTTCCCCCTGCGGCTAGGGCAGATATTTTAAAGCCTTGCTTTCTTGCAACATCAAGGGTTTGAACTCCAATAGAGCCGGTAGAACCTAAAACAGAAATTGTTTTCATAATAAAACTCCTGTCACCCAACTAGGGGGCATAACAAAACAAACTGATAAAATAGTGGCGCTATCATAAGGTTACTGTCAAAACGGTCCATTATTCCGCCATGACCGGGAATAAGACTTCCAAAATCTTTTATACCGCACTTTCGCTTAATAAGCGAGGCTGTTAAATCTCCCAACACGCCTACCGAAACGAAAAGTGGTGTTACTAAAAGGGTATTCAAAAGCAGAACATTTATACCAATAAGCTTCGAATATATTGCCCAAACACCTAATACAAACAGCAAAGAAAAAAACATACCGCCCACAAAACCCTCCCAGGTTTTTTTAGGGCTGATTATTGGTGCCATTTTATGCTTTCCGAGTAATACACCTGTAAAATAGGCGCCCGTGTCTGAAATATAAGACCAACAAAGAGCAATAACAACATAAAAAAGCTTAGAGTCGGGCATTTGTGCCAACTGACAAAAGCTGGAAAACCCAAAAGAAATTAAAATTGGAAGCAAAACTGCGCCAAGCATACCTTCGAGTTTAACTTCTTTATGAAAAATGAGATACAGAGCAAATTGAAGTGTTGCGAAAACTGTATAAATTAAAGAAATCGGCACAGCTATATACCCTGCCATAACAAATGGCACCACAGCTGTCAAAATTGCCCCAACAGCTGTAAGAAGCTTATTTTTTGCAATGCCTGTAGAATAAACTGCCTCTATAACCGCAACAACACCTAATACCCCAAAGGCAACCTGAAGTAGGGGTGGAAAAATAAGCTGCAGACCCAAAATAACAGCCGAAATAATGGTAATAGCCGCGCCTGAAATTATTCTTGTTTTCATAAAATCACCACCAATTAAACTCCGCCAAAACGACGGTTACGAAGGTTATAATCATCAATAGCTTTTTCTAAATGCCTGGGTGAAAAATCCGGCCAAAGAACATCTGAAAACCAAAACTCAGCATAGGCGCTTTGCCAGATAAGATAGTTAGAAAGCCTAAATTCACCACTAGGGCGTATAATAAAATCGGGGTCAGGCTGACCTTTAGTATAAAGCCTTTCAGAAATAAGCTGTTCGGTAATTTCAGAACACTCTACCCTACCCTCGGCAACCTCTCTTGCTATACCTTGAACGGCATGAACAAGTTCATCTCTACCGCCGTAATTTAGAGCAATATTAAGGTGCATACCCGTTGCATCTTTAGATTCTTCTTCACAGTTAGAAATAAGCTCTTTAAGGTCATCGGGCAAAACATCAATATTGCCGATAAACTGCATACTGATATTTTCATCCTTAAAATTCTTTGCATCCTTAAGGTATTCCCTTAAGATGTTCATAATATTATCTACTTCATCCTTAGGGCGCTTCCAATTTTCGGTAGAAAAAGCATAAACCGTAAGATATTTAATACCTATTTTGTTTGCATAACGGGCAATATCCTTAAATGTTTTAGACCCCGCCGAATGACCCGCAGTTCTTGGAAGACCGCGTTTTTTTGCCCAACGGCCATTACCGTCCATTATCATTGCAATATGCCGCGGTAAAACGCGCTCTACCCTTTTCTTCTTAGAAAACATTTTATCACACCTTTTGAAAAGCCCATCAGACAATATGCTGATGGGCTAAAATTAGGTTTTAATTATTCATACTTGCCTAAATATCTAAAATTTCTTTTTCTTTAGCGGCGCCAAGCTCGTCAGCTTCCTTACAATATTTATCGGTAAGATTTTGAACTTTCTTTTCACCGTTAGCCTGGTCGTCCTCGGTTATCTCTCCGTTTTTCTTAAGAGCCTTAATTTTTTCAATAGCATCTCTTCTAATAGAACGAATAGCAACCTTAGACTCCTCAGCCATTTTGCGAATATCCTTAACCAAATCCTTACGGCGCTCTTCGGTGAGAGGCGGGAAGATAAGGCGAATAATTTTACCGTCGTTTTGAGGATTAATTCCAATATCTGAGGTTTGAATTGCCTTTTCAATATCTCTCAGTGTTGAAACATCCCAAGGCTGAATTTGAAGAACGCGGCCTTCGGGCACCGAAACGGCGGCCATTTGCTGAATAGGTGTAGGTGTTCCGTAATAATCAACAGTAACCTTATCTAAAACAGCAGGGTTGGCACGACCGGCACGAACAGATTTAAACTCTCTGTCCAATGCATCTAAAGATTTATTCATTTTTTCTTCTGCTCTTGAAATAACGTCTTTCATAAAAAGAGCCTCCTTATTCTACTATAGTTCCCTTATTCTCGCCCATAGCGGCGCGGGTAATATTATCGGGGTCGTCAAGGTTAAATACAAGAATTTTAATTTCATTATCCATACAAAGGGAAGCAGCTGTACTATCCATAACATGAAGTCCTCTGCTTAAAACATCCATAAAGGAAAGCTTATCAAACTTTTTAGCCTCAGGATTAGTTTTGGGATCACTATCATATACACCGTCAACATTGGTAGCCTTAAAGATAACGTCTGCATCAATTTCGGCAGCACGAAGAGCGGCACCTGTATCGGTTGAAAAGAATGGGTTACCTGTACCGCAACCGAAAATAACAATTCTTCCCTTTTCCATATGCCTTACGGCTTTATTCCTAATGTAAGGCTCTGCAACCTTTATCATTTCTATTCCGGTTTGAACCCTTACAACGGCACCAAGCTGTTCTAAGCCGTCTGCCAATGCAAGAGAATTTATAACAGTTGCCAACATTCCCATATGGTCGGCACGGGTGCGGTCCATTTTGCCGCTTGAACGACCTCTCCAGAAATTTCCTCCGCCAACAACTATGGCAATCTCAACGCCTAAATCATAGGTATCTTTAATGCTTTTACAAATGCTTTCTACCTTATCAAAATCAAGACCAAAACCTTTTTCACCTGCAAGGGCTTCACCGCTTAGTTTAATCAAAATTCTTTTATATACCGGTTTCATAAAACGTCTCCCATCTATAAAAATTCACACTAAAACTATTGTACAATAAAGCCTTATAATTGTCAATGGATAATAGATATTTTGGCTACCAATTTGCGAAGAAAACGGCAGACCTCAAAGTCTGCCGTTTTTTAGTTTATTGTGCTACAGAAGAGGTTGTGCCGCTGTCAGCCGCTTGGGCATTAGAAGAAGTTGCTTCGGTGCCTGAAGCAGTAGACTCACTGCCGGAGGATGTATCTGAAGCGGAGTTTGCAGCTTTTAAATCTGCCTCTGTAAGTTCTTTACCAATATTGCCCTTATGGGTTGTACATGCATTTAATTGGCTCTTTTTATACCAGCCAATACCGGTGCTTGGGCAAGAGTCTGTTGCTATAAGACCGGTAGAGGTGCAGTATCTTCTGCAGGTAACGTATTCACTTTCGGGAAATTCTTTATACTCTAAATCTGTGTGGATTTTGCTCATAACCTTACCCCAAAGCTTAGTAGCCGAGCTGGAATATGCACTTGAAACCGCTTCGGGTTGGTCATAACCATACCAACAGGAGGCCACATAATAAGGTGTTCCTCCCACAAACCAACAGTTTTGGTTTTCGTTGGTAGTACCTGTTTTTGCATAAATAGGAAGCTTTGAAACATAACTTCTTGCTGCGCGGCCAGTACCCTGAGAACCGTCGACAACATTTCTTAAAATGCGGTTCATAATAACAGCAGTATCTTCAGCCATAGCAATTTTGGCTTCGGGTTCACCGTCTAATATTATATTATTTTTTTGGTCAGTAACCTTGGTATAGAAGGTTGGTTTATAATATTTACCCTTGCTTCCAAAGGTGGCATAGGCGGCACAAGATTCCAAAGAGGTTATTCCGTGATAACTACTTCCAAGCGCAAGAGAGGAATAGGTAAGGTCGGCATCTGCATTTCGTGTAAGGGTGGTAATTCCCATATCGTTAACCAGATGGTCAAAAACACTTTCCATAGACATTTTTTCAACCAACTGTGCCGGAACAGTATTAACAGAACGCTCTAAAGCCTTTGCAACATTTACCGAGCCACCATAATAACCATACCAGTTAGGCGGCCACTTTTTGCCGTCGTGCAGTGTTATAGGTTGATCGTTAAAAAGGGTGGAATAGCTAATAATATTATTGTCTAAAGCCAAAGAATAAGAAGCAATGGGCTTCATAGTAGAACCGGGAGAACGTGGTGAAGAGGTTGCACGGTTAAGACCGCGGTTTTCGGTTTTTGCTCCTGCCCCGCCTACAATACCTACAACATGACCGTTATAATCCATTATAGTAAATGACGACTGAGCCTTTTGACCTGTTTTGCTTGTAGAGAAGTTTTTCTCATCGGCATAAACCTCTTCTATTGCTGTTTGAATTTCGGGGTCGAGGGTGGTATAAATTTTATAACCACCGTTATAGAAATTCTTCTCTGCATAGCTTTTATCACAGTCATATTTTTCCACAAGGTCTGCCACTACGTCGTCAATAAGAGCATCGACAAAATAGTTGTTTATTTCAACCTTTTTAATGCTCTCGTTACTTGCTACAATTTTCACTTCAGCCTTAAGGGCATCTTCATACTCTTCTTTAGTAATATGCTTTCTCTCAAGCATTTTATCTAAAACCAGTTCGCGGCGCTGAGCGTTTTTCTCAGGATACTTATCCGGGCGATAGCGTTCAGGCTCTTTAACTATTGAGGCCAATGCGGCGCATTCTGCAATTGAAAGTTCAGAGACGCTTTTGTCAAAATAATAGTTTGAGGCAACCTCTACACCGCCAATACCGTTTGCAAAGGTAACGGTGTTTAAATAACACTCCAAAATGGTGTTTTTATCTACTGTTTCCTCTAATCTCCTTGCCCTCATTATTTCTCTGATTTTTCGCATAGCATTCTGGTCTTTATCCTGAGTAAGGTTTTTAACCAACTGCTGTGTTATGGTTGAACCACCTTGGTTTGTATCCCAAAAATGCAAAAACATAT
The DNA here is from genome assembly GCA_017410605.1 of Clostridia bacterium. Classification (GTDB taxonomy): domain Bacteria; phylum Bacillota; class Clostridia; order Oscillospirales; family Acutalibacteraceae; genus UMGS1279. Next base: position 74,887 of record JAFQQN010000008.1, read on the forward strand.
TAGCAAAGGCCGAAACGGTTCGCTTCCAGTCAACACCGTCATGGTCATAAAACCTTTGGTCTTCAATATCGACAAAAGCCATAGCCAAATCATAAGGAATACCGTTATAGGTTGGGTCCTCTGCCTTAGCGCGGTCATAGTCAAAAGAAACCCAAATTCGGTTTTCTCCGCCGTGCAGACGTTGGTACTCAACATATTCACCTGTATCGGCATTTTTTACATAAAGCGTGGTTGTAGAATTAAGCTTAAGGTCATATAAATTTTCATTTATCTCATCATCAACAAATGTAAAAACATAAACCAAAAAGCTTCCTGCAACCAAACAAAAGGTTATAACCATAACAAGAAAGGCGGAAAAAAGGGTTTGCAATAGGCGTTTTTTCTTAACACTCTTAGAGACCTCTGAAGAGTGTTTTAAAGCCTTGTTTTTTTCAGGAGTAGTATTTTCCGTTAAAAAGCTGTTAAGGTCTAGTTGATTTTCAGAAGTGCTGAATACATCATTAGCACCGTCCTTAGAGTTTGATGATATATCGTCTTCGTCAAAGAAAGGACTTTTGTAATCGTCACTCATAAAATCACTTCTCCTTTGATATTTGAGATATGTATAATGGCAGAAATCACCATAATACTATCATAGTATAACACACATTATATAAAAAAGCGAGTTACAATTTTTTAACCAAATGTAACATTTTTTAATAATTAGCTTAAAATATGGGCAAAATAGCTTTAGAACAGTCTTTTTCTAACCAACCTGGTGAAAGGTGAACTAATAAAATGACTAAAAACCTACGACTTGCTTTAATATCTTTAGCAATTACATTAACAATTTTTTCGGCGGTTTTTGCAATAACCGCCTCAGCAAAAGAACAAAAAACAAGCATCACCTCTGTGCCACAGGCAGAATTCTATATAATAAAAACCCATAATGGCCAACCGGCAATTTTTAAAGGCAACTCTTCTTCCCCTATTTTAGAGCTAGATGTTTTTACCGACCAACTTCCGGACAGAGATAAAGACCGACTAAGCCGCGGCATTATTGTAAACAGCCTAGAAGAAGCCATTCGGTTGGCCGAAGATTACGAATAAATAAGCTCAGGTGTTTTTCGCACCTGAGCTTATTGGTTTTATTTATAGTCTGTAATTTCAAGATAAAGGTTGCTTATGCCGTCCCAATTATCCAAAGAAAAACTAACAGACTCATTCCACATTGTATCTCCCATAAATACATTATATCTATAATATGTTATATAGTCAATGAAATAACCGTGCTCATCATAAAGTTCAAATGAGGCACCCACGCAATCCCAGCCGGTATCCATTATTTCTACTTCAACATCAAAAACCACTTTAAGTTTATTTCCGTTCATTAAACTATAAGAAATATTCGTGATTTTCATCATTGAGTGGTCATAAATGCTTGTATATATGGGCTCTTGATCGTTAAACTCAACAAGTAAATCAAGGGGTTTGCCACTCACTGCTCCGCAATATATGCAAATTGCAGCCGAAGTATATGTTGGCGTACTAAAATAATGTGAACAATTATCGTATTCTGTGGGGATTACATATCCGTCAGGCCCTACATAACACCAACCCAAGCTATCAGTCAACCAAGTGTTTCTTATCATATATCCGGAAGCTCCAAAATAATACCACTTTCCATCACTAAGAAACCATCTGTTTACTACAGCGATGCCGTTACCATCAACATAAGCCCATTCAACTCCGTCATACACCCAGGTGTTTACAGACATATATCCGTTGTTGTCAAGATAATAAAAAGCACCGTTGTACTCTATCCAATCGTTTTTAAGCATTCTGCCATTTTTGTCTAGGTAGCACCAGCCATAACTGTCTAACATCCAAGAATTTGTAACACGGTATCCGTCGGTTCCAACATAACACCAGCCCCCAATGTCACAAATCCAACTGTTAGTTACTATTCTACCATCTTCATTCAGGTAACACCAACCCTGCGAATCTGACACCCAAGCGTTTGTAACGCAATATCCGTTGGCACCAACATAGCACCAGCCTTGACTATCTTTAATCCAACTACTTTTTACTATTCTACCATCAGAGCCCAGATAACACCAACCGCGACTATCCTTAATCCAACTGTTGGTCAGCATATACCCCTTATAATCTATATAGTACCACTCTGTACCATCATGAATCCATTTGTTATATACTATACGACCATCGCTGTCAAGGTAACACCAACCCTGAGAATCTGATGCCCAAGCGTTTGTAACGCAATATCCATCAGCACCCAAATAACACCAGCCATGGCTATCTTCTATCCACTGATTTGATAACATATAACCGTCGGCACCAACATAAGACCAACCTATATTATCATATATCCACTGATTATAGGTTATTCTGCCGTCTCCGTCCAAATAACACCAACCGTAGCTGTCCTGTACCCAGGCATTTTTAACATAGGTGCCGTCAGGTTTTATGCAATACCATACACCATCTATATCTGTCCAAACATATGAATCCTGCGGTTGCTCGTAACTGAAATAAAAAGCATATTCGTTTAATAAAGAGCTTCCGTCTTTATTAGTTACAGCTATATAATATGTTCCTGCGGCTAATTCTGCAGTGCATAACCAGCTCCATACCCCGTCATTATATCCCAACTCTGTAGCACCGGCAATACAACTTCCTGCCGAATTAAGTATATAAAACAATAAAATATTATAATTTGAAGCTACGGCAGAGGCGAAGGTAGCAGAATACGGCATCTCAAATTTATAATAATCTGTATCGTTATTACATACGTTTCCGTAAATTATAGAGTCGTTATAAATTACATTAGCACTTGTCATTGTGTTGTTGGGTTCTGCCTCTGTTAAAATATAGTCTCCCACATCTGCAGATACACCTACAGATAGTACCGATATTATCATTATAAGCGATAATATAAAGCAAAGTAACCTTTTAAAAACAACTTTTTTCATTTTCATTCCTCGCTTTCAGAAGATTAATGCACCTATATCGGTACATTAATATTATAAATCAAACATATAATAAAGTCAAGCCTTTTTCAATAAATCAAACAGGAGGCATAATGTATGAACTCTGCTATTGAAAAAAGAATTGGCAACAACATACGTAGACTAAGGAAAAACGCAGGAATAACACAAGAACAATTGGCTGCACGAATGCAAATAAACGGATGCGACATTACCCGCAGTATGATTGCAAAAATCGAGGTTGGTCAACGCCATATATATCCCGACGAAATAATGCTTATTAAAAAAATTCTTAATGTTGAATATAGCGATATTTTCAGTTCAAACACCCTTCCGTAAGACAGGTGCTTTTTAATACTCTACTGCAAAATACTAAGAATTATTAATAGTAAAATCCCTTAAGTTTTTGTAAAACTTAAGGGATTTTAAATTTAGTTATTCAGTTCTAAGAGCAACAACAGGGTCTTTCTTAGCGGCGCTTCGTGAGGGTATAATACCTGCAACCAGGGTTAACAAAACGCTTATAACCAACAAAGCGACAGCAGTAGGTACCGGAAGATATGCATTAAGATTGCTTATTCCAGTAAAATGGTGAAGTATCATATTTATTGGAATACACAGTAAATAGGTTATAATTATTCCAAGCATACCGGAGGCAAAGCCGATTATTATTGTTTCAGCATTGAACATACCCGAAACATTCTTTTTAGAGGCTCCTATAGCTCTTAAAATTCCTATTTCCTTGGTTCTTTCCTGAACCGAAATGAGTGTTATAACACCTATCATAATTGAAGAAACAATAAGAGAAACTGCCACAAAAGCAATAAGAACATAGGTAACAGCATCGATTATAGAGGTTACCGAGCTCATCATAAGACCAACATAATCGGTGTAAGTTATTTTTTTCAGCTCCGAAACACCGTCGTTATATTTTGTTATGGCCTCTTCAATAACATCCTTATTTTCAAAAGACGAGGCAAAAAGGTTGATTGTAGAAGGAGAATCAAGGTTAACATACCCTAGCTTTTCAAGGTTAGCGTCGTAAGAAGAGTCGGAAAACTCTAAAACCTCATCATAATACATTGCAAATTGCTCATTTGAATAGCCTAACATAGCCATATCAAGAGCCGCCACTAACTGTGCTGTGCTCATTGAAGACATTTGAGCTTCAACATTTTTGGCATATTGAAGCTTGGTGCTTTCGGTTATCATTTGGGTGAAAAGCTCATCCATTTCCTCATCGGTCATGGCAGATAAATAGCTTCTTATATCAGCCTCACCCATATTCATCTGCTCAGACAGGGCCTGGGTCATCATATCCTCTATTTTTGCCCTATCCATATTCTTTTTAGTATTCTCAACAATACTATCCAGCTCTTCCTTAGAGGGAAGGCTCATTATTTTTATATAAGCCGCCGCCTTTTTATCATTGTCAAGACCGTTTATATATTTTTTAAACTCACGAACCTTTTCTTGGTCTTCAAGCTTTCCAGAGGTTTCTTTGAAGGGAAGTCCAGTAAAAATATCTTTATCTCTACTTTCAAGCTGAGCTTTGATGGCTGCAGATTCTTTTGAATTTTCTATAATATATTCTGTTAGCTTATGGGTATAGCCTATGCTACCGGTAAGCATTGTTGAAACAGCATCTTCCGAAGGACGTATAATTCCCGAAATTTTGAGGTCTATTCCATTATCATAAAGATATTGCAACCCTGCAGCTGTATCACGAAGGTCGGTATAGGTTCCGCTTACCTCATCAAAAACATAACAAGAAGAGTTAAAAACAGTGCGGAACTTCATACTGCAAATATCTTCATATGACCACTTTTGCACCTTAGTTTCTATAGAGGTTTTGTCTATGGCCGCCTTGGCAAGAGCATCAATATCCTCTTTAGAGGTAAGTCCCAATGCGTAGAGCGTCATATCATCTATTTCATTATTTTCATCTACAACAAGTACAATTTCGTTATATTCTGTAGGCCAAGAGCCATAAATTACATCATATTGTTTTTCTAAAAGGGGACTTATGAGTTTTCCGTTATCACCTGAAAGCATTTCTTGCCAAAGTACGGCGCCGGGGCTCATTGAACTCATAGCCGAACCACCCATTATGCCCTCCTGAAAATCCAACATTGAGGTAAGGTCCATACCAAAATATTCAATTAACAGGTCTTGAAGTAGCTTTTGGGAGTCGGAATGAATAATTTCTCCGTCGATATTTTTGGTATATACCAACATATCCATATTATAGGTATATTGTACACCGCTTATGGCTTCTTTGAGCGCGGCATCACCCTGCTCACTGTTTCGGTGATTTTCAAGATAGGTTTTAAAGGCCTTTAAATCATTCTCGTCTGCCTCCATATTATTAAGCGCATTAACAAGATTATAAAACATTGCCTTTTGATAAACTGCATCGTTTTCATGCGCCTCGGCCGACTCTGCCTGACCCATAAAAGCGGTAAGAAGAGAGCTCATATTCATATGCTGAGCCTCAAGGGTTAAAGGATAAGAAGAAAGTGTATCCTCCTGAATAGTATTGATATAGGTTGTCATACCCTGAGAAACCGCATAAATAAGTGCTATACCAATAATACCAATGCTTCCGGCAAAGGCAGCAAGTGCTGTTCTTCCCTTTTTTGTGAAAAGGTTTTTAAGAGAAAGTCCAAAAGAAGTAGCCCAAGACATAGAGGGCTTTTTAATATATTTTTTTCTCGCCTCATCGGTATCAATACAGTCTTCAGCCTTGCCCCGCTCTTCATCTGACAAAGGCGCGGTATCACCCACCACCCTGCCGTCTAACATTTTTATAATTCTTGTAGAATAGTTTTCGGCAAGTTCGGGGTTATGGGTTACCATAACCACTAAACGGTCTTTTGCAACCTCTTTTAAAAGCTCCATAACTTGAATACCGGTTTCGGTATCCAGTGCACCGGTAGGCTCATCGGCCAAAAGAACATCGGGATTATTAACAAGTGCTCGGGCTATTGCCACACGCTGCATTTGTCCGCCCGACATTTGATTAGGCTTTTTATGAAGCTGGTCACCAAGTCCAACCTTTTCTAATGCCTCTTTAGCTTTTCTTCTCCGTTCTGAACGGGAAACACCCGAAATTGTAAGGGCTAATTCAACATTGGCAAGTACCGACTGGTGGGGAATAAGATTGTAGCTTTGAAACACGAAACCAATTGTATGATTGCGGTAAGAGTCCCAATCGCGGTCTTTATATTCCTTTGTGGAAATTCCATTTATAATAAGGTCACCGCTATCGTAACAGTCCAAGCCACCTATAATATTAAGAAGCGTAGTCTTACCCGAACCACTAGGCCCTAAAATAGCTACAAACTCATTATCCCTCAGTTCCAAACTTACATTGTCAAGAGCCGTCTGCTCAAGACTTCCGGTAACATATTTTTTGCAAACATTTTTTGCCTGAAGCATAGTAAACTCCTTTATTTTATGTTTATTCTACAACTTAATTTTATGTATTTTACAGAATAATTAGTCAACAAATTATACCATTTTTATAAACAGTTTGTAAACAATATAAAAAGGTCACTATTTTTTGACCAAAGCAAGGTCAATAATGCCATCAAAGGGTGAAATTACAGGGCAGCTATAAATGTTTGCATAGCCAAATGCCTCTTTATTATTTACCAGCGGCATTAAAATATATTCGTCATTAATTATTTTAATGGCTTTATTATAAAGGTCTACAATATTATCTTCAGAAATATTAGCCGAAACCGATTTAATCAGTTCATCATAGCCTTTGTCAGATAATTGGTACATATTAGATTTATTTTCGCTAACAAAATTAAGTAAATAATTTGTAGCAGAGCCGTTTGTATCGGTATAGGGGGCAATTGCCAATGAATATTCCTTAAAAGCTATTCGGCTTGTAAGGTCCTCGTTAGAATTTACCTCTTCCAAGTTAACTACCACACCCAAGGTGTGCTGAAGCTGTGTTGCAATTTCCATTGCCAACTGTCTTATGCCCTCGTTTTTATGGTGAAGTATAACCATTGTGCCGGGAGCACCGTATTTATCAACCCCACTCATATAAAGGCTTCGGGCTGTTTCGGCATTATATATTTTAGGGAAGCCTGTGCTACAGAGTTCACTAATAGGGGTATTTGAAAGCTTTAACGACTGAGGTATTAACACATCACTTCTATCTAGGCCCGGCAACAAATTATCAAAAAGTTCATCTCTATTAATACTGCTCATTATAGCCTTTTTAAACTCTTCTTTACCAAAGGCAGAGGCACTGTTGATAAGCAGACCGTAGCCTGTTTTTGAAAATTCATATTTTTTAGAATTTTCAAGTGCCACTGTAGAATCAACAAACCCCATATCTATAGAGTTTTTTTCCAGCTTTTCATCGCGGGAAGCAAAATCACCCACACTAAAAACTACAGAACTGGCTTCTGCTTTAAACCTTCCCTCATAATATTCATTGCTTAAAATTCTAAGCCGAAAATCATCCTGCTTATCCCAATAATACATTGAAAAAGAACCGTTAGACACTATCTCGTCCTCATTCATACCATATTTACCCTTTGCCTCTTTAAAGGCTTTACGGTTGCAAGGCATAGCAACGGCCGAGGAAAGCTTTTTAAGAAAATTGTTATCCGGCTCACTTAAAACAATTTGCAAAACATTTTCACTAACTGCGGTAACACCAAGCTTTTCGTTACCGCCCTCTGCTATATTTCGGGCATTTTTTATAGAATATAAAAGCGAAGCCGAGGGTGCAGAAATTTTAGGGTCTACCGCCCTTTCCAAGCCAAAAACAAAATCATCTGCCGTAAGCCTATCGCCGTTAGACCACCCAGAGTTGCCATTTAAGGTGAAGGTGTAAACAAGCCCGTCGGCCGAGGCTTCAATTTTTTCTGCCGCACCGGGTACAACCTTACCCTCTTCATCAATACGGGTAAGCCCCTCAAACATATTGCGAACTATCATTTCTTCAGATATGCCCGAGGCTAACTGTGGGTCTAAGGTTGTTGGCTCAGTGTCTAGCTCAATATAAAGTATATATTTATCCTCTGCTGAATCACAACCAAATAAAGTGAATGAAAGTAAAACCGCCACCAACAGGCATAAAGTTTTTTTAAGCATTTTTAAACCCTCTTTATATAAAACAAATATAATTTTATATTTATTAAACAAGATAAATTTCTCTTTATACAGTATAACAGATGAACTATATTAAATCAAGAAGTTATAAGGCGTGTTATTTATAACATTTGCAATATGAATTCTGCGGTGTAATAGACGGTGTAATAGAAAGAAAGTTTTTTTAATAGAGCAAAATTTAGAGAAAAATAAAAAGTCGGCAAATCCGCTTAACTATGCGGAATTACCGATTTTAAACTTGGTGTGCCTACCTAATTTCCTGCTCTAAATTATCAAACTCAGGTGTTGAGAAAAATTCACCTAAAGTTATATCTAATCCGTCACAAAATTTCTTGATTGTAGTTATAGATACATCTCGTCTGTTTTTGTCTATCATACTATATGCAGTAGATGGCGTAACTCCTGAAATATTTGCTAATTCGTTGATTTTTATATTTCTTTCCTCACACAATTTTTTAAATCTTTCAGCAACAACATCTTTGACGCTCATTTAATTCACCTCAAAAATATTGTATGCAAATTTGCAATATCGCGTATACGCACTCGCGTAATATGATAAGTGATGTTATAATTAACAATCATTACGTACTTTGAGGTGTTTAAAATGAAATGTGAAAACAGCTTTTGCATTTATCAATCAAAAGGAAAATGTATCTTAGATAAAGTCGCTATTGATAGTTTAGGAATGTGCGCCGAATGCATATATCCAGATATCGATGAATAGATTTTAAATCAAGCAAAATTCAAGCTTTTGAAAAATTATGAAAAGTCAAACGATAATTAAATGTTTGGTTTTTATTCTTATTATATCCCAAGAATACCATATTAGCGGTGGAGGTGCAATATAATCAATGCGAAGCATTGCATATCATCAAAGCAGAACTCTTTGTATATCATCATTGCGAAAGTATTTTAATGCACACCTGCGGTATGATGAAATATAACTATGGCACACTTGCCATAGTTGATGATATACACGCTAAAGCGTGATGATATACCATCGCTTTCGCAATGGATAAAAAAATAACGAAGCGTATGCTTCGTTATTTTTTGGTCCGAGTGACTGGAGTCGAACCAGCGGCCTCACGTCTGCTCGTTCCTCGCATACTAATGACTTGTCGACCCAACGCCTTGCGTTCGGTACCCGACTGCGTCGCTTTTGGCTAAAAACGTGCCACCGGCACATTTTATTAACGCCAAAACCCTCTTAGGGTTCAAGAGGCCCCTTTCGAATATAAAAAAATAAGACTGCTTTTTCGCAATCTTATTTGGTCCGAGTGACTGGAGTCGAACCAGCGGCCTCTTGAACCCCATTCAAGCGCTCTACCAAACTGAGCCACACCCGGATAAATATTGAATTTTCGTCACCGCAGACTATATTACCACATCTAAAGTTAAAAATCAAGCCTTTTTTTCAAAAAAAGGAAATTTTTTAAAAAGTAAAAAACTGCCGTCTAAAAAGGCGGCAGTTACAAGCTTAATTTTTAAAAAAATTATTCAACAAAACCAGACTGAACAAGCTCTACCAACTGGTCTACAGCATCTTTCTCGTCGCCACCGTCAGCACTAATGCGAATGGAAGTTCCGCCAATAATGCCCAAAGACAAGACACCAAGAAGACTCTTAGCGTTTACGCGGCGTTCTTCTTTTTCAACCCAGATAGAAGCCTTAAACTCATTTGCTTTTTGAATAAAAAATGTAGCAGGACGAGCGCGGAGACCGCCTTGATTTTGAACAACAACATCCTTAACGTACATAAGAATAACCTCTCTTTAAATCATAATAAAAACGGCAAATGCCATTAAATGTTATACTGTAATTATACCACAATTATGCGCTGTGTCAATGGATAAATAATTATATTTTGCAAATTCTAAAATTCGAATAAAGACGATTTTTTTAATATCTTGTCATTTGTGCATAAACACTAAAAATAATAATAAGCCTTAGAATAGACTCATATTAATAATTTTATGCAAAAATAATGGTTAGGTTGATTTACATTTGTTATCTAAAAGTTTTTTTAAAGCAGCTTTTTCCTTTTCGGTAAGGGGTGCTGTTTCTAACATTTCCGGGCGTTTTTTAAGTGTAGTTAATATAGACTGCTCTCTACGCCATTTAACAATATTTGCGTGATGACCCGAAAGCAAAACCTCGGGTACTTCTTTCCCCTCCCACACGGCAGGTCTGGTATACTGAGGGTATTCTAAAAGGCCGTCGAAATGACTTTCTTCACTAAAACAAATATCGTCTGACAAAACACCGGGCAACATTCTGCAAACGGCATCTGCAACCGCAACGGCGGCAATCTCGCCACCTGTTAAAACAAAATCGCCTATAGAAATTTCTTCATCAACAACCCTTTCCAGAACCCTTTCATCTACCCCTTCATAATGACCGCAAAGCAGTATGAGGTTAGATATTTTAGAAAGCTCTATTGCCTTTTTTTGATTAAAGGTTTTTCCTTTAGGCGAAAGATATACAACGTGTGGCTTAGTTTCACATTTGTCACTTACCGCCTTTACACAATCATAAATTGGCTGGACAGACATAACCATTCCCATTCCGCCGCCGTATGGTGCATCATCTACCCTATTGTGTTTATCTTTTGTATAATCTCTAATATTATGACAGTTAATTTTTACCTTATCTGCCTTACGGGCTCTTCCTATAATGCTTTCCCCCAAAAAGGCCTCGCACATTTCGGGGAAAAGTGTTAAAATATCTATCTGCAAATTTATCACTCTTTTATTTCTTCAATTTCATCAAAAATACCGGGAAGTGGTGTAATTAAAACTTTCTCTGACATAACATCTACCTCTTTAACCACATCGGGTATTACAGGTATAAGGTATTCCTTACCGTTATTTTTTATGTGCCACACATCGTTTGCGCCGGTTTTAGAAACGTCACATATTTCACCAAGGAACTTTTCAGAGTCAAAATCGAACACCTTACAGCCCAAAAGGTCACAAATAAGGTACGCCCCCTCTTCAAGCTTAAAATCTTCCCTTGAAACAAAAAGGACCCTTCCACGAAGTGTTTCGGCAAGTTCAATAGTAGTAATACCCTCTACATCCATTAAAACAACATTACCGTGAACCTTAGACGATTTAATTTTAATTTGGTCAAAGTTTTCTCCACTTTTAAGGTAAAGCCGCTTAAACTGACAAAGAAAATCAGGGGTGTCACACCAAGGCTGAACACGAAGTGTGCCTCTTACACCGTGGGTTCCGACAAATTTGCCGCTCTCTATATATTTTTGCTTCATAAAAATCCCCTTAGAACCTTTTTGATATATTACATTCTAACACAAAACTCTGTTTTCTTCAAGTATCGACGGCATATTCCTTAGGCTTTATAATAATAAAAAAGAAGGGCTATCAGATTTAAAATAAAATCTAATAGCTCCCCTTTTATAGTTCAAGTGTTAAAAAATTAAAACTCATAAACAATAGGTTTAGTTGGTTTATCTGCATCTTCTGCCGAAGTATGACGGTCTAAATATTTTTTAAGAACATCATCGCATAAATACATATCGTCACAAACGGCATCAATAATATGCTCATTTTCCTTAACAACTGCCCTGAATTTTTCACTAATTGAAGTAACCCTCTCAGTATCGCCACAATGTTTTGCTATATAAACATCGGCAAACAGGCATACCAAAACGGCGTGAACCTTCAAATACTGCCAATCAATAGAGGTTTCTTTAAATTTTTCAATATAATTAGCTGAAAATTCTTTAACCACATCTTTTAACTGGCTATAGCGGCTAATAAGTTCATCTAATGAAAAATCTTTATAACCGGGTATTATTTTTCCTCTTACAAACTCAGGACAGGCAAGGTCTGAAATTTTGCTAAGATATTCATCAACCGCTTTAGCATTTTCGCCGAAAGCAGCAGTGAAATATTCATTCTTAACTTCCTCAAAGCTTCTGTTCTTATTCCACAAGGCCGCAGCCATTGCATATTGGGGTAAGCCTGTTGGGAATGCTGATCTAAGCAGCTGACAGCTTATCATTCCATTAAGACCGATTTTTTCTAACGCAACCATATCTCTGTGCAAAAGTTTTGCAACATTATAATAGCCGGGGTCGGTATGATGGTCCCACATTAGGTGATAGTCGAAAACAAAACTATCACCCTTAAATACCCTTTGCCACTTTTCTAAAAAGCCTACACTTAAGAATACGGTATTACGAGGCATATCTTGATTACGAACATATTCAGCTATTTTAGGAAGATTATTTAAATCTACCTCATCGTAAGAATGTGAAAAAGAACGGGCAATAGGCGCAAACATAAAAGTAAATCTTTCAGGATTTTTAATGCTTTCTTTTTGAGGAGCAAAGAGAGTATCTGCATAACACAAGAATACTATTTTTGTGTCAATCTTTGCCGCAGTTAACTTCTCTTCCAACAAATTAAGCATATCAATATAAAAATCTGAAGGGGTTTTCTTTACGCATTCTTCACATTCACAGTGGTTTCTGCCACCATCACCGAGCCAAAAATGTAAATAATCTATATTTCTATTTTCTTTACAGTATTCTACTATACAATCTGTAATTCTTTCCTGAACATAAGGGTTAGAATAACAAAGGTTGGTATTAAGGGGTTTGCCGCCGGAAAATTCTCTTTTTCCGTCTTTAAGAGCCAGAATACTTGCAGTTTTTTCGTCTAACTCACCTTCAAAGGTTTCCCAACCGGTAACATCAAATCCAAATGGGGCACAGTTCCAACCATGGCCGACAGCGTGGTATACCAGACCTCTCTTTTCCAAATCATCAATAAGAGAAGACATAATTGCATCAATTTCTCTATTGGTGATTTCGTTTTCAAAGTCGCGGTCATTTGCATCTTCGTAAAACTTACTGTAATAACGCCTAAAAAACACACCGGGGGTGAAGAACTGAGTGAAAAATCCACTCATTCCCACCTTGGGTAGCCAATCAATTGTGTTATAAACGTGTTCATAGCCCACAGAACCCTCTATACAGATACCTCTGTGCTTGTAGCTAGGCTTTTGGTCTACTGAAGCGCACAAATCTTTATAATCTAGTGTACGTTTAGGAATTTTTTCGCCATCGGCACCGGGGTACAGAAAACGGCAACCAAGCTCATACATAAAGCGGTAAGCCGCCATAAGTACACTTCTTTCATTAGAACCGGTAATAACACCTGCACCGTTTTCTACATTTATAACAATATGGTCATCTTCACTAAGCTCTAAAGAACCGTCAAGCCCTACCCACAATGCATTTTTAACCGAGGGGTCTTTTTCGTTATATCTTCTTGCATCTAAAACTACAGTATTATCAATAGCTTTTATAAGACGGATAATTTCCTCCACTGCAAATTTTACAGTCTGGTTGTTGCCGATAGTGGCTAAAATTAATCGCATAAAAATTCTCCTTATGGGATTTAAAAATCAATTATTTAATATTCATAGAAAATAGGCTTGCCGTCGTCTTCGATATCGGGATGGTGACGGTCTAAGAATTTGCCCAAAACGTCATCACACAAAAACATATCGTCACAAACATTTTCTATAATAGGCTGACTTTGATTTACAAATTCTCTGAACTGCTTTGAAAACTCGGTTACCTTTTCTTCATCACCGTTATATCTTGCAATATAAATATTTGCAAAAAGGGTAACAAGCACAGCGTGTACCTTTAAATACTGCCATTCTTTAGAGGTGGCTTCAAATACGTCAATATATTCGGATGTAAAGTTTTTAACAACCTCTTTTAATTTGGTGTAACGGGTGGTAACCTCTTCACGGCTAAAATCGGGGTAACCCGGAATAATTTTACCTCTTACAAATGCGGGGCAAGCGAGGTCGGAAATTGTGCTTAAATATTCGGTTACAGCCTCTGCCTGCTCACCAAAAGCGGTAATAAAGTATTCATCTTTAATTTCCTCAAAACTTCTGTTTTTATTCCACAAGGCCGCCGCCATTGTATATTGAAGAAGTCCTGTTGGGAAAGCAGACCTAAGCAGCTGACAACTTACCATTCCGTTAAGACCGATTTTTTCTAACGCAACCATATCTCTATGCAAAAGTTTTGCGGTGTTATAATAACCCGGGTCGGTGTGATGGTCCCACATTAGGTGATAGTCAAAAATGCAACACTCACCCTTGTATGTTTCTTTCCACTTATATAGGTATGCAACGTTTAAGTTAACGGTATTGCGCTTCATATCCTGATTTAAAACAAAGGGTGCCGTTTCGGGAAGATTGTTCAAATCAATCTCATCATAAGAATGTGAGAAGGAACGAGCAATAGGCGCAAATTTAAGCACAAAACGGTCACTTTCCCTAAGTTTCTCATATTTAGGAGCGAAGAGTGTGTCTGCATAAATAGAAAACATTATTTTTGTATCAAGACCCGCTTTGGTAAACTTAATATCTAACATATTAAGCATTTCTACATAAAAATCAGATGGGGTCTTTTTTCTGCAGTTGTCACACTCGCAGTGGTTTCTGCCACCATCACCCATAACAAAACTAAGGTAATTTATGTTTTTATGTTCCTTGCAGTATTCAACAACAAAATCTGTAACCTTTTCTTGAACCTTGGGATTAGAATAGCAAAGTTGAGTGCTTATGGGCATATTTTGGAAAAAACCGCGTTCGCCCTTATAAAGAGCCAAAACTTCCTTAAGGTCGGCGCTTATTTCTCCTTCATAACGCTCCCAACCACTTGCATAAAGTCCGTAAGGTGCACTGCTCCAGCCGTGACCTATGGCTTGGTAAACAAGACCGCGTTTAGAGACTTCTTCTTCAAATAATGGTAGCATTGCGGCTACATCATCATCGGTAAGCGTGTTGCCAAAATCTCTATCGCCCTGGTTTTCAGAGAACTTTTTGTAATAGCGTTTAAAAAACACCCCCGGAACAAAAAACTGGCTATAATAGGTGTTCATACCAACCTTAGGTAACCAGTTTATAGTGTTGAATACGTGTTCAAAACCTACAGAGCCTTCTATACAGATACCTCTGTGCTTATAGCTGGGCTTTTCATTTACCGAAACAGACAAATCTTTATAATCTAGTGTACGTTTAGGGATTTTTTCGCCATCGGCACCGGGGTAAAGAAAACGGCAACCAAGCTCATACATAAAGCGGTAAGCCGCCATAAGTACGCTTCTTTCATTAGAACCGGTAATAACACCGGAACCGTTTTCTACCTTTATTACGATATGGTCATCTTCACTTTTTTCTACAGACCCGTCAAGCCCAACCCACAGAGCATTTTTAACTGATGAGTCCTTCTCGTCATACCTTCTTACATCTAAAGCTACAGTATTATCCATAGCTTTTATAAGACGAACAATTTCCTTAACTGCAAAAGCAACAGTTTTATTATCACCAATTTGAGCTAAAATAAGACGCATTTAAATTCCACCCCAACAAAAATAAGCAATACCTTTTAATTACACTCTGCTGTAAGAGGTCCTGCAAGGTCTTTTAAGAAGAAAAGTCTGCCGGGCAAGGTGGGAATATAAGAAGAGGTAATCCAAGGGGTTTTACCATATCGAAGAGTCATCCAAAGAGACATACCTTGCCACTGCATTCCTCTGCCGAGTGTACCGTCGGCACCGCCAATAGCGTAATCTGCCTTTAAGAATATTCCGGGGCCTATAGTATTAGCACGGCAAGGAACGAGAGTTGTTCTTGATTTAAAGCTTGTAAGAGCATTTTGCTCAACGGTAAGGGGGTGAATTTTAGCTGCAATTCTGTAAGGAGCATTTTCCCATTCCTCAGCAGTTTTATAATCTTCTGCAAAGGTGGGCTCCCAGAAAGCTATATGGCACATTCTTCCGATACCATAAACCAAAACAAGCTTTGCACCTTCTTTTTTAAGGGCATCAATCTTCTCAGGATATGTAGGTAGATTATCCTTAGTTGCAAAGTTTCTCTGATTTTTAGGAACGGTAAGCTCACCCAAAGGATTAAAAAGAGCTTGTTCCATAGCATATTGGAATGCACCGGGGTTATCGGAAGCCAAGGTGTTACCCTCGCTATCTGCCCATTCGTCCATATTAAAGGTATAAACGTGTTCACAGGAAACCTTCCACTCTTTAAGGAAGTAAACAACCCACTTATACATACCCATAGGACCAACAGGAAGAATGAAAGCAATTTTTTCATTTCTTTCCTTAGCCAAACGAATCTGCATTGCAATTTCGTGACCCATATAGGTTTCAAACTCACCTAAAGAATCGCATTTTACAGGTGTAAAACCTTTGTTCCAAAAGCTTTGAGGTTCGGTAATGCTTTCGGGTTCGCCAATACATGCATCAATTTTTTCAAAGTCCCATCCTGCGGGGTAAAAGCCTTCCAGGGCAGAGCCTTTCACGGTTGAATTAAAATCCATAACTATTCTCCTTTAATAAATTAAATTTTAAACTAAGGCAATAAACGCTTGGTTGTCGCTCTTTGACTTGCAAATAAACGGCGGTAGCCTTCGGCATATTGAACGCCGCACTGTGCGCCTCTCATCCTGGCGTAGGTTCTTGTGGTTTCTAAAACATCAACACCGTCGTGATCTCTGAGCCATACAAGTTGACTCTCGTGGCAGGCGAGCATATCGAGCTTCATATCGATTTCGTCGGTGATATCAACATACTCATAAGGCTCACAGCTGATATAGTTGGAGTTATCCATATAAAATACGGGGGTAACGGCAACGGCCTCACCAAGCTGCGGCTCATAGTGTGGAACACTTGCCGAGAAGGAGGCCTTGAATACTAATTTCGAAACCTCAACATGGTCAGACATATAGTCGTCGGGGGAGTGGGTGATAATAAAATCGGGCTTTGCCTCACGAATCACGGCCACGAGGTCGTCGTGTTGCTGTTTGTTGGTAGAATCAACCAGTAAATCTCCCACGTTTAAGGTAACGGTTTTAAAGCCTGCCAAATCACCTGATTTTTTGGCTTCGGCAATACGCATTGGGCCAAGCTCCTCAGGCGGGATAACAACGTGACCCATATTTCCGTTTGCAACGTGGCAAACCGTTACATTATCGCCGCGTTTTTTGCATTTAAGAAGAGTTCCTGCGGCATGAATCTCCATATCGTCGGGGTGGCAAGTAATTGCTAAAACATTCATTAAAAATCCTCCTTTTATCTTGACATTAAGTCAATTTTATGTTAACATCATTTAGCGACAAATACAGTACACAAATACACTTGTTTAGTGCATTTTTGCAAAGGATTAATTTATGAACACACCTTCTATAAATAATTTAATAGTAATAGACCAAATTATGTCCATTCATTATTTTGAATTCAAGGCTGATTTTAAATTCTCTGGTGAAACCCATACGTATTGGGAATTGGTATACATAAATTCGGGTTCGGCTATTATTTCTGCCGATGGGGAAATTGCCACCTATAAACAAGGGGAAATTATTTTTCACAAGCCCGGGGAAAAACATTCAATAGCATCAAACCCAAACGACCCGCCAACCGTTTTTATAATTACTTTCAAATGTAGCTCGAAATATATGAGATTTTTTGAGGGCCGCAGAATGAATGTGCCCACTCCCCTTAGAAAATATATAACAGAAATGATAAACGACGGTAACGAGGCCTATATTCTTACCGACGACAGTCCCTATGAGGTTCCCCTCAAAAAGCGGGAAGACGGGCTTATAGGTAGTGAACAACTAATTAAGCTTAACCTTGAAATGTTACTTATTAAGCTTATTAGAAGTGCCACAATACCCAAACTCCCCACAAACGAAATCAAACAATACGAGGGACTTACAGGCCGTATAATAAGCATTCTTGACAATAATGTTTACGGCAGAATTACGGTAGGCGGCATTGCAAAAGAGTTGGGCTTTAGCCGAACACATATTGAAGCCGTTTTCAAGAAAAACTGTGGAAAAACTATTTCTGAATATATGCGTGAGCTAAAAATAGTTGAGGCGAAATATTTAATTCGCAAACAAACCTACACTATAGCTCAAATTTCAGATTTTCTTTGCTTTGATAACCCCCAATATTTTTGCCGAGTTTTCAAAAAACAAACAAGAATGACCCCAAAAGAATATTCTGCCTCCGTTTCATATAAAGAAAATTAACACTACAATAATAAAGCTTAAAAGTAAAATTCGCGCCCCAAAAGTTATTACACTTTTGGGGCGCGAATTGTTTTTAAAGTTTAAAGCCTAATAAAAATTAGTCAATTTCAACTGCTATTTTTTCTCCGTTGCGGTTGGCTGCTGCGCGCATAACTGTGCGGATAGCCTTAGCAATACGGCCCTGCTTACCAATAACACGGCCCATATCGTTTTCTGCAACGTGAAGGTGGTAAACAGTAACACCCTCTTCGTTAGGCTCATCTACTGTTGCGGTAACTGCTGCAGGGTCTTCAACAAGTCCTGAAGCAATTGCGATTAACAGTTCTGTCATAATAGTTTCCTCCAAAATTAAAGAACTCCGTTCTTCTTAAGCAATGCTTTTACAGTATCGGTAGGCTGAGCACCGTTTTTAATCCAGTCCTTAGCCTTATCGCCGTCAACACTTACAACAGCGGGATCCTTAGTGGGATCATAGTAACCGATTTCTTCAATAAATCTGCCGTTACGGGGGAATCTAGAATCAGCAACAACAATTCTGTAGAAAGGAGCCTTCTTAGCACCCATACGACGAAGTCTGATTTTAACTGCCATTTCACTACACCTCCTGTGATGAAAATAATATATTCAAAGAATAATTACTATCCTGTGAATTAAAACTTAAAACCGGGCGGTAAGCCCATACCATTTGGCATACGGCGTCTTGCACCCTTGCCGTTCATCTGCTTGAACATCTTTTTCATCTGTTCGTATTGCTTTAATAAACGGTTTATGTCTTCAACCTTCATTCCGCTTCCTGCCGCAATTCGTTTCTTGCGCGATGCATTAAGAATTTCGGGTTTTTCACGTTCTTTTTTTGTCATAGATTTTATTATTGCTTCAATTCTAAGCAACTGACGGTCGTCAACATCAACATCTCTAAGCTGTTTTTCCATTCCCGGAATCATTGACATAACGCTCTTAAGGGAACCCATTTTTTTAATGCTTTCAAACTGAGAAAGCAGGTCGTTCATATCAAACTTGTTTTCTAAAAGACGTTTGGCAGTTTTCTCTGCCTCTTTTTCGTCAAGCTCGTGCTCGGCCTTTTCAATAAGGGAAAGCATATCACCCATTCCCAAAATTCTTGAAGCCATTCTATCGGGGTGAAACTCGTCTAAATCATCTAACTTTTCACCAACACCGGCATAAATTATGGGCTTACCTGTAACCGCTCTTACCGAAAGGGCAGCACCGCCACGTGTGTCACCGTCTAGCTTGGTTAAAATTACACCGTCAATTTCTAAAAGGTCGTTAAAGGCCTTTGCAACATTAACGGCATCCTGACCTATCATAGAATCGATAACCAGTAAAATGTTATTAACCTCTACTGCCTTAGTAATTCGCTTAAGCTCGCCCATTAAATCTTCATCAATATGAAGACGGCCGGCGGTATCTAAAATTACAAAATCGTTTCCATAATCTCTTGCCTGTTTAATGGCTTTCTCGGCTATTTTTTCGGGCTTTTCAGTTCCCATTTCAAAAACAGGAACCCCTGCAGCCTCGCCCACAACCTTTAACTGTTCAATGGCGGCGGGGCGATAAATGTCACAAGCTACAAGTAAAGGCCTATGCCCCTCTGCCTTAAGCTTTTTAGCTAGTTTTGCGCTATGGGTAGTTTTACCCGAGCCTTGAAGACCGCACATTAAAATAACGGTGGGAAGCTTAGAGGCCGTTTTAAGCCGAGTATGCTCACCGCCCATAAGGTTTGTTAGCTCATCTCTAACAATTTTAATAACCATCTGTGCAGGGGTAAGGCTTTCCATTACCTTTTCGCCTATGCACTTTTCAGTTAGGGTGTTTGTAAAATCTTTAGCAACCTTATAGTTTACATCTGCCTCTAAAAGAGCAAGGCGTACTTCACGCATTGCGGCTTTAACATCTGCTTCTGAAAGCTTACCCTTAGAGCGAAGCTTTTTAAAGGCAGCCGCAAGTTTATCTGAAAGGCTTTCAAATACCATATACACCCTACCCCATTTCTTCTAAAATATTTATAATATTTTGGGCCTGTTCATTATTACCCTTGTTTATAGCCTTTCTAAGAGAGGTTATAAGCCCTTGCCTTTCTTTTCCCTTTTTAACAAGAGAAAGAGCCTTTTCAAACTGTTCCAGCTCTTTACCCGCGCGTTTTATCATATCTGCCGCGCCCTGTCTTGAGCCGCCCTCGTTCTCAGCAATCTCTGAAAGTGAAAGGTCGTCGTAATAATATAACTCTAACAGTCTACGCTGTTTTTCATTAAGCAATGGCCCATAAACATCTAAAAGGTCACACAAAGCCAAATCCTTTGACATAATATCACCTTCCAAAGTCCGAAAGACAGTATAACACAAACTTATTGCTCTGTCAAGTTTTTTTCTTTACACTTGAAGATTTTTTCAAAATAAACAAAATCGGCCTTATAAAAAGACCGATTTTACTGATTATAACAAATTCAAATCACTTGAAATTTTATGCAAATATTTTTTTAGAAGGTGAATACAATCCCTTTCATTTGCAACACCGCGAACAATATCCTCTGCCAAAGCGTGACAGGTAGGGGCACCGCAAGAACCACAATCAAGTCCCGGAAGATTTTCAGCAATAGCATCTATTTTTTGCATCATTTCCATACTTTCAAGAGGGGTTGCGCCAAGACGGAATACCGGCATAAATTCAACCTCTTTACTCCAATAAACGTTCTCAGGAATATTGCCGTCAAGGTGACTTCCGGCTACAGGCATATATTTTCTAAGCTTTGTTAGCTTTGTTTTTGCAACATATGGATTTTCAACCTGCAAAACACCACCAACACAACCGCCTATGCAAGAATTAAGCTCTACAAAATCCATATTACTTATTTTGCCGTCTTCAAGGTCTTCTAACACCTTTATAACATTTTCAATGCCGTCGGCAGCAATATAACTGTCGGTTAAAAGGCCACTTACCTCGCCACCGCTTTTACCCCAGCTTATGCCTATTCTACCCGCTCTTTTAAGTTCTGTATCCCCTGCATCTTCCATTTTCATAAGTGGAAGCATTTTGGTATAAACCTTTTTAATGGCAAGAACTCTGTCAATTTCACTCTTTTCGATTCCTAACGGGCTGCTGACTGCAGTTATTTTAGCCGGACAAGGGGAAATAAAGAAAATGCCAATATCCTTTCTTTCAAGGCCGGTTTTTTTCAGAGCTTCTTTAACTGCAAGAGTGGCCGCAAGGTCGGCAGGTGTAATTATAGGAAGAAGCCTTTCAATAAGGGACGGGAACCTCACCCTTATAAGCCTTACCACAGAGGGACAGGCTGTGCTTATGTATGGTTTCCCCTCGGGGTGGTCGGCAATATATTTTCTTGTAAGCTCAGACACCATTTCGGCGGCGGCCGCAACCTCAAACACATCGTCAAAGCCAAGACGAATCAAAGCCTTGAGAACAATGCTTGTATCGGTAACGTTGTTAAACTGAGCATAAAATGAGGGGGCCGGTAATGCCACCTTATATTTAAAATCGTTAAGGCTGTCTAGAGAATCATATTTTGTCTTCTTTGCGTGGTGTGGACAAACTCGCACACACTCACCGCAATCAATACAAAACTCTTTCTTTATATGTGCCTTGCCTCCCCTAACCCTTATGGCGGCGGTGGGGCAACGCTTTATACAGTTTATACAACCTTTACACTTTTCGGCATCAAGATACACAGAGTGTTCAAAATCAGACATACGCCACACTCCTTATTTATTATTCTTATTTATTATTAAAGTTTTACCGTCATATAGATAGTTGTACCCTCGCCTAGTTTAGTATCTATCTTCATTTGGTCGGTATATTTTTTCATATTTGGAAGACCCATACCCGCCCCAAAGCCAAGGGAACGAATATTTTCACTTGCTGTAGAAAATCCTTCGGTCATTGCCTTTTCAACATCGGCAATACCGGGGCCTTGGTCTGTAAGCACCATCGTAATCTCTTCGGGCGAAATTTCAACATCAATTTCACCGCCACCGGCGTGAATAACAAGGTTTATCTCGCCCTCATAAAGAGCAATAGCAACCCTTCTGACGGCGGTAGGGTCTATGCCTAACTGCCTTAGCTTTGCTTTAACCTTGCCGGAGGCTTCACCTGCTCTTGTAAAATCATCACCCGAAACGTCATAGTGAAGCTTCATTGTCATACTCATTTGCTTTCCCCTCCGCGAACACCTTTTTCATAAAGCTTTCCGCAGGTAGCAAACATACGCTCTTCGGTAGCCATAAGAACAATGCCCCTTTCTTTAGCAAGGGCTATCATATCCTCGTCGGGTCTTTTTCCTCTGACAAAGCAAACACAAATCATATCCAGCATTTCGGCAGTTCGAATAACCTGGGGATTACAAAGTCCCGTAATAAGAACACATTGGTCCTTTGCAAAAGCCAGAACATCACTCATCATATCCGACCCAAAAGCGGTGGTTACCTCTTTATTAATATGCTCTTCTCCACAAATAATTTCTGCAGAAACAATATTTTTTACATCTGAAATTGTCATAACAATTCCTCCCCATTACGGTTTATGTATTTTATTATACCAAAAGAAAAAATATATTTCAATAGCAAGTAAAAGTCCTATAAAAAAATTGACCCATAAGAGGACAAAACCTCCTACGGGTCAATAATTTTATTTATTATATTTATCTAAATTAAATTTTTCGCCGCAGCCGTAGTTTTCATAAACATAGTCAATATCCTTATCGCCACGTCCTGAAAGACAAACCAAAATTGAGCCGCTCTTATGCTCCTTAGCATATTTAATAGCATAGGCTAAAGCGTGTGAGCTTTCAATAGCCGGGATAATGCCCTCATATTTACAAAGGAGGAAGAATGCCTCCATAGCCTCTTCGTCAGAAGCGGTAACATAGTTTACACGGTTTGCATCTCTAAGATATGCGTGTTCGGGGCCAACACCGGGGTAATCCAGACCACTGGCAATAGAATAAACAGGCAATGGTTCGCCGTTTTCGTCCTGAAGCAGATAACTTTCAAAGCCGTGAAGCTTACCCTTTGTGCCGTACTGCATTGTGGCGGCATGGTCGCCAACACCACTACCTCTTCCAAGAGGCTCTACACCGTAAATTTCAACCGGGTCGGCTAAGAATGGGGTGAACATACCAAGAGAGTTAGAACCGCCGCCCACACAGGCGCAAACGGCATCGGGCATAATTCCCGTCATATCTAAAAACTGTTCCCTTGCCTCAATGCCTATAACCGACTGAAAATCTCTTACCATTTTGGGGAAAGGATGTGGTCCTAAAGCAGAGCCAATACAATAAATTGCATTATCATATTCCTTTAAATAGGCATCAAAAGCGGCATCTACAGCCTCTTTAAGGGTTTTAAGGCCATGGGTAACGGGAATAACATTAGCACCAAGCATTTTCATTCTTATTACATTGGGGTGTTGCTTTTCAATATCAACCTCGCCCATATAAATATCACATTCCATACCAAAATATGCCGCCGCGGTAGCAAGGGCAACACCGTGCTGACCGGCGCCTGTTTCGGCAATAAGTTTTTTCTTGCCCATATATTTTGCAAGAAGACCCTCACCCATGCAGTGGTTAAGCTTGTGAGCGCCTGTATGGTTTAAATCTTCTCTCTTTAAATATATCTGGCAATTACCGAAAAGCTTAGAAAGCCTTTCGCAGTGATAAACAGGTGTAGGTCTGCCCTGAAACTCTTTACGTATACGGCGAAGCTCGTTAATAAACTGTGCCGAATGACAAATTGCCTCATAAGCGTCATTCGCCTCTTTAAAGGCGGGTTCAAGCTCAGGGGGTAAAAAAGCGCCGCCGTATTCGCCGAAATATCCGTCCTCGTTTGGGAACTCTTTTAAATAATTATCAAAATCTTTATATTTATTCATACCAATTCTCCTAAAATTAAATTATATGCCGAAAATTAAATATAAAGTCGCCATCGTTTAGTGTAAATCATAAAAATATCACTCCAAAAAATAAAAACCCTTATCCCTTATATGGGACAAGAGTAAAATCCTGCGGTACCACCCAAATTCACCCCAAAAGGGATGCACTTTTTAAAACATACTGACATATGTTCTTCCGTTAACGGTGGAAAGCCGTCGCCCCTACTTTAAAAACTTTCGGTTTGCCCTCATAAGTCCATTCAAAGCAGACCCAACACCACATTACACCAACCGCGGTTCTCTTAAGAAAGGTTACTGCCCCTACTACTCTTAATCAAAGGTTTAAATATTAATTTGCTATATTATACACCCTTTTAATCCTTTTGTCAATAGCAGAATTTTACCATATTAAAGTGAAAAAGGCAGACCGAAAGGGTCTGCCAAAATCTACTATTTAATTTCATTAGACGGTTGCTCGGTTTTATTTTCCAGAGTTTTTTTAGCCTCAATAAAATCTAAAACCAACATTCTTATTATTGCCATTAAAGGAACGGCAAGTAAAATTCCAAAAAATCCCCAAATTCCGCCACCCACCATAATTGCTATTAGAACATAAAGGGGGCGAATGCCTACCGAGTTTGACATTATTCTTGGCTGAATAATGTTAGCATCTAACTGCTGAGCCACAAGAACCAAAGCAAAGGCAATAACTGCCTTAACCACGTTTCCGGTAGACACAAGAGTAACCAATACCACCGTAAAGCCGCCTATAAAAGCACCAAAATACGGAATAATATTGCACAGACCCATTAAAATTGCAAGTAAAAGCGCATAGGGAACCCCTGCAATAGAAAAGGCTATTGTGCAAAGCACCGCCACAACAAGAGCGTCTATAAGCTGAGCATAAATATAGTTATAAAAAATGTTGCAAGAGCGGTTTGCAAAGTTTTTAATACCATCTATCCTTTTTGCGGGAACAATCTGTCTTATAAGAGTACCGCAAACCTTTATAAAGTGTTCTCTGCCAAGAAGCAAATAAACTGAAATTACAAAAGCCAACAAAACATCAACAATAGCACCTGTAGCCTTAAAAACACCCTCAGCATATTTGGTAATTCTGTCGAAACTGAAATATGAAAGAATTTTTTCAACCGAAAAGTATTTACCGACACCCGAAATATCAAAACCAAAAAGTCTTCCGTCTTCACCGGCAAGGTCATTAACATAGCCCAATGCCGAGTTATAATATTCGGGAATATTTTTAACAAGGCTTCCAATACTTGTGCCTATTGCAGGAATAATAAAGTAAAGCAATGCCCCAAAGGCGAGTAGTAAAACCGCGTAGCTTATAAGCACCGAAAAACCTCTGGCACGGCGGTTCACCAAAGTATTTTTTCGTTTTGCCAAAAAACCCTCTAGCTTTGAAACAGGTTTATAAAGCAAAAACGCTATTACTACTCCAATAATAAGCGGGGTTAGAATACTAAGAAAATTTCCTATAACGGTAAAAATTTGCGGTAAAACATCAACGGTTTTATAAAATATTATCACTGCCACCGAGAACCCAAACAAGGGCAACCAAAACCTTTTAAAGGGAAATTTTGTTTTTTCGTCCTTCAAAGCTTAACCTCCACACTTTTACCTAAACGTCTAATCAATATCTTTACCGCAACAACGCTTATATTTCTTTCCGCTTCCGCAAGGGCAAAGAGCATTTTTGCTAACAACACCCTTACCCCTTACTGTACGGTCGAGGGTGCCGTCACCTGATGTTCCGCTTTCTTCGGCAACCTTTTTTCTTTCAACATCCTCTTGCCTTTTAACCCTGGCAGTTAGCACACGCTTGGCGGTTTCTTTTCTTACAGAATCTATCATAGCATCAAACATATCGGCGCCCTCATTACGGTAATCCATAATGGGGTTACGCTGTCCGTAAGCTCTAAGGCCTATACCCTGTTTTAGCTCATCCATAGCGTCAATATGCTCCATCCAGTGTTCATCAACGGTTCTAAGCAGCATTACGCGTTCAATTTCACGCATAAGCTCACTGCCGTATTCCTCTTCTCTTGAATCTAAAATATCAAAAGCGCGGTTTAAAAGCATATCTGTTACCTCTTCAACAGAGGTGTTTCCAAGTTGTTCAGTGGTAAAATGCAGGTCTGTTTCGTCGGTTATCCAGCCCATAAAATGATTTCTAAGACCATCTAAATCCCAATTATCGTGAACAACCTCATCGGTAAGATAGCTTTGTACGGCCTCGGTTACGGTATCACTTACCATACGACGAACCTTGTCTTTAATATCCTCCCCGTCTAAAACCTGATTGCGCTGTGTATAAATGCTTTCACGCTGTTTATTCATAACATCGTCATATTCTAAAACATTTTCACGAATACCAAAGTTTCTGGCCTCTACCCTAGCCTGAGCATTTTCAATAGAGGAGGAGAGCATTTTATTTTCAAGTGGCATATCCTCTTCTACCTTAAGGGCATCCATTATATGAAGAACCTTATCACCACCGAAAAGACGCATTAAATCGTCCTCAAGGGAAACATAAAACCTTGTTTCACCCGGGTCGCCCTGACGACCTGCACGCCCTCTTAGCTGATTATCAATACGGCGTGATTCGTGCCGCTCTGTACCTATAATACAAAGTCCTCCAGCAGCTCTCACCTTTTCGGCCTCAGGTGCAATTTGCTCTTTAAACTTTGTTAAATGGCTGTGATAATCTTCTCTGGCCTTTAAAATAATTTCATCATCGGTCTCAGCAAAACCGGTAGCCTCGGCAATAATCTCTTCGCTAAGACCCTGTTTTTTAAGTTCAGACCTTGCTAAAAATTCTGCATTACCGCCAAGCATAATATCGGTACCACGACCGGCCATATTAGTAGCAATTGTAACCGCGCCGAATTTACCCGCTTGAGCTACTATTTCGGCCTCTTTTTCGTGGTGTTTAGCATTTAAAACATTATGAGGTATTCCGCTTCTTTTAAGCATAGAGCTTAAAAGCTCTGACTTTTCAATAGAAATTGTACCAACAAGCACAGGCTGTCCCTTAGCGTTGCTTTCCTTGATTTTTTCAATTACAGCATTAAATTTTGCTTTTTCGGTTTTATAAATAACGTCCTGCCTGTCTTCTCTTACAACCGGCTTATTGGTTGGAATTTCTATAACATCAAGACGGTATATTTTTTCAAACTCGGTAGCCTCGGTAAGAGCAGTACCTGTCATACCCGAAAGCTTAGAATAAAGGCGGAAGAAGTTTTGGAAGGTTATAGTTGCAAGGGTTTTAGATTCATTAGCAACCTTAACCCCCTCTTTAGCCTCAATAGCCTGATGAAGACCCTCGTTATAACGGCGGCCAAACATAAGTCGGCCTGTAAACTCGTCAACAATTATAACCTCGCCGTCTTTTACAACATAATCTACATCACGCTTCATTATACCGTGAGCGCGAATAGCCTGGTTAATGTGGTGAGCAATTGTAATGTTTTCGGCATCATTAAGGTTGTCTAAATTAAAGGCAGCCTCGGCCTTTTTAACACCTTCAGGTGTGAGTGTACAGGTTTTGGCCTTTTCATCTACAACATAGTCACCGTCGTAGTTGGCCTCTTCGTCTGTCAGTTTATTATCGGTTTCAACCACCTTTACCATTTTAAGACCTTTGGCAAAGCGGTTAGCGGCAGTATAAAGCTCGGTAGATTTATCACCCTTACCAGAAATTATAAGGGGGGTTCTGGCCTCGTCAATTAAAATAGAGTCAACCTCGTCAACAATGGCAAAGTTATGGCCACGCTGAACGCGGTTTTCTTTATAAATAACCATATTATCGCGAAGATAATCAAAGCCAAGCTCGTTATTGGTACAATAAGTAATATCTGCATTATAGGCCTCTTTTTTCTCCTCATTGGTCATACCATGAATTATAAGACCAACACTAAGACCCAAAAAGCTATATACCTTGCCCATCCACTCAGAGTCACGCTTGGCAAGATAGTCGTTAACCGTTACAATATGAACACCCTTGCCTGAAAGAGCATTAAGGTATGCAGGAAGTGTTGCAACTAAGGTTTTACCCTCACCTGTCTTCATTTCACTAATACGGCCTTGGTGCAAAACAATGCCGCCCAAAATTTGAACAGGAAAATGGCGCATACCAAGAACACGGTCACTGGCCTCTCGGCAAACGGCGAAAGCCTCGGGCAAAATATCGTCCAAGGTCTCCAGTCCCTCTAGCCTTTCTTTAAATTCTGTTGTTTTTTGTCTAAGCTCGGCATCAGACAGCGCTCTCATTTTTTCTTCGAGAGCCAAAACCTGCTGCTGAATTGGAATAATTCGCTTAATTTCTTTATCGCTATAATTACCAAAAAGCTTTTTAAGTAAACCCATAAATCAAACCTCGAATAAAATATTTTTAACCAAATTTCCCATTCGGTCACAACTGTATAAGAATACATAATACATTATACCAATATTACCACGAAAAATAAAGAACAAATTGTAAAAGTTTATGGATTTTTTTAGTTATAACAATTGACTTTAAAAGTTAAAGAGGTATAATTAAAATATACTTTTTAAAAAAGGTGGTATTTATGGAATATAAAATGACTATAGCAGGGCTTGAGCGCGCTCTTCCACTTTGTAAGGTTAATGACAACCTTTACATTGGTGCATTTGTTATGTTTGGTGATGCTCCACTTACCGTAGCCGCCGCAAAAGAGCTTTTGAAAAAGGCTCCTAAGTATGATTATATTATCACCGCCGAAGCCAAAGGTATTCCCCTAGCTTATGAAATGGCAAAGCAAAGTGGTGACGATTATTACTTTGTGGCAAGAAAACGCCCCAAACTTTATATGACCGGCGTTTTTGAGGTTAATGTTCGTTCAATTACCACTGCAGCCGACCAAAAGCTTTATCTTGACACTGCCGAAGCGAAACGTATGAAGGGCAAACGTGTTCTAATTGTTGACGACGTTATTTCTACCGGCGAATCTCTTGCGGCCGTAGAAAAGCTTGTTGAAAAGGCCGGTGGCAATGTTGTGGGCCGCCTTGCCGTTTTGGCAGAGGGTGACGCCGCCGACCGTGAAGATATTATTTATTTAGAAAAGCTTCCCCTGTTTAACCCCGACGGAAGTATTAAATAGTTAGGAGAAAAACAAATGTCTGATAAATTAATTTTTACTGAATCACCCAGAACCAAGAAAACCCTTAAGGTTTTGGCTATTGGAAACAGCTTTTCACAGGATGCTACAACATATATTAAAAATATGGCACTGGCCGATAATGTTGATTTGCGCGTTGCGAGTGCTCCTATAGGCGGTTGCTCACTTGAGCGCCATTTTAATAACATTAATAATGGAACTTCTGATTATAAGCTTATCTATTACACCCCCGAGGAAACCCTTGTTTTCCCTGCGGTTTCCTTAGAGCAGTGCATTACCGCCTCTGATTGGGATATTATAACAATTCAACAGGTTAGCGGTCTTAGTGGTAAATATGAAACCTTTAACCCATATGCAAACCAGCTTGTAAAATACATAAAATCTTTCCAACCAAATGCTGAAATCCGCCTTCATATGACCTGGGCATATTCTAAATATTATGGTGGTTTGGCAAGTAACAACTACGGAACACAGGAAAATATGTACAAATGTATTGTAGATGCTTATGACCAATTCAGCAAAGAATTTGGGGCAAAAATTATTCCCTCAGGCTTAGCAATGGATATTGCAAGAAAGAACCCCGCCGTTAGAGATAGTGTTCACCGCGACGGTTTTCATTGCAGTGAGCTTGGCAGAGTTCTTACAGGTTGGGTTTGGTTTGAGTGCCTGACAGGTATTTCTGCCTTAGACAGCAAATTCGAGCCTCAGAAAACCAAGGCCTCTTATATGGAAAACAATATCATCATTGATGATGAGGTTGAGGCTATTTTAAGAGATGCCGCCCACCGAGCTGTTGAGGCATACAAATAGTATATTTTTTTACCTAACCTTTTAGCGGAGGCATTTTTAATGGCAGAAAAACTAATTTTTTCAGAAGCCCCGAGAGGCAAAAAAACTCTTAAGGTTTTGGCCGTTGGCAATAGTTTTTCAGGGGATGCAACCACCTTTATTAAAGATATGGCTTTGGCCGATAATGTTGACCTTCGTGTTGCCAATGCCTATATTGCAGGGTGCTATTTAGGGCGCCACCTTGACAATGCCACTAATGGAACCTTTGATTATACACTTACCTATTACACCCCAGAAGAAACCCTAGTTTTCCCTGCCGTTTCCTTAGAACAGTGCCTTACCGCTTCTGATTGGGATATTATAACCATTCAACAGGCAAGTAATTGCAGTGGCAAATACGAAACTATGAAAACTTCGGCAACGGGGCTAGTGGAATATATAAAAAGCATTCGACCAAACGCGGAAATTCGTCTTCATATGACCTGGGCCTATTCTAAATACTACAGCAAAATTCAAACTAATGATTATTTGTCGCAGGACGATATGTTTAATCGTATTGTAGAGGCCTATAACCAATTTTCTAAAGATTTTGAAGCAAAAATTATTCCCTCAGGCTTAGCAATGCAGATTGCAAGAAAGCATCCGTTGGTTGGTGACGATGTTCACCGTGACGGTGCCCATTGCAGTGAGCTTGGCAGAGTTCTTACAGGTTGGGTTTGGTTTGAGTGCCTGACAGGTATTTCTGCCTTAGACAGTAAATTCGAGCCTCAGAAAACCAAGGCTTCTTATATGGAAAACAACATTATTATAGATGATGAGGTTGAGGCTATTTTAAGAGATGCCGCCCACCGCGCTGTAGAGGTATACAAATAAGATTTTCATAAAGCAAAAAACGAACTTTCTTCCCCTAGAAGAAAGTTCGTTTTGTTTTTAGAGCAAAGATATTTGTTCTCCCTTTTCTTCGGCCGACATGAAGCTTCCTGCTGCAGGAAGAGTTTTAGTGCGGTATCGGTGAGGCTTTAACAGTTTACCCTCTTCATAAGTTTCAACCGTAAACACCCTTTGACCCTTTTTCTGGGTCATAACCGCAACTCCGCCGTTAGAACGGGTAGACTTTATAGCAAGTGAGGCGGTATGAACCAAAAGCATACGGCCATTGGTAGAGGTAAGTAACAGCTCTTTTTCCTCTGTTAAATGGTGAATAGAGTGTATAGCAAATTTATCGGTAAAGGCGCCAACAAGCTTTTTGCGGTTGGTCTTGGTTTCATAAGCCTTTAAATCTACCTTAGCTATTCTTCCGTTTTCAAAAACAAATATAAGGTTACCCTTATATTCTCTTGTCACCACCATATGAATAGGATATTCCTTGTCCTCCATTTCAAGTTTGGCGGGAATATAGTCACCAAGAATACTTGCCTTGCCGTCAGAGAAATCTGAAACCTTAGCCTTATAAACCTGACAAAGATTTGTAAAGAATAAAAGCTCGTTTGCATTGGTTGTTTCAATCTGCTGAGTAATTTCGTCACCCTCTTTAAGCTTTTGTTCGCCACTCATTCTAAGGGACTGAGGAGTAATTTTCTTAAAATATCCCTCGCGGGTGAAGAATACTGTAACAGGCGAATCGTCAACAGGGTCGGCCTCTTCGGGCTCATCAGCAGCAACATCATAAATAACCTGAGTTTTTCTCTCCTGACCGTATTTTTTAATAACGGCCTCTAATTCTTTAACCATAATGGAGTTAATTCTTCGGCGTTTGCTTAAAATATCCTCCATATCGGCAATTTCCTCCTCAAGGCTTTCAATATCCTTAAGTCGGTTAATAATATATTCGCGGTTTAAATGGCGAAGCTTAATTTCTGCAACATATTCGGCCTGAACCTCATCAATACCAAAGCCTATCATAAGGTTAGGAACAACCTCTTTTTCTTCTTCGGTCTCTCTTACAATTTTTATAGCCTTATCAATATCAAGCAAAATTTTCTGCAAGCCCTTTAAAAGGTGCAACCTGTTCTTTGCCTTTGAAAGAGAAAAATATACTCTTCGGCGAATACACTCGGCGCGGAAAGCTATCCACTCTTCTAAAATTTCTCTAACACCCATAACCTTAGGTGAACCGGCAATAAGAATATTGAAGTTGCAAGAGAAGGTGTCCTGTAATGGGGTAAGCTTAAACAAGCGGTTCATAAGCTTATCCGGGTCAACACCCCTTTTAAGGTCTATGGTAATTTTAAGACCTTGCAGGTCGGTTTCGTCACGAATATCGTTAATTTCGGCTATTTTCTTTTGCTTTGCAAGGTCAATAACCTTTTCTATTATAGCCTCTATTGTAGTGGTTGGTGGTATCTCGGTAATATCAATACAGTTGGCCGATTTATCGTATGAATATACTCCCCTTACCTTAAAGCCGCCTCGACCTGTTTCGTATATACTCTTAAGAGCAGCTTTATCATAAATAAGTCTTCCGCCAATAGGAAAATCGGGGGCAATAAGGGTTTCCATAATATCGGTATCGTCGCCCTTAATAAGGTTTATGGTGGTCTTACAAACCTCTTCAAGGTTAAAAGGGCATATTGAACTTGCCATACCGGCGGCAATACCCATATTTGCGTTAACTAAGATTGTAGGAAAGGTTACCGGGAAAAGAGTAGGCTCTTTCATTGTGGCATCATAGTTATCCACAAAATCTACAGTATCCTTATCAATATCTGCAAAAAGCTCTGCCGCAATGGGGGCAAGTTTTGCCTCGGTATAACGGGCGGCGGCGCACTGCATATCTCTTGAATAGGCCTTACCAAAGCTTCCCTTAGATTTTACAAAGGGGTGAAGCAGGGCACCGTTACCCTCAGAAAGGCGCACCATTGTATCATAAATTGCGGCATCACCGTGTGGGTTAAGCTGCATTGTACGACCTACTATATTAGCCGATTTAATTGTTGGACCGTTTAAAAGCCCCATTGTATGCATTGTATAAAGAAGCTTTCTGTGAGAGGGCTTAAAGCCATCTATTTCGGGTATAGCACGGGAAACAATTACACTCATTGCATAAGGCATAAAATTGCTTTTTAAGGTTTCGGTAACCTGTTGGTCAACCACAGAACCGGCACCGGCAATATATGCATTTGCATTATTTTTTGGTTTAACCTCTTGTGTCTTACTTTTCTTTCTTGGAGCCATATTTAATGCTTCTCCTTAAGTTTAAAAATTCAAAATATAGGGCAATAACTTTCTAAGTTCTAGCTTATATCTGCGTCGTCCATATAAAGATAACCGTTATCAGAAATATAATCCTTACGGCCTTGAAGATTATCGCCTAAAAGCAAATCAAACATCTCACTCGTCAGAGCCGCGTCCTCAGGCATAATTTTAATAAGCCTTCTGGTTTCGGGGTTCATTGTTGTAAGGTTCATCATATCGGGTTGGTTTTCGCCAAGTCCCTTAGACCGCTGCAAAGTATATTTTTCCTGGCCTATTTTATCTAAAATATCTTTCTTTTCATTCTCGTCATAAGCGAAATAGGTCATATTTTTGGTGGTAATTTCATAAAGAGGGGTTTCGGCAATAAACACCTTACCCTCATTAATAAGGGTAGGCATTAGGCGGTATATCATTGTTAAAATAAGGGTTCTGATGTGGAAGCCGTCAACGTCAGCATCGGTACAAATAACAACCTTATTCCAACGAAGATTATTAATATCAAAATTAGAAAGGTTTTTGTTCGCCTTAGACTTAACCTCCACCCCACAGCCCAACACCTTTAAAAGGTCGGTAATAATTTCGCTTTTGAAAATTTTCTCATATTCAGCCTTAAGACAGTTTAAAATTTTACCCCTTACCGGCATAATAGCCTGGAAAGCAGCATCACGGGCCAATTTGCAAGAACCAAGAGCTGAATCACCCTCAACTATATAAAGCTCACGCTCAGAAACATCTCGGCTACGGCAATCAACAAACTTTTGAACCCTGTTTGCCATATCATTGCTTGACTGTAGTGTCTTTTTAAGGTTAAGGCGCTCTCTTTCACTTCTTTCTCTGCTTCGTTTATTAATAAGCACCTGCTCGGCAATTTTTTCTGCCTCAGCCTTATTTTCAATAAAATAAATCTCTAGCTGTCGGCGGAAGAAATCCGACATAGCCTCATAAATAAACTTATTGGTAATGGCCTTTTTGGTCTGGTTTTCATAAGAGGTTTGTGTAGAAAAAGAAGAAATAACAACATTAAGGCACTCTTCAATATCAGTAAAGGAAATTTTGCTTTCATTTTTTTGATATTTGTTGTTCTGTTTTAAATAATTATCTATCTGTGCAGTAAAGGCATAGCGTACAGCCTTTTCGGGTGCGCCACCGTGCTCAAGCCAACTTGAATTATGATAATACTCTTTAAGGTGAACCTGATTAGAAAAGGTAACCACGGCGTTAATTTTAACCTTATAATCGGCCTTGTCCTCTCTATCACGGCCTACACGCTCGGTCTGCCAGAATTGTTTTGAGGTAAGACTTTTATCGGCAACAAGCTCTTCGATATAATCCTTAATGCCGTTAGGGTAACAAAATTCATATGTTTCAAACTTGCTTCCCACCTGATTTTTGAAAATAAAGAGAAGCCCGTCGTTAACAACTGCCTGACGCTTTAAAATATCAAGATAATATTCCACCGGAATTTTAATATCGGTAAATACCTCTAAATCGGGCTTCCAACGGGTTTTGGTACCGGTATCTTTGCCGGAATAAGGCTCTTTTTTAAGACCGCCAACATTTTTGCCCTTTTCAAAATGCAAAGTGTAAAGGTAGCCATCGCGCCTACTTTCAACATCCATATATTCAGAAGCATACTGTGTTGCGCAAAGGCCAAGACCGTTAAGACCCAGTGAGAACTCATAGTTTTCTCCGCCATTGGTGTTATATTTACCACCGGCATACATTTCGCAATAAAGAAGCTCCCAGTTATAGCACTGCTCCTTGGTATTATAGTCAACGGGAATACCACGGGCAAAATCCTGCACCTCAATAGAGCCGTCTTCGAAGGCGGTTATAATAATTTTTTTACCATAACCCTCACGGGCCTCGTCAATAGAGTTGGTTATTATTTCGAAAACAGAGTGCTGACAACCGTCAATACCGTCCGAACCGAAAATAACCGCAGGGCGCTTTCTTACTCGGTCGGCACCCTCCAGCTTACTTATACTTTCGTTATTGTATTCTGCTGTCTTTTTCGGCATCAATAAAATCCACCTTTTTAAATAATAAAAGCTATTATATGCAAAAACTTACCAATTTAAACTTCTTCTTATTTTACACCATATTTTGTGGTTCTGTCAAGGTTTTTATACTATTATTGCTATTACTCAACAATAATAAGCTATATTTATACCGCAATTTTAAATAACCCTTGCAATAAGTTATATTTTATGGTTTAATATAAACAGTAAGGGGAGGCGTAGCTCAGCTGGTTAGAGTACCTGCTTGACATGCAGGGGGTCAGTGGTTCAAGTCCACCCGTCTCCACCAAAAAATTCGACAAGTTTCACGCAACTTGTTATAAGGATTTCTTTGCGTGAAGCGAAGTCTCGGAGTAGGACGGACAGTTTATGCTGTCCGTCCTTTCCTTTTAACCCGCTTAAACAACGGGTTGTACGGTCAGATTGCCAACATATCGGAAATAAATATCAATTTGTTGTTCGGCAGTTTTTGCCCACTTTTCTGTGCGCTCATGGATAACTATCTTTTCTACAAAGGTTCGTAGGACTTCAACTGTCAACTCTTGCAGGTCGGTGTATTTGTTTGCAATTGCAACAAATCGATCAACATTGGTTGAGGCCGCTTTCAATTCTTCAATTTCCTTTTGCAGTGTAGGAATCCTTTCTTGAATTTCTCTTTGCTCAATATTATAACCGTCAGACAACATACGGAATTGTTCATTGGTAACCTTGCCGAGCACATTGTCCTCATACAGTCTTTTGAACAACGCATTCAATTCTGTGTTTCGTTTTTCGAGTCTGCCGAGTTCAATAACTTTTTTATTTAGTTCTCTCTTGTTTTCGGAGGAACTTTTTTTGTTTATATACTCGACGAACTCTTTGGTTTTTGTACGAGCGTAATAGCTTGCTTTGCGTATCTCTTCAAGAACAATTTCGTCCAAGGCAACTTCACGGATTCGGTGTGCGGAGCACAAGTCCTCTCCGTTGTGTTTACGGTAACGGCTGCAGATAAAATTATAGGTTTCGGGGGTTATAGTTTTACCTCTTACAAAGTACAATTTTGAACCGCAGTCAGCACAGTATAGAAGCCCACTGTACTTATTAATTTCACCCATGTTATTGCGGCGACGCTTACCTTCACGAACCTTTTGTACAATGTCCCATGTTTCTTTATCAATGATAGCTTCATGTGTGTTTTCAAAACGGTATTGCTCGTTTTTTGGCACATCAACGACACGCTTATCTTTGAAGGATACCACTCTTGTTCTACAATTAATTGTGTGACCGAGGTAAATCTCATTCTTTAAAATATCGGATATCGTTTGTGCAGTCCAATTATAAGGTGTATCCGTGTCGGTAACAGCGCCATATACACCGTCTGTTTGGTATCGATAGAAAGTCGGTTTAAATATCTTTTTATCACGAAGAATATTACCGATATTTTTAGGACCGATACCTTTTGCACATAATTCAAATATCATTCGAATTATCGGTGCTGTTTCTTCGTTTACGAGCAAATGCCCTTTGATGTCAGGATCGCGCTTGTAACCGTATGGGACAGAAGTTCCGACTCTTTCACCACGCTCGGCTTTGGCTTTTATAACCGCACGGATTTTCTTGCTTGTATCCCTTGCGAACCATTCGTTGAACAAGTTTTTAAAGGGAGCAAGTTCATTGCCTTCACTGTATAGCGAATCATAATTGTCATTAATAGCAATGTACCGTACATTCCATCGTGGGAACAGTATTTCGGTGTAATTACCAACCTCGATATAGTTTCTGCCGAGTCGGGAGAGGTCTTTTGTGATCAGTGTCTTGACCTTGCCTTTTTCCATCAGTTCGAGCAGTCGCTGAAAATCGGGACGGTTAAAACTTACGCCTGAATATCCATCATCCACAAAAATTTGGATGTTGATAAAGCCGTTTTCCTCTGCGTACTTTGTCAGTATCGCTTTTTGGTTGACGATGCTGTCGCTATCGCCCTTGTTCTCATCTTCCTGAGAGAGTCTGCAATATAATGCTGTAATTTCATCAATCAATAGGTTTGACATAATAATTTTTTCTCCTTTCAAATGTCAAACCGATTGAGAGTGCTTGGTGCAGATAGAGATTTCTGCACCAACACAATACTCCCAATCGGTTTAAAAGTCCAGCGAATAATATTTTTTAAGAGGCTTTATTTGCTTCGTCTACCATAAGCCTTTTAAGACCTTCATCGCTGCTCGGTGTGTTTAATAAATCAAAGATGGAATTAACTTTGTATCGCATACCGTCTACGGTATACTGTGCAGTCACAGTTAGCTGATTTCCTTGAATAGTAAAGCCATAACGGCGGCGAATACTGCTTGCTATAGCAGGATCGTATTCATTTCCAGACGGTGTCCGAATTTCATTGTGAATGTCGTAAAGTTTATCTTTCATATAAAGTCCTTTCTCCAACTAAAAGTTGGCATAAAAATAGAGCGTGAGATTAGAGATTTTCTCACGCTCTTTACATCCCGCTCATCACGAGGCCTTGTTTTTTCTTACGCTCTACGGGATAGTGCTTGGTAGTGCAATCTTCCACGGGAGCATCTTCGTCGATTATATTACCGATATCACCGATAAGATATGCCGCATCAGTTCCAACACTATGAGCACCGCCGAAGGTATCAGAGATATCCAGAACATCTTGTTCGTATGCCTCTCCAGTTTGTCCTCCGCCGTACTGCGAAGCATAGAGAGATTCTCTGAATAGTTCTCTTTCATTCTCCCAACCTGTTTCTCGGTATCCGTTATCAGCCGATTGATATTCTCGGTCAGTTCCGCCGCCGACGTTTCCATCGCCGTCTGAAACCGCGCGGTCGCTTCTTTGGTCTGCTCGGTGTACTGTATCAGCTCTTTCAGCTGCCCGTCCATATACGCTTTCAGTTCTTTCTCGGTCGTCAGCGTAGGCAGGATGTTCTGAATATCCTGTAGTAATTTTATCTGTGCTTTCTGCGTAGATATCATTGCCATCCAGTTCGGCTCGGTCACCGCCACGCAAGGATGAACCTTTTCGGCGGCGGTGATTTGTTGTTGTGTTTGGGTTATTAATTCTTGCGGTGATTTCCGCTCGGTATAAGAATTCATATTCCATACTCTCCTTTAGAAATTTTTTGAGGTGTAATTTATTATCCCGACAGGCTTTGCCTTCGGGTGTGGTGTAGGTTATATTTTTTCGTGTGTCTGTCCACTTGACACCGTAGCCCTCTATTGCCATGAGCTGAATAAAATGTTCTCTTGAAGCAGCAGTCTGCATTGTATTAGAGATAACCGC
>JAFQQN010000009.1 GCA_017410605.1 Clostridia bacterium
AGCATATTTTGTCCTCCGTTCATGGTTTCTAGTCAATTCCATTTTAACGGATTTTTTCCAAATATGCTCTACTTTTTTATTTTATTTTTAATTTTTCTTCGTAGGCTCTACTTGGTTACCCCAACATTTATTATAGAGCCATTTTTTATTTTATTCTATTCTTATTTATTATCCGAGTTAGGACGGTTGGGTTTTATGTTTAGGGGGTCACTGTCATAACCCACAAAGAATGTAATGTTTTCAGGCACAGGCGGAGCATCATATAAATTAGTGATTTTAAGTTTGGCGGATTGTGCTGCAGCAACAACTCTGGCCGTACCACCGCCTTTGCCATCAAAAAATGTAATCAAGAGGCTTGAGTTTTTAATCATATTATGATTGCGGTCATAGTAGCAACCGGTAACATAGTCGGGGGACACATAATCTATAAAATCGCAAGCATCTAAAATATCTGTGAATCTTGTTTGCCATTCAGCCGGGAAAGAGTTGTGATGATTTTCAAAAGGTAGCATACATACCAAACGCACTTGAGGAAACTTTTTTTTAAGCTCGATAACGGATTCGGCGCACATTATATCAAAGCCAATGGCACCTCCGCAGAGAAATGTGTCGTAACCATTATCAAAAGCCTCACGAACAGTTTTGTTAATACTATTTTTTAAAGTGGTTAAAAATCGTTCTTCCTGTTCGGGTTCATAAGTGAACTTGTACGGTCTATGACCGGCAAAAAAACAGGTTTTTTCAATGTTAAAAACGGGCATATCCATAAAAATCCACCTCCAAACATTCCTAAAATACATTATAAACTGTTTTTGGAAAAAAATCAATAGTAAATATTAAAAATTAAAGTATAAAATTTTGCATATAAATTAGTTAGAAGTGGCGGAGTGTTAATTTTATAAGGTGCTATTCCTTTTGTATATTGACAAAAAGATATTATAAGATTATAATTTAAGGTAAATACATAATCAATATTAACATTATTATGTATCAAAGTAATAAGGAAGTGTAAAATTATGGATATAATTGATCTGAAACTTATATCTTTGTTGCAAAAAAATGCTCGTGTACCCTTAAAACAACTTGCCGAACAGGTTTTTCTTTCATCTCCTGCTACGGCCGCCCGAATTGAACGTTTGGAAAAAGAAGGAGTAATAACGGGATATACAGCCAGAGTTAATCATAAAAAATTAGGATTCCCAATAATCGCTTTTATAAATTTAGAGGTACAACCGGTGCAAAAACCGGAGTTTTATCCCTTTATATCTGAGCATCCCAATGTGTTGGAATGCAACTGTGTAACGGGTCATTATTCTATGTTAATCAAGGTGGCGTTCGAAACTACCGAAGCACTTGATGGTTTTATAGGAAAGCTTCAAACCTATGGAAGCACTGAAACCCAGATTGTTTTTTCTACCGCATTAGAGCACCGAGGCGTGGATGTAGAAAATATTTTAATAGAAGACTAATATAGTTTATTTTACTTAATTTGTAGTTGAGGTATTATTATGGAAAAAAGATGCTACGAGTGTATGGAGCCTATAGGTGAGGCAGAAGTGTGTCCCCATTGTGGATTTGAAAATAAAAAAGCAAATCTTAAGCCGGATTTTAATGGTGATGAGCTTTTAAAAGATCGTTATTATGTTGGTAATATTTTTTCAAAAACATTAGATTCTACTGTTTATAAAGCATATGATACAGCGCTTGGTAAAAAGGTATTTTTGCGTGAATTTACAGGAGAAAATATAACTAAAATTTCTAATAAATATACTGCCACAGAGCTGAAACAAAAGTTTTTGAATTATGCAAAAGGTACGGCAACTTTAAATATGAGCAAATTATTGCCGCATACGGTAGATGCATTTGCAGAAAATGAAGCTTGCTATTTGGTTACTGATTATTTTGATGGAGAAAGCTTAAAAACTCTTTTGAATTCAGGCATAAAAATAAGCGCATCTAACGCTTTAAAAATGGCAAAGCAATTGTTAAATGGGCTTCAGTCGCTTCACAATTCGGGATTTATATTTGGTGCTATCTCTCCGGAAACATTATATATTCTTAAAAATGGAGAGGTTCGCATTTTTGGTTTAGCATACCGATTTTATGATTTTTTAGAAGATGTTGATTCCAGAGTAGAGCTGCTTAATCCCTCTTATGCAGCGCCCGAGCTTTTTGAGGAAAATTCTAAAATAAGTACACGCTGTGATGTCTATTCGGTCGCTGCCATTCTTTACCGTGTCCTTACTGATAAAATACCTGCCATAAGCTTTTTACGACACGGTGGAGAAAATCTTAAAGCCCCCCATAAAGTGAATAAAAATATACCTAAAAACATAAGCAAAGCCTTGCTTAATGCAATGAATTGGCAGATTGAAAATCGTACAGCTAACGCTGGAGCGTTTCTAGATGAGCTTTCTTCTAAAAAAGTAAAAAGAATACGGTCGGGTGCGATTATTTGGGCAAATATATTGGGATTTTTCCAAAGAATATATGATAAATTTGCAGGCAACGGGAAAGAAGAGGATAAAAAACCACGAGCCTTTTGGTTCTGGACAACAACTATCATTGTGCTTTTTATTGCCTTTACTTTGTTCATATTCTTTGTTTTTCCAACAGTTATACAGGTTGGCAATGACGATGAGAACTCATCAGGGGCTTCAACCTCAAGCGAGGATGGTTGGTATTACGGTAGCGGTGTGGAAACGCAGGTCAACAGCGATTATTACTCCGGACAAAGTAGCAAAGATTCCGATTCGTCAAGAAAACAAAGCTCTGACAGAAATAACACTAACACTTCTTCTGGAAAAGATCCTAACAGTACTGAATGTCCTGATCTTACAGGGTATCTTTTAGAGCAGGCTAGGAGTATGCTTGAAGAAAAAGGTCTTTTATTGGGCGAGGTAATATACAGAACATCGGATGACTATCTGCCAAATTATGTAATGGCTCAAAGCCTTAAAAGAGGCGGAATGGTGCAAAAAGGTACTAAAATAGATTTGATCGTTTGCAGTGGACCTAAGTCTGCCGAGTTGCCTTCGGTTTCGGGACTTAGTATGAAACAGGCCAAAGAGCGACTTTTCGCAAAGGGATTTACAAATATAGAGTATAAGTTCGTTGTATCAGATGATGCCCCCGGTACAGTAATTGAGGTCTATTTTGAAGATGAAGCCAAAGCAACTAAAGCAGATAAGGTTATTATTGCCGTTTCGGGCGAGGACATTGGCCTTGTTTTAGATTATTCGGGAGAAACAGGTGCTTCAGCTCAATCAAAATCTCCGGATATAAACTTTGTTTTCATCGGTGAAGATGGAGCGACTATTTCCGATTCAGAAGCTACGAGCTATATTGTTATTTCACAGGATATTTCGGCAAATACTCCTGCATATAAGGGTATGACCATAACACTCACAGTGCGGAGATGATTAAATGAAAAAAATTGGATTTATAGGTATTGGCAATATTGCCAACGCTATTATAAAGGGGTCGCTATCGGCCGGAATAATAAAGCCGCAGAACCTTGTTGTTTATGATATTGATTCTGATAAGCTGTCGGGATTTGTGTCATTAGGTGCTGTGTCAGCCGTGAGCCCAAAAGCGCTGGCAGAGGAATCAGACGTTTTGTTTTTAACTGTAAAACCGCAGATTGTTATGTCGGTTTTAGAGGATATTAAGCCTTGCGTTTCGGATAACACCTTGATAATTTCGCCGGTTGCAGGGGTTAAAATTGAGAAAATCAATACCGCTCTTGGCGGCAATAAAAAAATAATTAGAGTAATGCCAAACACCCCTTTAATGTATTCGGCGGGGGCTACAGCAATTGCTGCCGGGCAGGGCGTAAATGATGAGGAAAAGGCTTTTTGTGAAAAAATCTTTGCTTCATCGGGCGTTACTGCCACCTTA
Source organism: Clostridia bacterium (assembly GCA_017410605.1). Taxonomy (GTDB): domain Bacteria; phylum Bacillota; class Clostridia; order Oscillospirales; family Acutalibacteraceae; genus UMGS1279. Next base: position 3,901 of record JAFQQN010000009.1, read on the forward strand.
ACTGAAGAACAAATTGATGCCGTAACGGGAATTTCAGGTAGCTCACCTGCGTTTTTTATGAGATTTGCAAGGGAAATTATAAACGAAGGTATTTTGCAGGGTGTTGATTCTAATACCGCACAAAAGTTGGTTCTTGGTACTATGCTTGGCACCGCAAAAATGGCTCTGGAAAGCGAACTTTCATTAAATGAGCTTATAAAGGCGGTGGCTTCTCCGGGAGGCACTACCGAGGCAGGATTAAAAACAATGGATTCGCTTGATTTTGATTCATCGGTTTCAAAGACCATTTCGGCGGCTGTAAATCGCTCAAAAGAGCTTTCGAAATAGGTTTAAAAATCGGATATAAAAAATAAGGTAAATGAAAAAACTGCAATAAAAGTATCAGACGCTTTTATTGCAGTTTTTTATGTTTATAACTACAACAGTCAGATGAGTTGTAGTTTATTTTTTTATCTGTCGCAAATAATTTATAATACCCTTAGCAGAGGCATCTGAAAGCTCTAAATAATTTTTGGCCTCATTTATATCGGGAAGATAATGTGCGTCGGATGAGGATAAAATTTTGCAATCCTTAAAATATGTGTGAACCTCCGCAAGGGAATCAAACTTGCTTAAATCATGTACCTCGGCTATTTTAAAGGTGCTGTCGGGTGGAACGAAACCAAGGTTTGATATAAGCGAGTTAGCATTTTTGTCAATATGGGCAGGGAAGGCAATGCCACCGAGCTCATAAACGGGTGAAAAAACATCTTCAAAGGATATGTTTACCGCATTTATAAGCAAAAATTTCTCTTCACCCAGAATTTTATCGGTTTCATTCATAACATATTGATTGCCAAAAATCTTGGGATTATTTTCAATTTTTTGCAGGCGTGAATAGACATATTCTCCCCATTCATTTGCTGATTTTTCATCAGGAAAAAGGCAAACGGTATGCACCTCTTCGTCGGTTGTAAGCTCCATTCCGTAAAGTACCGTAATAGAGTATTGCTCGGCGGCATTTTTAAGCGCTGTGCAGTTTTTTACGGTGTTGTGATCGGTAAGAGCTATTGCATTAAGCCCGTTAATAAAGGCCATTCCTGCAATATTCGCCGGAGTCATATCATTATCTGAGCAGGGCGAGAGGCAGGAGTGCAGATGAAAATCATAATATACCTTTTGCATTAGTTTATTTCCTTATGAATTTTAAGGGCAGTATCAAAAACGGGTTCGTTGCTTAAAAATATGTTTATCCCGTTTTCCTTAGCTCTTTTTATTGCGTTAGCATCGGGTTTTACACCGTCGGCCAAAATAATTGCTCCGATTTCGGCAAGAGATGCAACGGCAACCGAGTTCATATTTCCCATTACAGTTACCCAAGCGGAGCTCGCAGGGGCCTTACCCATAACAATGCTTAGCAAATCACAGCAGTAAACGGTGGAGATTTCTGATTCGGGTGCACCTTCTACTGCAATTTCAAAATTTAAAGCTGTGCTCAGTTCTTTTGCTGTCATAATAATTACTCCTTATTTTGTTTAACTATAGCCTTCTGGCGGTATTGCATAGGTGAAAGGCCTATTTTTTCTTTAAACAGTCTTAAAAAATTTGAATGAGAAGTAAATCCGCATTCATAGCATATGTCGGAAATTTTTAAATTTGTAGAAATCAGCAGCTCCTTGGCATAGGATATTTTAAGCATATTAAGATAATCGCAGTAGGTGGTTCCAAGTTCTTTATGAAAGGTGTGGCTGAAGTGACTTGCGTTGTAGTGGGCAATTTTGGCAACATCAGAAAGCTTCGGATTTTCTCTGAAATGCATATGTATGTAGAGCAGTGCGGTCTGAATCGGACGCTCATCGGCAGGGGATTTCCCCTTGCTTTTTGGCGATAATTTTAGCACCTTTAAAAATATGCAGATAATAATGTGCTTGAGATAGCGTAAATCGGGATTTGGAGTTTTGTTTTCAGCCATACAAAGTCTAAAAAGCTTTTCTAAGGTATCGGTTTGCTCGTCATTCAGTTTAAAAAACAAGGTGTTGCTTGCAGTTAATTTTCCCAGCATTTCTTCGCTTAAAAAATTATCGTCAACCATCAGATTTAAAAGATGTAGGTTTTCTTTTGGGTCAACTTGATGAAAATCCGTAAGTCTAAGTACCGAAAGACACCCTCTTGTAAGCTCCGTTTGCTGGCCGTTTAAAATTTGTTCTCCCCGCCCCGAAAGAATCAGCTCCAATTCAATGAAATTGTGCCAATGAAGCGGTGTGTAAAAATTCACAAAACGTTCGCTTGCAGAAATGCCAATTTCTTTCCTTATTTGATCTTTTGAAAGCATTTTTTCAAGGCCTACATTTTTCATAAAGTCACCCCCCATATATATAGAATATCATATTGTTTTTTGCTTTTCAACAAAAACCCAAAAATTATAAGCATTTTTCTAAAAATATTATGTGACATAACTCTATTTTTGTGTTAAAATAAGAGCAAACAGAGTAAGCAAGCTTTTTTGGAGGTATATTTATGAATTTAAACGGTAATTGGAAACTTTATTATTCCCCTCAGGATAGCGTAAAGATTTCGGATGTTACAGAGCTTAAAGAAAGTGGCATACCCTTTGTAGATGCCAACGTTCCCGGCAATGTAGAGTTAGATTTATCAGCAGCAGGAATTTTGCCCGAAGATTTATTTAAGGGTATGAATATATTAAAGGCTGAGAAGTATGAGAATTATGAGTGGTGGTATGAAAAATCTTTTATTGCTCCTGCCGCTCCTACCAATACCCAGAAGGTTATACTTCATTTTGGTGCGGTAGATTGCTTTGCAACATATTATCTTAACGGTGAAAAAATTGGTGAGAGCGATAATATGTTTATTTCATACGATTTTGATGTTACCGAGAAAGTAAAATACGGCGAAGAGAACACTCTTATTGTACATATTTCTTCTGCCGTTTTGGCGGGTGCTGCACAGGATATTGAACCTAATATGGCAGCATATAGCTGGCATCCAACCACCGTTGCTCTTAATGTGCGTAAGGCTCCCCACTCCTACGGTTGGGATATTATGCCCAGAGCTGTTAGTGCGGGCATCTGGCGTCCGGTGGAGCTCCAGTATAAAAACAAATACGATTTTCGTTACCTTTATTTCAGACTTAATGATTTTGATGGCAATAAAGGCTTTGTTTCAATGATGTATGATAGCGATATTCAGCCTGAATATGCTTTCAAAGACCATCATATCCACATTTTTGGCAATTGCGGCGACAGCACCTTCGATTATAAGACAGATGAAATTATGATGCGTAAAACAGGTGCCGGCATTGTGAGATTTGATATTGATGATATTAAGCTTTGGTGGCCTAAACACTATGGCGATCCTAATCTTTACACCATTACGGTTGAGCTTATCGGTGAGAATGGTGAAATTCTTATATCCAAAACCGTTCGCCGTGGTTTCCGCACTTTGGAGCTTCGACGTAGTGAGGTAGTGGAAAAAGGCGGTTGCTTTGAGTTTGTTGTAAATAAAACACGCATTATGGCCACCGGTACCAACTGGGTACCAATGGATGCATATCACAGCCGTGATAACAGCCGTTATGAAAAGGCGTTATCTATGGCCGATGATTTGGGCTGCAATATTATACGTTGCTGGGGCGGCAATGTTTATGAGGATCACGATTTCTTCAATTATTGCGATGAGCACGGCCTTATGGTGTGGCAGGATTTTGCTATGGCTTGCCATATGTATCCCCAAAATGATGGATTTATGAAAAAATTGCAGACTGAGGCTGAGTGGGTTGTTAAAGAGTTGAGAGACCACCCCTCACTTGCCTTATGGTCGGGAGATAATGAAATAGATTCAATGCTTGCTATGAGCGGTGGTGTTGACCCTGCTACAAACCGTCTTACCCGTGAGGTGCTACCGAGAGTTGTAGAGCGACTTGACCCCTTTAGACCATACATTGCATCTTCCCCTTACATTTCTACCAAGGCCTTTAATATGGGTGATAATGCACAGGGTAGTCAGAACTATCCCGAAGACCATCTCTGGGGTCCAAGAGATTACTTTAAAAGTGATTTCTACCTGAATGCCAAGGCTTATTTTGTAAGCGAAACGGGTTATCACGGTTGCCCTAATAAAGAATCTATTGAAAAGTTTATTGATGAGGATTTTGTGTGGCCGTATCAGAATAACAGACAGTGGAATCTTCATTCCTCCGACCAAAGGCACGAGGGTGTTTGGGATGGCAGAACCATGCTTATGCACCGTCAGGTAGCACAGCTCTTTGGTGAAGTGCCGGACAGTATGGACGATTATATTTTAGCATCACAGATTTCTCAGGCAGAGGCAAAGAAGTTCTTTATTGAGCATATGCGTGCAAAAATGGCTCGTAACGGCGGTGTAATCTGGTGGAATCTTATTGATGGATGGCCACAGATGTCTGATGCTATTGTAGATTATTATTATAGCAAAAAGCTTGCCTATAATTATATTAAGCGTTCCCAACGTGGTTTTATGATTATGTTGGATGAAATGTCCAACTGGTGTCATAGTGTAATTACCGCTAATAGTACCCTCGAACCGGTAAACGGGCATGTTAAGGTGTATGATCTTGATTCCGGCGATGTTTATTTTGAAAGAGATTTCTATGCCGCTCCTAACAGCAACACAAATCTTGGTCGTTTCGAGCTTATGCATTCGGCTAAAGGTATGTTTATTATCGAATGGGAGACTCAAAGCGGTGAAAAATATTTCAACACCTATCTTTATGGACATCCGGGTTATGATTTAGAGCAGTACAAAGGCTGGCTTGAAAAAATATCCGAACTTGAAAAATAGATTATTTATGCTCTGCTCCTTTTTAAAAAAGGGGTGGAGCTTTTGTGCACTAAGCATTAAGGAGAAAATATAATGAATTTAAATGGAAAATGGAAGCTTTATTATTATCCGGCATATGAGCAGAGCATAAAAACGGTACAGGAGCTTAAAAATTCTTCGGTTCCATTTGTAGATGCCACCGTTCCCGGTAATGTGGAATTGGATTTATCTGCGGCAGGGATTTTGCCAAAAGACCTTTATATGGGGGAAAATATAAGGGCGGCTGAAAAGTTTGAAACCTATGATTGGTGGTATGAAACCGAATTTTTGGCACCCGAAGCTCCCGATGATGAACACAAGGTAATTTTGCACTTTGGTGCGGTGGATTGTGTAGCTGAATATTTTTTAAATGGCGAAAAAATCGGGGAAAGCGATAATATGTTCATTTCTCATGATTTCGATGTGACCGAAAAGGTGAAGTACAACGAAAAAAACACTCTTCACGTTCACATTTCATCTGCCACAATTTATAATGCATCGTTTGATTTTGAGCTTAATATGGCAGAGCACGTTTGGCGGCTTACCACAATGGGTATAAATGTGCGTAAAGCACCCCACTGCTTTGGTTGGGATATTATGCCCAGAGCCGTTAGTGCCGGAATTTGGAGAGATGTTGAGCTTCAGTATAAAAAGAAATATGATTTCCGCTACCTTTATTTCAAGCTTCAGTATACTCAAAATAATAACGGAATTATAGGTATGTTATTTGATTCTGATTTGCAACCCAAATATGTTTTTGATGACATTACCTTTAAAATAAAAGGCGAATGCGGCGATCACAAATTCACTCACGAGGTAACAAGAAAAACAGGTTCGGGTAAATTCCTTTTTACCATACCGAATATAAAGCTTTGGTGGCCTAAAAATTATGGCGAACCCAATCTTTATACCATTACGGTGGACGCCTTTGGCAGTGACGGAAAGCATCTGCTCTCCAAAACGGTGCGACGTGGCTTCTGCTCGGTGGAGTTAGACCGCACAGATATTGTGCAGGAGGATGGCCGCTTTAACTTTGTTGTAAATGGTACTAAAATTATGGCGGTAGGCACCAACTGGGTGCCAATGGATGTCTATCACAGCCGTGATAAATCACGTTATCAAAAGGCGCTTGAAATGGTCGAGGATTTAAACTGTAACATTATCCGTTGTTGGGGCGGAAATGTGTATGAAGACCACGAATTTTTCGATTTTTGCGATGAACACGGTATTATGGTTTGGCAGGATTTTGCTATGGCTTGCCATGTTTATTGTCAGGATGACTGGTTTAAAGAAAAGCTCAAAAAAGAGGCCGAATGGGTTGTTAAAGAGCTAAGAGACCACCCCTCGCTTGTTTTGTGGTCAGGCGATAACGAAATAGACTATATGTACGCTTTAGAAAATTGGGACCCGAATGCAAATCACCTAACCCGTGAGGTCTTGCCTCTTGTGGTTGAGCGGCTGGATCCCGATAGACCTTATCTGCCATCTTCGCCCTATGTTTCTCCCGAAGCCTTTGCAAAGGGTGGAAATCATGAGGCGGCAGATGTGTTCCCCGAGGACCATTTGTGGGGGTCAAGGGATTATTTTAAGAGCAGATTTTATACCGAATCCAAGGCGTATTTTGTAAGTGAAATGGGCTATCACGGTTGCCCCGATAAAGAATCTATTGAAAAATTTATTACCCCCAAATACGTGTGGCCTTATTTTGATAATCCTGAATGGACAATCCACTCCTCCGATCAGGACGGAAATGATAAGCGAGTAATTTTAATGCATAATCAAATAATTCAGCTTTTTGGTGAAGTGCCGGAACGTATGGAGGATTTTGTTTTAGCTTCGCAGATTTCTCAGGCTGAGGCTAAAAAATTCTTCATAGAACGTGTCAGACTCAGAATGAAAAGAATGGGCGGCATTATCTGGTGGAATTTAGTTGACGGTTGGCCGCAGATGTCGGATGCCGTTGTGGATTATTATTACAATAAAAAACTCGCCTATGATTTTATTAAGCGCAGCTCCAAACCCTTTATAATCGCTATGGACGAAACCGATAGATGGGGTAATGATCTGCTTTGCTGTAACGGCACTCTCCTTGAAATGAGCGGAAAATGCAGGGTTTATGACCTTGATTCGGGAGAGGTTTTATTTGAAGATGAATTTACCGCCGCCCCCAATTCGAATACATATTTAACCAAAATCAGGCTTATGTATAGTGAACAGAGAATGCTTATAATTGAGTGGACGATAAACGGTGAAACACATTTCAACACCTACCTTACCGGCACCCCTAAATATGATTTTGAGCAGTATAAATCCTGGCTTGAAAAGATAAATAAGTTATAAAAAATAGCAACAATCAGGGAACGGGGGTTTGAAGTAAAAAGTAAGAGGTAATAGGTAATAAGCTTGGAATTTTCGAGACCGTTCTAAACTAACCCAAACCTCCCCCTCCCAAATTAACCACCTAAAATCAAACAAGCGGTATAGCTTTTCGGGCTATACCGCTGTTTTTTATATAAACTACATTTTGACCGCATAAATTTCGGGGAACCTTTGTAGGGAACGGGCTTGCTCGTTCCGCAAAAAATTAGTACAAACTTTGGCGGCAGGAGCAAGCCCCTGACCTACGGATATTACCGAAAAAGGCAAAACACCTATAATTGACAAATATACATAAAAATGGTATTATGAAATCAGTGAAACGCTTATCTTAGGTTATATATCAGGGGAACTGCCTTGTTCCAATCTAACAAGGCATAGAACCGTCCCCTGTCTTAAATAAACTTGATGAATATTTTTCTAGAATTGAGGAGTAAAGAGCTTATGAAAAAAACAATTATAATTATTTCTATTATTTTAATATTAGTAATTGTTTGTATTTTTATAATTTGTCCTCTTATAAAAAAGAACCAAGAACAAACTATAGTTTCTGATTGTGAATTTTGCACAGGTGTAGATTTACCCAATAACATTAAAGTCCTAAAAGGAAGCCGTTCCCAATGTGTCCCCGAACTGAATCCTATTATTGCTGTTAATTTAATTTCAGAGTTAACTGAAAATGAATACAAATTTATAAAAAATCAGGTTGCTGATAAAGAAGAATGGGGATTTACGGATAAGTGCTTCTATATGGTATTAGAAGAAAATCTCAAAAAGCACGGATGGCAAGGTGAAGAATATGAGTTTTTTCAAAAAATAGACAACAGTAAAGCAACACGTTTTTTGCATTATTCACAAATAAGTATGTATAAAAAGGCAAATGGTACATATGGGCTTTTAATATTGACCGGTTCTGATTTTTTTGAAAGCAGAAATATAAAAATAAATTAAAAAAACAATCAGGGGAACTGACTTGTTCCAATCTAACAAGACATAGAACCGTCCCCCTGTCTTTACTTAACAATGATGACGATGATTCATAAATAAATATTTAGAGGTGGTTTTGTGCAAAAAAATATAAAAGTCATAGCTTTATTTTTAACGTTAATCTTTGTTTTTTGTGGTTGTGATACTCAAAATACTAGTAATGAAAAATATATGGCAGAACTTGCTGAGTATGAAAATGAAATTGTTAAAAATACATCAAAATTATGGCATCCTGATATTGAACAATTGAAAATGGTTGAAGAAGATAAAAGCTTGTTAAAAGAAAAAGAAGAATATATGCAATTATTTAAGAAGTTTTGCGGATTTTCTCTGCCGGAATATTTTATTATTCCAAAAGCTACCGATGAGTTTGATTGGACCTCCGTGGACATAAGCGATCGTTATATGAGTGTTCGCACATATATGATTATTAAAAAAAGTGATGCTTTAGAAATATTGGAGTATTTAAGAAATGATAATGGTTGGGAAGCTTTTGGAGGCAAATCCCAACAACATATATTGACTCAAAAAGCACGTGAAACTTGCTTCAGTTTTGGTAAACTACGAATGTATGATGAAACGTTAGGGGGAAAAGGGGCTCTAATGGATTTTATCTACGACGAAGAAAATGACTTTTATATATTGTTTATGTATGTTACGGTTGAAAGAGACCCACCACCCGGAACCTCTTGGCCTATAGAAATGTATTTTTAAAAGAAAAGACAAGGGACGTAAAGACAGGGGACGGTTCTGTGTCTTGACAGAATCGAACCGCCCCCTCCAAATTAACCACCTAAAACAAACAGCGGTATAGCTTTTCGGGCTATACCGCTGTTTTTATACAAATTGTAGTTTGCTTATTAAGGCTCCTCCTTGACGGAGGAGCTGTCGCCGTAGGCGACTGAGGAGGTGAAAGCTTGTGCAGATCTACACCTCATCCGTCACTTCGTGACACCTTCCCCGCCAAATGCAAAAATACCTATAATTTACAAATACACCACGTGTTTTATTTGTAAAGGGGGCCGTAGGTGGCACAAGCTCGGTAATCCTGACCCTCTTTATCCATACCAAATGCATTCCATGCGGCAGGACGGAAAATATCCTTTTCATCTACATTATGCATACAAACAGGGATTCTGAGCATAGAGCAGAGAGTAATGAGATCGGCACCGATGTGACCGTAAGATATTGCACCGTGATTAGCACCCCAGTTGTTCATTACGTCATAGGCGGTTTTGAATGCACCCTTGCCGGTGACTCTTGGGGCAAACCAAGTGCAGGGCCAAGTGTAGTCAGTGCGAGCCCAAAGCTTGTCAGAAACTTCATCAGGAAGATTTATTGTCCAACCCTCGGCAATCTGTAAAACAGGGCCAATTCCCTTAACAAGATTAAGTCTAATCATCGTTGCGGGCATTTCGGCGGTGGTTAAGAAACGGCTGGAGTATCCGCCGCCACGGAAGTAGCCTAAATCGGCGTAATTCCAGGTAGAATTTTCAAGTATAGCTTTCTGGTCAGCCTCCGTAACCTCAAACCAAGGCTTCATAACGCCATTGCCATTTTCGTCTTTGGCGGCACCGTTGGCATCAAGACAGCAAGCGCCTGAGTTAATGAGGTGAATAAAGCCGTTAGCCTCTTTTGCTTTGCCCTCAATATCATATCCGGTAACACGTTTTACAGCCTCGCCACTCCAGTAGGTGCGAACATCGGCAAACATCTGTGCACGATTGGTAAGTAATTTCATAAAGAGCATTCCAATACCGTTAAGCACATCATTTTCAGTAGCAAGAATATAAGGCTCTCTAGCTCCATTCCAATCAAATGAGGTATTGAGCATAGCTTCAGGGAAGTCGCAGTTGGGGTAAAAATCGGTCCATTGACGCTGACCTTGGAAGCCTGCGGCAATTGCGTTGTGTCCAACCATCTCCTCCTCGCATCCCTCGGGAAGATTTTTGTTGCCGTTCATAAGGTCTTTTATGATAACCATCATTTTAACAACAAATTCCCAGTCGCTATCCTTATGCTCACGTGAGCGTTGTAATTCCTCGGGATTTTTGTCAAAGCCTTCTATGCAGTTTTCTCTAACCCATTTATATGCCTTTTCATACTCGGCTTTGTCGTAGATTTCTTCGGTCATTCTGCGGATAATCTCCACCTCATCAACCGATTCAACACGCATACCGAGGTATTCTTCAATAAAAGCAGGGTCAATAATCGAACCACCGATACCCATACAAATTGAGCCAATCTGCAGGTATGATTTGCCTCGCATTGTAGCAGCAGCAACAGCGGCACGACCAAAACGTAGGAGCTTTTCTTCAACATCTTTAGGGATAGAGGTGTCGCTCATATCCTGAACATCGTGACCGTAAATACCAAAAGCGGGCAGTCCCTTTTGTGCGTGGGTAGCAAGTACCGATGCAAGGTAAACAGCACCGGGACGCTCGGTTCCGTTAAATCCCCATACCGCCTTTATTGTTTTGGGATCCATATCCATAGTTTCGGCACCATAGCACCAACAGGGAGTAACAGTAACGGTTATGTCAACGCCTTCTTTGCGGAATTTATCGGCACAGGCGGCAGCCTCACCAACTCTGCCAATAGTGGTATCAGCAATAACTACCTTAACCGGCTCTCCGTTAGAGTAGCGAAGATTATCGGTAAAAAGCTTTGCGGCGCTTTTTGCCATATTCATTGTTTGAACCTCTAAGGATTCTCTAACCTTTAAAACACCTCGACGTCCGTCAATAGTGGGGCGGATACCAATTACGGGATAATCGCCAATAAGTCTGTTTTCAGCCATAATAATATACCTCCATAAAATAATTGAAAACAAAATATTATCTTCCATATATATCATAACAGTTGAAAAGAAAAACTACTTGTGTTATAATACTTAAAAAGTATAATAATATCCATATTTTTTTGCGATGATTGTACTTTTTTGCGTTAAAAACAAAACTTTTTGGTTGGCCAAGGCAAAAAAGGCTGATTCTAGTTTGAATGCTTTGGCTAAGGAGTGAATTTATGAAGTTCTATTCTTATCGTGAAACCGAACCGCACGGCACCGATGCCTTGCCGGTGGCCTATTATAACGTAGATGAACATCACCCACGGTATGAAATGATACATCACTGGCATAAGGAATATGAAATAATTTTTGTAAATAGCGGCTGGTTGGAGCTGACTTTGGACGCCGACACCTTGTTTTTGTGTGCAGGAGATATAGCTTTTGTAAATCCTGGAGTTATACATAGCGCAAAACCTAAAGCGGCTAAATATGAATGCTTGCTTTTTAGCCCTGATGTATGCATAAAGCAGCATCTTTCACGTTACGATCAGGGCAGAGCTATATTGTTGGGCGAGGAAGTGATTCCTGTTTTTACTGTACAGCAAAATTCTGAAATCAAGCAGGCGGCTGAGAATTTAAAAGCCGCAATGTCGAGCAAAAACAAAGGTTATGAGCTCAGCGCACTTTCTTCGGTATTTTATATTTTTTATGAGGTTATTTCGAATAATCTAGCGGTTAAAGCCAGCGAAAAATCTTTAAAATTTGCAGAAAGACTTTTGCCTTTTGAAAAGGCGGTTGAATTTATAGAGAACAACTATAATGCACCTATAACTTTAGGAGAGCTGGCAAAAAGGGCGGGGATGAGCCGAAAATATTTTAGCGAATATTTTAAAAAGGTGTCGGGCAAGGGCCCCATTGACTTTTTAAACTGTTATCGTGTTGAGAGGGCGGCGGAGTTGCTGGTTCATACCGGTTCTCCCGTTACCGAAATTGCGTTTGAATGTGGATTTAATGATTTAAGCTACTTTATAAAAACCTTTAAAAAACAAAAAAGCACCACTCCTGCAAGGTACAGAGTGGATTATGCCAAACAGATTGAAAATTAAAATATGCATAAAAAAGACGTAACCCTTGACCGATGTTTCTTTACACATCTTTTCTGGTCAAGGGTTACGTCTGGTTACTCTTAGTATCCAGCATCATTTTTTTAACCTCTCTTTCTTATATTTAAGCCCTCTACTTTTCCTCTTCCCCAGCACGTTTAAATGGCTTTTTGTCATCTCGTAAAGCGAGTTTCTTTGATGTGGGATTCACTTATTTTTTTGAAGGCTTTTTTTAAAAACTTTTGTTCAAATGAGTTTTAAAATCTCGGCACCTTTCGGCATCTATGTAAATTTTTGTTTGTTTATTCTGTTTGTTTTCTTAATTATTTATTTGTTTTTTTGAGATTTTAATACCGACCTGAACTTTAAGCTTTTAACTGTACATTGGTCTCACCTTTTCCCTTTCTGTGATTATAATATAACATATTTTAAAGGGTATTTCAATACATATATTTGTTAAACTTTGCTATTAAAAATTATGCAAAACGGAGAATTTTGTATCTGTTGCACAAAAACAATTGACAGAGCTATAATTTTATGATATAATCAATTTGTTGATTTTTTAAAAATAAAATGCGTCAGAGGGCTTCTGCCTGCTGACGCATTTTGTTTTTATACTTAATAAATTAAAGAACAGCTTTTTTAAGCTCTTCTGTTTTATCGGTTTTTTCCCAAGGCAAATCCAAATCGGTTCTGCCAACGTGACCGTAAGCGGCGGTCTGACGATAGATTGGTCGGCGGAGGTCAAGAGTTTTAATGATAGCAAGAGGACGAAGATCAAATACTTTGTTTACAGCGTTTGCTATTTGCTCATCATCTACAACACCTGTGCCGGCGGTATCAACCATAACTGAAACGGGTTTTGCAACACCAATGGCGTATGCGAGCTGAACCTCTGCACGCTTTGCAAGACCTGCGGCAACAATGTTTTTAGCAACATATCTTGCGGCGTAGGCAGCAGAACGGTCAACCTTTGTGGGGTCTTTGCCTGAAAAAGCACCGCCTCCGTGTTTAGCGTATCCGCCGTAGGTATCTACAATTATTTTTCTGCCGGTAAGACCGGTATCGCCCTGAGGGCCGCCTACAACAAATCTACCTGTGGGATTTATGAAGATTTTTGTGTTTTCATCAAAAAGCTCATCCTTAAGCTCGGCCTTAATAACCTTTTCTAAAATATCTTTTCTGAGCGTCTCAATATCGACGTCTGCTGAGTGATGGGATGAAACAACAACTGTATCGATATGTACAGGCTTGCCATCATCATACTCAATAGTAACCTGAGTTTTTCCATCGGCACGAAGATAGCCGAGTTCGCCCGATTTGCGAACAGATGTAAGCCTTTTTGCCAAACGATGTGCAAGTGCTATGGGAAGAGGCATAAGCTCGGGTGTTTCATCGCAGGCAAAGCCGAACATCATACCTTGGTCTCCTGCACCGTGAAGATTGAATTCGTCATCCTCGCCGGATTTCTGCTCTAAGGATTTATCTACACCGAGTGCAATGTCCGGAGATTGCTCATCAATAGCAACCATAACGGCACAGGTGTTTCCGTCGAAGCCCTTTTCGGGGGAATCGTATCCAATGTCACAAACAACCTGACGGGCAATTTTTGCAATATCTACTTTTGCTTTGGTGGTGATTTCGCCCATAACTGTTACAACACCGGTTGTGCAGAAGGTTTCACAAGCTACACGGGACTCAGGGTCCTGTGCAAGCATAGCATCAAGCACGGCGTCGGAAATATTGTCACTGATTTTATCGGGATGACCCTCGGTCACCGATTCGGATGTAAAAAGCCATTTTGCCATTTTTATTTCTCCTTTAAATTATATTTATGTAATACTTCTTATTTTGACTTAAAAAAAGCGCCCTCAATGAGGACGTTTGATATCAGCCTCATCTTTCGGTAAAACCGCAGGATTTAGCACCTTGCTTAACACAGGTTGCCGGGCATCACAGGGCCTGTCCCTCCGCCACTCTTGATAAGGAGTATTAACTTTTGCATATTTATTGTATCACAAAGTAGAAAAATGTCAATAGGTAAATTTTTAGTAATTTGGTTAATTTTTTTTAAAAAGACATTTTGTGTATTATTTCATCATTATTATGTGAAATGATACGGAATTATACAATTCATTTTTACATATAAGAAAAAATTTTGATATTTTTTGAAAATATTTTCGAAAATAGTTGACAAACTCAAATAAATGTGTTATTATATGCACGTCACACGAATTGCATATGCTTTTCTCATTTTGGGAAAATACTTTGGTAAAAGGTGTTTTCTCTCTCTGCTTATATCCCAAAATGAGGGCTGCAATTGTGTGACAACAATGAGAGATATCGCTTTTTCGGTGTGTCTCTTATTGGGGCACACTTTTTTATTTTAAGGCGGTGAGTACCTACGGGAGAATAAAAAAGCGTGGTAGAAAATTTTGCATTTCCACCACGCTGAAAATATTTAATTTTTAAATTAAGCTAATTATTAGTATGCAACGCCCTGAGCAAGCATAGCTTCCTTAACCTTTTCAAAGCCGGCAATGTTAGCGCCTGCAATAAGGTCGCCCTCCATACCGTACTTCTTAGCTGCTTCGTAAGAGGTGTTATAGATATTGGTCATAATCTGATGAAGCTTTGCATCAACCTCTTCGGCGGTCCAGCTGTAGCGCATAGAGTTCTGGCTCATTTCTAAGCCGGAAACAGCAACGCCACCTGCGTTAACTGCCTTGGAGGGAGCAATAACAACCTTATTTTCTTTAAGAAGAGCAACTGCATCAGCAGTGGTAGGCATATTAGAAACCTCAACGTAGTATTTAACACCGTTGGCAATAATCTTTTTAGCGTCGTCTGCGTTAACCTCGTTCTGAGTAGCGCAAGGCATAACAACATCAACCTTAACGCCCCAAGGCTTCTCGCCTGCGTGATACTCTACGCCGAATTTATCTGCATAATCCTTAACCATATCGTGGCCGGAAGCACGCATATCAAGCATAAAGTTAATTTTTTCTTCGGTGTTTATGCCGTCGGGATCATAAACATATCCGTCAGGACCGGAGATGGTAACAACCTTACCGCCAAGCTCGGTAACCTTTTTAACGGTACCCCATGCAACGTTACCAAAGCCGGAAACAGCAAAGGTTTTACCCTTAATATCTTCGCCAAAGGATTTAAGCATTTCTGCTGCATAGTAAACTGCACCAAAGCCGGTAGCCTCAGGACGAATGAGAGAACCGCCAAAAGAAAGACCTTTACCGGTTAAAACGCCGGTGAATTCGTTACGGAGTCTCTTGTACTGACCAAAGAGATAGCCAACCTCACGTGCACCAACGCCGATGTCGCCTGCGGGAACGTCAGTATCGGGGCCGATGTGCTTAGCAAGCTCGGTCATAAAGCTCTGGCAGAAACGCATAACTTCGTTATCGCTCTTACCACGGGGGTCAAAGTCAGAACCACCCTTACCGCCGCCCATAGGAAGACCGGTAAGACTATTTTTAAAGGTTTGTTCAAATCCGAGGAATTTAATAACAGAGGAGTTAACAGAAGGATGCAGACGGAGACCACCCTTGTAAGGGCCAATAGCAGAGTTGAACTGTACACGATAACCACGATTTACGTTAACCTTGCCGTTGTCGTCAACCCAAGAAACACGGAAAGAAATCATTCTTTCGGGCTCTACAATTCTTTCCATAATGCCCCATTGCTCAATGCGGGGGTCTTGCTCAACAACAGGCTCTAAAGATTCTAAAACCTCAAGAACTGCCTGAAGAAATTCGGGCTCAGAAGCATTACGTTGCTTAACTTTTTCGTATACGTTAAGCAGATATTCATTTTTTAATGCCATAACAAACAATCTCCTAACTAAATAAATTTTATACATTAAAAACTTAACATTATTTAGTTTAATACTTTAGTGTGCAAAAGTCAAGACTTTTATGTTGCTCCAAATAAGAAAATATATACATTTCGTATTATTGTAAAAAAAATAGTAGTATTTTTTGAAAAAATAGGGTAAAAAAACACATTTTTTTATTAAAGTTATAAACAAAGTTATCAACATTTTCGGTTAAAAAACTCCTTTAAAAGGCTTGGATTCGTTTAAAAACGGTTAATAACTATGTTGAAAAGTTTAAATACTATCTGTAAAACTGTGATTTTCGACATTTTTTTAACATTTATTAAAGTGCACAAAAAATTTAAAATAAAAGTGGATTATAGGGTATAAATGCATAATTGAAACCGACGAAAATTCGAAATTTTTTCGAATTTTTGTTCAAATCTATTTACTTTTCAGTTATAATGTAGTATAATACTTAGTAATTGGTTATTTGCATTATATAAGTGAGGTACTTTATGACATATACTAAAATTAAAAGCATCGTCGCCTTGGTGTTGGTCACAATTGTGCTTTTAACAACATCGGGCTGCGGTGATGCAAAAAAAGTAAATACTACTGATTTATCGGAAGAGATATTGACTCTTACCACCTTTTCAGAGCTTAAAGAGCTTTCGGGTGCATCGCTTCCGTCCTATTTTAGGTTTAGTGATGGTAGTGTTAAAAGATTTAACGTGAGGATAAGTGCTACAGGCGAATCGGCCGACACACTAGCCTGCTTTGAGGTAAAGGATAAAGAACAGCGCACCACCGCAATAAAGGGTATATCGCAGTATTTATCAGATCTTTCAACCTTTTTCAAACCAACTATGGAAAGTGAATATCAAAAGGTGGAGAATCGTTTGTTGGTAGAGCTTGATGATGTAATAGTTTTGGTTATTTGCAATGATATTGAGACGGTTTGGAACTATTTGGCATCACTTGGCGCAAAAGAAGTTATTTAATTATGAAAACAGAGATTTTAGCTCCTGTTGGAAATGAAGAAATGCTTGTTGCCGCAGTTAGAACGGGAACAGATGCTGTCTATTTTGGAGCGAGCAGATTTAACGCACGTCGAAACGCAGATAATTTTGGCGATGAGCAATTAAAAAAAGCAATTGAGTATTGCAAGCTTAATAATGTTAAAAGCTATCTGACCTTAAATACGGTTATTAAGGATAGCGAAATATATGATGCTTTAGAGCTGGTGCAAAGTGCATACCGCTATGGTATAGATGCTATAATAGTGCAGGATTTAGGTTTGGCAGAGCTTATTCATAGTAATTTCCCGAAATTGGCGCTTCATGCATCTACGCAAATGTCGGTTCATTCTGCGGCGGCACTCAGCATTTTAAAGGAAATGGGATTTTGCCGTGTTGTTCCCGCAAGGGAAATGAGCAAATCTGAGCTTAAGCTTTTTTGCAAAAGAGCAAAGGAACTTAATATTGAAGTAGAGGTGTTTGTGCACGGAGCACTTTGTATGTGCCTTTCGGGGCAGTGCTATTTCAGTGCATTTTTAGGGGGTCGCAGTGCTAACCGTGGTCTCTGTGCAGGAACCTGCCGACTTCCGTTTAATGCAAAGGGTGGCACAGGCTATGATTTAAGTCTTAAAGACCTTAGTCTAGTTTCAAATCTTAATGAGCTTGCCGAAATGGGCGTATGTTCCTTTAAAATAGAGGGGCGAATGAAACGCCCTGAATATGTTGCATCGGCCGTTACCGCAATGCGTCAAATGGTGGATAAGGGCTATGCAGATGCTGAAATACTTCGTCTTTTAGAGCAAGTTTTTTCCCGAGAGGGCTTTACAAGCGGATATTACGAAGAAAAGCTTGGTAGAGCTATGTTTGGTATCAGAAGTGAGCAGGATAAAATGCTTACCAATGAGGCGCTTGCTAAGATACATGTTCTTTACCGTAATGAGAGACAAAAAATTCCGCTTAAAATGGTTCTTAACCTCAAAAGCGGTAATGCTACAGAGCTGTTTATAGAGGCGGATGACATAAAGGTAACTGTTTTAGGTGATATTCCGCAGGTTGCGGTTAATGTACCGCTAAGCCGTGAAAGAGCAGCCGAGGCTATATCAAAGCTTGGTGGAACCTGCTATTTTGCCGATGATGTTACTGTTAATATTGAAAACGGCTTGACACTACCTGTTTCGGCACTTAATAAAATGCGTAAAGAAGCGGTTTCGGTATTAAACTCAAAAAAAATAGAAGTTCAAAGAGAGTCTAACGTTTTAGCTGTTAAAGATATTGCAAAGACAAACAGTCGTAGCATAAAAGGTTTTTTTGCACGCTTTGCCACTTTAGAGCAGCTTTTACTATGTAAGGATGTTTTGTTGGAGCTTTTGGGGTATTCATTGCCGGCCGAATTTCTTAAAAAGGCATTTGAGGACGAAAAGACTCCCATATCAGATTTTATGCTAAATGCGGCCTATGCAGAACTACCAAGAGGTGCCGCATCAGATGAGTCAACAAAAAATCTTTTAAAAAGCTTAAAGAAAAATGGTATTAAGGGTGTAGTTTGCTCAAATATTTCAGGTCTGCAGCTTGCTAAAGAGCAAGGGTTTGACATTATGGGCGGTTTTGGACTTAATTTGTTCAACACCTATTCCGTTAAAGCGGCTGAAAAGCTGGGTGTAGAAAGAGCCGTTATTTCGCCCGAGATGAGCTTTAATGAGATTTGTGGTCTGGGCGATACAGAAAATTCAGAGCTTTTTTCTATGTGCTATGGCCGTCAACCTCTTATGCTCACACGTAATTGTCCTGTCAGAAATGGCGTGGGCTGTGGTGCAAAAAAGGAATATTGTACCATTACCGATAGAAAAAAACAAACCTTTCCGGTCATATGTCGGAATGGATTTTCTGAAATATTAAACTGTAAAATTACAGATGTTTCTGATTCACTGGGTAAACTTAAAGCAGACGGCGGATATTTATATTTTACCATAGAAACGCCTGAAGACACCTTAGAAACCATAAAAGAGTTTTTAAATAATAAAGCAAGAAACGGCGAGGCCTACACAAGAGGGTTGTTTAAATCGGGGGTTTTATAAAAAAGAAAACCCCGGAAACGGTTAGTTCCCGAGGTTTTGGAGCTGATGATCGGAATTGAACCGACAACCTGCTCATTACGAGTGAGCCGCTCTGCCTTTGAGCCACATCAGCAAAAATGTTGCTTAAAAATTATACCAAGTTTTAAGCAAACAGTCAAGTATTAAATGAAAAATATATATTATAAAGGAGAATAATTTATGGCAAAGGAAAAAAAGAATCAGTCGGTTATGGGACGTACTCTTATGATTCTGCGAAAAGCCCACAAGTTAACACAAGAACAGGTTGCTGATATTTTAAAAATCAAGCGTTCAACCTATGCGTATTATGAAAGAGATATTACCCCAACGCTGGAAAATATTAAAAAGCTTGCAACACTTTTTGGTGTATCGGTGCATTTTTTGTTGTATGGTGTTAATGAGGGAGAAGATATATTTTCTATTGATAGAGAACCGTTAGGGGGTTATCAGGACGAAATACAAAAATACAAACTTAAGGATTTAAAAAGTGATGAGGCAATACTTCTTTCATGGTATAAACTTTTATCCTCACAAAACAAAGAAAAAATCCACAAAGAAATTAAGGAATTGTATGAAAAATCCAATTAACCACCTAAAATCAAATCAAAAAGCCCTTTAAAGCAAAAAACTCTGCTTTAAAGGGCTTTTAAAATTAAATTATTTTTGTGGTGGAAGGCAGGCAATTATGGTAAGATTTTCTGCCGATGTTATTTTTACTTCATCTGCAGCCGCAGGCAAGAAGAAATAATCACCTTTTTTGAGGTTTTTTTCTTTATTATTTAAGTAGATTGTACCATTACCGTCGGTTACAACATAAACAGCGGGCTTTTCGGTAAGAATTATCTCTGACTCAGAGAGAGTATAGCTTTTTACCGCAAAGCAAGGAGTATCGTCATAGGTGATGAGATTTTTAATTTCCACTCCATTTTCATTATATACTGTTTTTGGTGTTTTTCTGCCCAATTCAATTGCTTTTTCGCCAAGGTATGAAAAATCAAAAACATCAATAGCGGTGTCTTCGTCAAGACCTATGTACATTTCTTGTTCACTTAGCCTGTAATCACCGCAGTAGTATTCGGGCTGAATGGTAAAATCGCTAGGCTCCTGAATCTCTAAAATCAGGCAGCCCTTACCAATGGCGTGAGGCATTCTTGCCGGGACAAAGAAAACATCTCCCGGCTTTACGGCTATTCGGGTAAGCAGTTTTTCCATAGCGTCTTTATCGGTTTCGCTTTTTTTAATTGCCGCCTTAAATTCCTCCTTGGTATATTCCTTGTTAAAGCCAAAATATATGCAGGCGTCGGGGCGGCAGGCGAGCACGATCCAAGATTCAGCCTTGCCGTATTCGCTATTAAAATGCTTTCTCGAAAAGGCTTTGTCGGGGTGGGCTTGTGCAGGCAAACGTATCGCACTATCCAGAACCTTGGTTAAAACACCAAATTCATCTCTGTCGCCTAAAAGCTCCGTTTTATATTTCTTTAAAAGGTCATCAAAATAAATGTTAGTATCCTTTACAACAGATACGCCCTCTTTCGGGGATTTTTGGTTTCTATTAAGAGCTATAACCGAAGAAACCACCCATTCTTCGGGTTCAAAACCGTCTACCGAATCGTCACCAAAAAAGTCGGCGAAAAGTGCACCGCCTGTATAAACTCTTCCTACACGATTTTTTTCAAAAAATATAGGAGCTTTTAAAAAATCAGGTTTATTTTGCATTAGAATCATTCCTCAATATATTTAATAAATTTGGCCGCTTTGCTAAAGTCAGATTTAATTCCAGCCGCTACTAAACTGTAAAGTACCGAACCGAAAGCTGCCTCTTCTTTACCGGCAGGGATAACCATTTTAAGGCCAAAAAGATTTTCGAATTTTTTTCGTAACGGGGCGTTGAATCTGATTCCGTTTCCCGAGCCTACAAGCAGCTTCTTTTCACTTTTTATATAGGGCTTCATATCGCAAAACATAGCATAAAGCTCTTCTGCCATACCATTCATAAAGCCGTCGCAAAGGGCAGCCATAGTAAGATTTTCGGTGCCGATACCTGAAATACTACCACGTTTTTCGGGATTTGAACGGGTGCCGTCAAAAACGGTGGAAACATTAAGGGATTTTTCTCCACTATAATTTTCCATTATTTTATCCATTGCAGGGTAGGCACTTTTAACCTTTTCGCCCGTAACCCTTTCGGCTATTTCACGGAAAAGCTTTTCGAGTAAAGCGTAGGCTCTGCCGCCGCAAAGAGAAGAACCGGCCAGAATGTATGAGCCGGGCAAAAGAGGTCGGCAATCTATGCTTTTGTTATCGGGCAGATTGTCGGAGGAGAGGGAAATCTGACTTCCTGTACCAACATTGATGAGTATAGCATCTTCAGGGTTGGCAACCGAGCCTAAAAAGCTGGCTTGATTATCACCAATAGCTACCGCAATGGGCACATCCCCTTTGTGACCTATGATTTCAAAACCGCCGCAAACATCGGGAAACAACGATGCATCAAGCCCTAATCTCTTAATAGTATCAATATCAAAAGCGTTTTTCTTTATATCAAAAAGACCGATAGATGCGGCGTCTGAAGAATGTACCAAGGGAGTTTTTCTTCCACACAAGGTCATTGCCAAAAGGTCGTGAATGGTGCAAAACTTAGCAGTCCCCTCCGGCACTAATCCGTTAAGAGTATCATAAAAATAGGTAACGGCACCATACCCCGTTGCAAGGGAATATCCGGTAGCATCAGACATATATTCAGCATAAGAAAGCCCGTTTTTATAGGGTAAATCGCCTCTTCCATCCTGCCAGATTTTAAGAGGACTTAAAACCTCTCCGTTATCGTTTAAATAAACAATACCGTGCATCTGTCCGGTAATACCGATGCTTGTGGGTGTTAGGTTTTCGGAGAGCTTTTCATAAATTTCGGTGGCTATTCCTATAAGAGTGTCGGCATCCTGAATTTTAAAGGACTCATTATCGCTCTTTATAAAGGTGTTATTATCTAGAGTTATGGATTTTACAACATTTCCATTTTCGTTATTTACAAGTATGCCGCAAACCGAGGTTGTGCCAATATCTAAACCAATTGAATACATAAATTATCACCAAATGTTACATTGTTGTAGAGGCGGGGTCTAATCTTTTAATAATATCTTGCTGAATTTCGGGTGAGAGGTCAAGGAAGTTGACAAAGGTGCCGTGAATACGCATAATGTAAACGCCGGAGGGTGCATATTTTTTGGGGTCAGCCAGTACCTTGCGCAGGGTTTCGGGGGTGGTAACGTTAACATAGAGGTAGAATGGGGCAACCTTATCTCCCATAGCATCGTTGAAGAATAACGGTTTTATAATACGCCTCATAAAATCTATACCCTTGCCCTCAAAACTTTCGGCGGTGAAGTATTTGGGATCAATGCCGAGGTGAGAGGCATAACCGCCGCCCATTTTGTTAAAGGGAAGTCGCATATTAGAGAGCATTCTGAAGCCCATACCGCCGCCGGCTTCGCCGTATAATGGGTCAACGCCGTAGTTAAGCTGTTCACGGGCTACACGTCCGTCAGGGGTGGCACCTACCCAGTAGCCGTATGTAAGGTGGGTTGTGGGGCTTGCCCAGTCGGCACGGAAAGGATTACCAAGATAATTTTTGTGAGCGGCAACCATATCTGAAACCTTGTTTGCAATTTCTGCAGCTTCATTATCGACTACTAAAATATTGTTACCGAATTTTGGTGCAGCTTTAAGGAAAGCGTGCAGTTCCTCATATCCTTTAAAGTTAGCTTTAAGAGCGGCTATAAGATTTTCAGCATCTTCTGGACGCTCAGCCAAAAGCTTATCAATAGCAACAAAGGAGTCGGCAAGCACCGAAAGACCGTGAATAAGGCAACCGCTACCATTGTATTTTGTGCCTTGATTTTCGGTATCACGCATATCATAGCCGCTTTCCACACCGCCCATAAATCCGCTGAGGAATGGCACCGGTAGTTCGCTTACTGCTTTCGATGCACCATTAGCGGCATCGCACATTTCATCAATATAGCTGTTTAAAGTGGTGTAGAAAATCTCTCTTATATTTTTAAGCAAGGTAAGGGTATCGGGGGTATCCTGCTTTTTAATTTCCTTGCCCGTTATCATAGAGTAGCCACCATTGAGGCAAAGCTCTAGAATTTTAGGCATATTAAGCCAACTATTTGTGGTGTTGCCGTTATCTTTACCCATAATGAGCGGCTCTTGACAACCTGCAACCGAGTAATCTGCTAAATCTTCGTTGGATACACCTCTTGCTTTGAGAATCTCAAAAACAGAATCATCGTTGAAAAGAGAGGGTGTCAGCACGCCGGGAGAGAAGAAAAATCTACCAAGCTCGGCATAAAGCTCATCAGGGGTGTTTTTGTGCAACTTTACAGATAAAATCGGTTGAGGAAGATTCATATCAAAATAGGCATCCATAAGAGCGTAAGAGGTGGGATTTGTAAGGTCGTTGCCATCAATATCCCTACCCGAGATGAGCAGATTTTGTGAGATAGCCCAACTGCGGTCTCCGACATTGAAAAACACTAAAAAATGCTTAAGCAGAGATGCGGTATCCTCTCGAGACAAACCATCAGCAGCTCTGTAGGGTTCAAAAATGCGGTCGGCGTTACCTACCGAGAATGCAAATGGGTTGGGGGCTTGCTCCAGGCACATAATCTCCCAAAGCAGCATATAGCTCTGAATGGCTTCATAAAGGCTTTCGGCTGGGCCAAAGGGCACCTTGCGAAGAGTTTTTTCAAGCAGTAAAAGCTCTGCTTTACGCTTTTCGTTTGCAGATTTTGCTTTTTCGACCGCAATGTCTGCATAACGATTTGCAAGAATAACGGCACAGTTTAAGGCAACCTTTATAGATTTGAAGTTATCCTTTTTATAGTCATCGTCGGTTTCGGCTATGTTTTTGTCTAAGGTTTTAAGTATTTCGGCAAGACCGTATTTAAGGGCAGGACGAAAATCCGGTATAATATGACCGGTTACCTGCTCAATAAAAAATGCAACCTCTTCGGTGTAGTTGCTATATTTATCATAAACGGCCGAAAGAGATTTTACGTAGGCTGAATTTTTTGAGAATTCACGAACTTTGTTGATTCTCTGCTCTGTAAATTCCTCGTTGGGTTCAATATCATCATAAACTGCGGTAGGATCGCAGTAGCCTGAGAAGGTTTCAACCCTGAAAGAGGGATTTATAAGAGCGTAGCTTCTTGCAAAGGCGTCGGACTGACTACCTGCAAAAACGGCATTATCGCTTATTGTGATAGGAAGCTCGGTTACAATAGCTTCAAGCTCCTTTGCGGCACGCATCTCTTTAGAAAGATTTTTAAATTCATTCTGCTTATTAGCAACAATCTCCCTTGCAATAAACCAACCGTCTACACGCTTTTTTGCACGCTCTTCTTTAAAAAGAGCCTTTGCCTTTTCGGTAACTTTTGTTGAGTTGTATACATTATACATAGTAAAAAAATCCTTTCCTAATTTATGTTCTTATAACAGTTAAACCAACAGATTTAATTTTTTCTTCAAAGCTTATTCTTGTTTCTTCGGGCACAAAAGCATCTTTCATTTTATATTCAAGACCGCATTTTTCCCATTTATCCTTGCCGTATTCGTGGTACTTTAGAACCTCAACCTTAACATTTTTGCCTTTAATGGATTTTAAAAACTCTATGAATCTGTTAAGCTCTTCGGGATGGGTATTAAATCCACCAATAAGGGGGATACGAATAAGCAAATCGACACCGCTTTTTGCCGCAAGCAGAATGTTTTGCTTTATAATTTCGTTTGAGATGCCGGTTGTTTCTTTATGTTTATTACTGTCTGGGTGTTTTAAATCTATAATTAGATGATTTAAAAGGGGAAAAAGCTGTGAAAGTTTTTTGCTTGTGCCATTGGTCTCAATTGCAACCGAAATATCATTTTCTTGTAAAGCTTTTATTATCTCAAAAAGGGAGTCAAACTGTATCGTTGCCTCGCCACCCGTAAAGGTGACTCCGCCACCCTCAAAAAACATAGGCTTACTAAGCAACACTTCTGATAAAAGCTCATCCTTTGTTAGGATGTAAAAGTCGCCGACGTCACACAACATACCCTCGGGATTGGAGCACCACGGACAGTGCATATTACAGCCTTTCAGGTGATAAACCAGTCTGTTTCCGGGTCCGTCTTGTGAAAAATTAAACCCTTTTCCAAACACTTTAAGTTGCATTGCAAACTCCCCTATGCATAATTAGTTTTAGCCTTGAACTAATTATGCATCACATTTTCTAAAAAATCAAGAGTTTTTTTAATTTTGTTGACCTTGGAGTCAAAAAATAGTATAATTTAGTAATAAAAAAGAAAAAAGGGGTGAGCTTATGGCTGAAAAGGCACTTAACATTTTGGAGCTTAAAAATAATAACCGATATCGAATTTTAGATCTTTTACGCTATGAGCCGCTTAGCCGTGCAGAGGTAAGTTTAAAAACAGGGCTGGCAAAATCATCGGTAACAACCCTTGTAAATGAAATGATAAACGAAGGCATTTTGTTGGAGCTGGGACCTGCCAGAAAAAACGGTACGGCAGGCAGAACCCGCATTTTGTTGGATATTAACGGAAGCTACGGTTTTGTTTTGGGTATAAACCTGCACAGAAAAAGAATATCGGTAGCGGCGGTTGATATAAAGGGCAAAGAGCTTTGGAGCTTTACCCTGCCTACAGGCGATATTACTACGATAGAGGCACTTGAACTCATAAAAAAAACTCTGCCTAAAAAATTGGCAGAGACAAAATTGAATATTAAAAATCTTTTGGGGCTGGGTGTATCTGCACCCGGACCGCTTGACTGCGAAAAAGGCGTTATTTTAGAACCGCCTAACTTTAAACTTTTTAATAACTTCCCCATTGTAGAGGCTTTAAAAAAGGAATTTGGTTGCCCCGTTGTTTTAGAAAATGATGCTGTAACGCTCGCTTTAGCAGAGCATAGCTATGTAAAAAAGCAGATTGGCAGCAGCCTTTTTGTTACAGTCTCTAACGGCATAGGCGGAGCTTTGCTTAAAAATGGTGATATTTATGGCGGCTCGCACGGAATTGCGGGAGAGCTTGGGCATATAAGTATTGATCCGTTCGGGGAGGAATGCCCTTGCGGTAATCGTGGATGCTTAGAGCAGTACGCCACCCTCTCAGCTCTTAAAAATCGGTTTGATATTGCCGATTCGGTTGAGCTTACATCAGAAAACAGCCAAAAAGGCAAAGCCGCCTTTGACTTTTTAATAAACACAATGGGTACTGCATTGGTTGGTGCGGTGAATCTTTTTGATTTGGATACCGTTATACTCTATGGTGAGTTTGATAACGATACCGAAAAAATCACCGCAGCATTGGAAGAGTATATTAAATCACATTCGGTAATTTGCAGGGTGCATCCTGTAAAGGTTGTTCCGTCTGGACTAAAAAGGGGTTCATCGGCATTTGCCGCCGCAATTCCTGCCATCAATTACTTTTTTAATAACAGTGTTTAGAGCCGTATACCTTAGCCAAAGCATTCAAACTCGAATCAGCCTTAAATGGCTATTTTTAGGCATCTTTAGGCTCATCAAATTTCATAGGCGGTAGCCTTATGAAATTCTCTTCACCAAAATCTACTTTAAAAATTGCACATTTAAGGTCGAAG
>JAFQQN010000010.1 GCA_017410605.1 Clostridia bacterium
AAGAGTTTTGTAAATAGCATTATTTTTTGTTATACAAGGCTAAAACGCAGTAAATCCTAACGGATTTACGAGTATTTAAACAAAGTAGAGCAAAAAATATGTGTTTCAAAACCTGGTTCAAGTTTAAGTGCTTTGGCTAAAGAAGACAAACTAGAGAAAGTATAACCCAATAGATTTTTTTAGGCAAGACTGAATCTGAGCATCAAAAACCTATAACTTTGAATAAATCAAGGTGTTTTGTTTGACTTTACATTATATTTGAGGTATAATACATATTGTGGAAAAATACCTTAAGGAGAAAAACATAAATGCAAAATATAGTAAATACCGTTGCAAGTGAATTAAAGCTTCGTGCTGATTATGTAGAAAATATAATAACCCTTTTAGATGATGGAAATACTGTACCTTTTATTGCACGTTATCGCAAGGAAATGCATGGTTCTATGGATGATCAGATGATAAGAACATTGGCTGATCGTGTTCAATATTTAAGAAATTTAGAGCAGAGAAAAAGCGAGGTTATATCTTCCATTACCGAGCAGGGCAAGCTCACAGACGAACTTAAAGAGCAGATCGAAGCCGCCGTTACCTTGGCAGAGGTGGAGGACCTTTACAGGCCTTACAAACAAAAGCGTCGCACACGAGCAACCATTGCTAAAGAAAAAGGCTTAGAGCCTTTGGCCGAGCTTATTTTAGCAGGCGGAGAGGGCAAAACTCTTGCCGAAATTGCTCTTGATTTTATTGATGAGGAAAAAGAGGTTAATTCGGTAGAGGATGCTTTGGCCGGAGCTAATGATATTATTGCCGAACAGCTTTCAGATAATGCTGAAATCCGCCGCCTTTTAAAGGAGCTTATAAACAAAAGAGGTTTTGTTTCTTCTAAGGCCGCAACAGAAGAAGACAGCGTTTACCGTCAGTATTATGAGTTTTCTGAGCCGGTTCATAAAATTCAAAGTCATAGAATCCTGGCAATAAATCGTGGCGAAAAGGAAAAATTCTTAAAGGTTTCGGTGGATATAGATGAGGGAGAGGCACTAAGAATACTTTTAAACCGTCTTCCTATGGGTGAGCCTGAATACAACGCCTTTTTAAACGCTGCTGCCGAAGACGCATATTCCAGACTTATTTTCCCATCGGTTGAGCGTGAAATCAGGTCAAATCTCACCGAAGTAGCAAGCGAGCAGGCTATAAAGATGTTCGGCTCAAACCTAAAGCCGCTTTTAATGCAACCTCCCGTTAAGGACAGGGTGACCCTGGGCTTTGACCCTGCATACCGAACGGGTTGTAAAATTGCCGTTGTAGATGGAACCGGAAAGGTGCTTGACACTACTGTAGTTTATCCTACACCCCCTCACAACAAAAAGGAGGAGGCAGCGGCTAAGCTTTCGGCACTTATAAAAAAACACGGCATTACCGCAATTGCGGTTGGTAACGGCACCGCCTCCAAGGAATCCGAAATATTTGTATCTGAGCTTATTAAGGAGCATCCCGGTGTACAGTATATGATGGTAAATGAGGCAGGAGCGTCAGTTTATTCGGCATCAAAGCTGGGTGCTGAGGAATTTCCTGATTTTGATGTTTCACTCCGCAGTGCGGTTTCTATTGCACGTAGGCTACAAGACCCCTTGGCAGAGCTTGTTAAAATTGATCCAAAATCTATAGGCGTAGGCCAGTATCAACACGATATGCCTGAGGCAAGACTTAACGAAACCTTAACAGGTGTTGTGGAGGACTGTGTTAATGCTGTTGGTGTAGATCTTAACACCGCTTCGCCCAGCTTACTTACCCGTGTTTCGGGTCTTAATGCAACAATTGCCAAAAACATTGTTGCACATAGAGAGGAAAATGGTGAATTTAAAGACAGAAAAACCCTTTTAAAGGTTGCAAAGTTGGGTCCTAAGGCGTTTACACAATGTGCAGGATTTTTGCGTGTTATAGGTGGAAAAAACATTTTAGATAATACAGGTGTTCATCCCGAGAGCTATGAGGCGGCTGAAATTATGCTTAAAAATCTCGGTTTTGCTCCTAAAGATGTTGCTGATGGAAATTTAGGTGATTTAGAGGCTAAGCTAGAGGCCTTTGGGGTGGACAAAATGGCTGAACTCTGCTCGGTTGGTGTTCCCACCGTTAAGGATATTGCTAAGGAGCTTGTAAAACCCGGTCGTGACCCTCGCGATGAATTGGTTAAGCCGATGCTTCGCAGCGATGTAATGGATATGAATGACCTTAAAGAGGGTATGATTTTAGACGGAACAGTTCGCAACGTTATAGACTTCGGCGTGTTTGTAGATATTGGCGTACATCAGGATGGACTTGTGCACATTTCTGAAATATGCAATCGTTTTATCAAGCATCCCAGTGAGGTGCTTACAGTCGGTGATCTTGTAAAAGTTATGGTTATTGGTGTAGATGTAGCTAAAAAGCGTATCTCACTCAGTATTAAGCAGGTGAAAAACTAATGCTGCAGCTTATTTTAACTGATTTTGACGGAACTCTTTTTCCAAAAGAAAAAGAGGAGCTTAGCAAAGATTTTATACAAAAAATAATAAATCTTACAGATAAAGGCGTTTATTTTGCGGTTAACAGTGGTCGACCATACGGAACCTTAAAAAAATTACTTGCTCCGCTTATCAATCGTACAGTCTTTATTTGCAATGACGGCGCACAGATAATGTATAAAAACTGTTTGCTTTATAAAAATCCCATATGTGCTATAAAGGTAAATGAAATTTGCCACAAGGCAAACACAAACTCCCTCAAACCGTTTGCGGCTTTAAGGGAGCGGAATATGCCTATAACAGAGGATATTATGGCAAAAAAACGTCTTTTTGGCGAGGAAATTTATAAGCTTATCTTTGTTAAAAACAATCCCCTTTCAGAGGATGTTAATGAGGTTAAGTCTCTTGCCGAGCAAAAGGGCTTTAGAATCTGCTATGAGGATGAAACCTATCTTGAATTTTGTGCCAAATCCTCTAACAAAGGTGTTGCTACCGAATTTTTGAAGGAAAAATTCAGCATTACCGGTGAGACG
This sequence comes from Clostridia bacterium, assembly GCA_017410605.1. Taxonomy (GTDB): domain Bacteria; phylum Bacillota; class Clostridia; order Oscillospirales; family Acutalibacteraceae; genus UMGS1279. The sequence continues at coordinate 3,032 of JAFQQN010000010.1, forward strand.
GTTGCTTTTGGCGATAGCGAAGGCGACTATGCTATGTTTAAAAAGGCGGACAGAATTTATATTCCGTCTACCGCAAACATCTCATTTGAGGGCGGAAAAACGGTTGAGGACGTTCAGTCTTTTATAGTAACTCAGCTTTAGAAAGATTTTTTGGCAAGTATATTACTTGGCGTATTGCCCGTTATTCGTTTAAAAACGGTGCTAAAATAATTCTGATCATGAAACCCTAATAATAAGGCGGTCTGCTTTACGGACATTCCACGTTCCAAAAGCTCGATCGCCTTTTGCATTTTTAATTGGTTAAAATATTCTATAATGCCAATTCCGGCGTATTTTGAAAAAGTTTTTTGCAGGTTTATGGCACTCATATTGCAAAGAGAGGCAATCTCGGCTATTGAAAGGCGTTTGTCTATATTATCGTTCAGGGTTTTAATAATAAAAGAATAGTTTTCGGCACTTTGTGGTAGAGCTTCATTTTTTTCTTGGTTATTGTTTACTAGCTCTAAAAGAAAAAGTTCCAGCCTTTTAACATATAACAAGTGTGAAATTCCGGTGCTCTTAGGCTCTTTAATGCTAAAACGGTATCTTATAACAAAATGCTTTTTGGCGAGCTCCAGCAAAGATTTAGTTTTAGAAATATCACCTATTTCTAAAACCTTATCCTGAAGATTTGGGATATTTTCGCCCGAAAAAGAAAATACGGCAATTGAAGATTTTTTGTCTCCCATAGAGGTTATGTTGTGAAATTGCATAGGGGGGTGCAAAATCGCCTGTCCTTTTTTCAGCGTAAAATATTTATCATCGGCTGCTACGCTTATAGCTCCTTCGGTTACGCATACAAGCTCATAAAAGTCGTGAGCCTCGCCCCTGAATTTGAAATCTGGGCCTAAATCTTGTAAGAAAGCCGTGCTTACCCCTGTTATTTTTGGGTTTTCCGTTATCTTTAAAATTCGATGCATAAAATTCCTCCAAACACAATGTATATTAAATCAAAGATTAAGTATTCGTTATTATATATACAAAAGTTAAAAAAACCGTTAAAATAAAGCTATCAAGAGGATTATATCATCTGCAAATTTATTTGTCAAGGAAATATAATCTTTGAAATTATTGCAAAAGGGAGAGGCTTAAATGGAAAAGAAAATTTGTAAAGTAATTGTTATCGGTGCCGGTAGCAGAGGTCAGGGTTATACAAATATTATGGCAGATGCCCCCGAGCTTTTTAAGGTTGTTGGTGTAGCAGAGCCGCTTGATGACCGCAGAGAGTATATAAAAGAAAAACACGGCGTTGCTGAAGAAAACTGCTTTGATACATGGGAAAAGATTTTAGATGTTCCTAAATTTGCCGATGTTGCAATAATCTCCACAATGGATAGAATGCACACCGAGCCTGCTTTAAAGGCTTTGGAGTTAGGTTATGATTTGCTTTTGGAAAAGCCCGTTGCTCCTACACCTGAGGAGTGTGCTCTTATTGTAGAAAAGGCAAAGGAGTGCGGCAGAAAAATCCTTGTTTGTCACGTGCTTAGGTATACTCCATTTTTCAAAACTCTTAAAAAGTTAATCAAAGATGGTGTTATTGGCGATATAGTTAATATTGAACATATTGAGGGCGTTGGCCATCATCATCAGAGCCACAGCTTCGTTCGTGGAAACTGGGGTAATGCTGACAAAAGCTCTTTTATGCTGCTTCAGAAATGCTGTCACGATTTAGATATTCTTCAGTGGCTTTTGGATAAAGAATGCAAAAGGGTACAGTCTTTTGGCTCAACTATGCATTTTAAAAGAGAAAATGCCCCCGAGGGCTCACCCGAATACTGCATTGAGGGTTGTCCTGTAGGCGAAAAGTGTTATTATAATGCAATGAAGCTTTACTACGACGCTAAGCATAACCATTGGTTCCGTGGTGCGGCTACCTTAATGCCTCCCGGAAAGGATACCGATGGCGAAGTTTTAAAGGCACTTAGAACAACCCAATACGGCAAATGTGTTTATAAGTGTGATAACAACGTTGTAGACCATCAGACCGTTAATATGGAATTTGAGGGCGGAACACTTATTTCGCTTACAATGAGCGCCTTTGCAGGTGGTGGCAGGAGAATCCGTGTTATGGGCACCAAGGGCGACCTTGTTGCCAATATGCATAAGCCCGCAAATGAGGCCTTTCAGTTTTATAGCTTTGATACCGGTAAAGTTGATTATCTGGATATAGATTATTCGGCTGTAGGGGATAGCATTACCGGCGGTCACGGTGGTGGAGATGCCGGAATTATTAACGACCTTTATAAGTACATTATGGAGGATTATAATTCTGAAGATTTAAGCGAAATCAATGTTTCTGCAAAAAACCATATGATAGTATTTGCTGCCGAGGAATCACGCCTTAACGGAACGGTTGTAGATGTTGATAAATATATGGAAAAATATATTAAATAATTTTTGGATTTTGTTTTTAAAGAGCGGTCACCTTGACCGCTCTTTTTTATTAGGGGCTGTAAAAAAACAGCCGTGCGATAAATTGTTGTTTATCGCAGAGATTTTCGGGCGATACCGTAGGGGCAGGCGTCCTCGACTGCCCGTAAAAAATTGCATAATTTAGCGGTTTTTTCACCTCATCCACCAACGTGCGTTGGTCCCCCTTCCCCATCAAGGGGAAGGCTTGTAAACTACAATTTATATGCCTAATATATTTATAAAAATAAAAATCTGTAATAAAAGTACTTTTTTACACTTTTATTGCAGATTTTTCATTTCGTTTTATTCCTATTTAAAGGAATTTAATAAACTTTGTTTTTTACAGCCCCTTTATTTCAAAAAATACGGTAATTTATCTATTTTGTTACGGAACAACACGTTGGTTGTTCCCTACGTTGTTGCCCCAAAATTTGTGCTAAATTGCGTTTTTCCCAAATTTTCGGTAATATCCGTAGGGCAGGGGCTTGCTCCTGCCACCAAAGTTTGTACTAATTTTTTTTGGAACGAGCAAGCCCGTTCCCTACGGTCAACCCATATTTTGTAAGATCTTTATAGATTGCAAAATCCGTTTATTTATGCGGTTTTATAACGGACAGTCCGGGAGGCCTGTCCCTACATGTTTGAAAGGCGTTTCGCCTTTCAAACAACAATTTATGGACTTGTTTAACGGAACGGGCTACACCTTAAACTGAAAAAATACACAAATTATATAGTTAAATTTGTTGCAGTTTTACAGTATATATTAGCTTGTCTGACGGTTGCAAATATTTTGAATTTGTGTTAAAATTTATTTGTGAGGGTTTATCCTTTTTAAAATATTTTGTAAAGAAAGGGTTTATGGCTATGAAAAAGGCGTTATCGATATTGGTTTGTTTTGTTATAACGTTCAATTTGTTTTCGGTTTCTGCGTTGGCTGATACAACAGAAACACGTGCAGCGGCAGTTCAGAGTGAGAAAAATTATGAATCTTATGATGCGGTACAAACCTTAGAGGATATAGTTGATATTGATGAATTTGAGGAAGCCTTGTTTAACGGTTTTTATTATTGTAGCCCTACCGTTGATATTTCCGATTTTAATATCCGTGAAACTACCGCTAACGTAGAAGCTATAACCGAGTTCATTTTTAATGAGATGCCGGAGAATTTTCACATATCTTCCTTTTATTATTGGCGCTCAGCAGGAAGAATAACTGCAATTGAGCCCGAATATGAAATGTCCGCATCAACATATCAGCGCAAATACAGAGAGTTTATTGCGGCAAGGGATGAGCTTCTCAGCGGCATAAAAAACAACTATTATTTAGATGATGTACAAAAAGCTTTGCTTATTCATGATCGTCTGGCGTTGGTGTGCGAGTATGATTTTAACGGCGGCGAGTACAGATATGACAGTTATGGTGCAATGGTGGTAGGTAGTGCTGTTTGTCAGGGCTACACCGAAGCATATGATTATCTTTTGGAGGAAGTGGGAATTGAAAGCTATGCTTGCTCTTCCGATGCTCTTAATCATATTTGGAATATAGTTTATATAAACAACCGCCCCTACCACGTTGATGTTACTTGGGATGATTTTGCTTGGGATGACGGCGAGCGTGGAGCTGTTGGTGTTGTGGGACACGAAAACTTTTTAAGATCAAGCAACGGCATATATTCAGCCGGTCATACCGCTTACGATTATGACACCTTCCCAACCAGCACAACCTATGATAATTATTTTTGGCATAGGTCTGAGTCAGCTTTTCAGCTTATAGATAACGAGATTTATTATGTTGACAATGTTTCGGGTAGCATAAAACGCTATAGTGATAGAGCAACTCTTTACACCTTAACTGCTACTTGGAAATCTCCAGGGGGGAGAACTTGGCAGAATCAATCAAGATTGGCAAGCGACGGTAACTACCTTTACTGCTCGCTAAACAGTGCGGTGTACAGATGTGATGTATCGGAAACATCGTATACGCAAATATATAGTCCTAGTTTATCATCTTATGAGAGTATATATGGATTTGAATATACAAACGGTTATTTGGTTTGTGATATAAACACCGCACCACCCGAGCACGCCTCAATGAGCAGCTTATATCAGCTAAAATATGCATACACACCCCCAAGCACAGGTGCGAGTGCAAGCGTTTTAACCGCTAATTCATCATATAATGCATCTATAACAATCGGTGGACAGGAGAAATACTATGTTTTCACCCCCTCAACCAGCGGTACATATGTAATATATTCTACCGGTACGGATGATTACGAAGTATCTTTATATGATGCATATGATAATCTGTTAGATAGTAATGATGACTATGACGACAGTCGCAATTTCAGATTAGAGTATAATTTAAGTGCCGGAACACAGTATAAATTCGGTGTGCAGTATTATAGCTCCTCAAAAACCGGTACAATTCCCTTTAAGTTTGGTAGAGTGTACACAATAACCTATAATGCCAATGGTGGTTCAGGCGCACCATCACCGCAAAAGAAAGATTATGGCAAGACTGCCGTTTTGAGTAACGAAGTTCCTGTAAAAGGCAGTTACAGTTTTAAGGGGTGGGCTACAAGTAGCTCCACAAGTACCGTTTCATATCAGGCAGGGGATAACTATAACATTGAAAGCGACATTACCCTATATGCCGTATGGGGAAACGGCGCAACAGCACTTAGTGCCAATTATTCGTACAATGCTGATATATCTGTAGGTGATCAAGTTAAATATTACACATTCACCCCATCAACCAGTGGCACGTATGTAATATATTCATCCGGAAATTATGATACAGTGGTGTATCTTTATAATGCAAGCGGAACAGAAATTGCCTATAACGATGACGGTGGCGAGAGCACAAATTTCAGACTTGAATATAATTTAACAGCGGGAACAATGTATAAATTCGGTGTGAGGTATTATAGTTCATCAAAAACCGGCACAATTCCCTTTAAGTTTGGCAGAGTGTACACAGTAACCTATAATGCCAACGGCGGCTCAGGGGCACCCTCATCGCAAAAGAAAGATTATGGCAAGAGCATCACGATTAGTGACACAGTGCCTGTAAAGAGCGGTCATATCTTTAAGGGGTGGGGAATCCACAGTGCCGAAACCACGGCTACTTACATGCCGGGATCAATGTATAATTATAATGGTGACATTACCTTATATGCCATATGGCAAGACAACCACACCCATACATTTAGAAATTACACAACACCGGCAACAACTACCTCGAACGGTAAGATAGTTAAAAAATGCACCTCTTGCGGCTATGTTGAGAGCCAAAGCACAATAAGAAAGATAGGAACCATTGCACTTTCCAGTGCATCAGCTGTATATAACGGCAAAGCAAGAACCCCGGGCGTGGTTGTTAAAAATTCAGCAGGCACTACCATCGCTTCAAAATATTATACCGTATCTTATCAATCGGGTAGGAAAAATGTAGGTAGATACAAAGTAACCATTAAATTTAAAGGTTATTATAGCGGTACCAGAAACCTGTATTTTACAATAACTCCCCCTAAAACAGCAATTTCTAAGCTTACTGCCGGCAAAAAGAGCTTTACCGTTAAGGTTGCAAAAAAATCTTCTCAGGTTACAGGTTATCAAATACAGTATGCTACCTATCGTAATTTTAAAAATGCAAAATCCAAAACAATTTCAAGCTATAAAACCACCAGCTATACACTAAAGAATTTAACTGCCAGAAAAACATATTACGTAAGGGTAAGAACCTACAGAAAGACAGGCGGTAAAAACTATTATTCACCGTGGTCTTCATATAAGACGGTAAAAACAAAATAGCAAAAGCTTTGCAGTTATTCGCAAAAAAGAGAGCCGACTCCATTTTGGGGTCGGCTTTTTTGTTAAAATTCATTTTCCAAAATATTTCAATAGAAAAAAGGCGGCTTTCAAAAACTGGCTCTATAATAAATGTTGGGGTAACCAAGTAGAGCCTACGAAGAAAAATTAAAAATAAAATAAAAAAGTAGAGCATATTTGGAAAAAATCCGTTAAAATGGAATTGACTAGAAACCATGAACGGAGGACCAAATATGCTCTATAAAAATTTTACAGAAAAACTTCTCGGATTGCAAGAGGTAAACATCACAAATATTGAAGAAAATGAAAAAAATATCGTAATATATGCAGAAATGGAACGAAAAGAGCACAACTGCATCTGTTGCGGTAC
>JAFQQN010000011.1 GCA_017410605.1 Clostridia bacterium
AGCATATTTTGTCCTCCGTTCATGGTTTCTAGTCAATTCCATTTTAACGGATTTTTTCCAAATATGCTCTACTTTTTTATTTTATTTTTAATTTTTCTTCGTAGGCTCTACTTGGTTACCCCAACATTTATTATAGAGCCAGAAAAGATTACTCATCCGGATTTTTCCAAGATGCGTAATCTTTTATTTTTATCTTCTTTGAAAATTACCAAAGGTTTGATTAACGGTTTCGCAAAACGAAAAGGTATCGTCATAAGAATCTATAATATTTTTAAAATCAATTAACTGATGCTTGCTCACAACGCAAATTAGCATAGCTTTTTCATTTTTTGTAAATTCTCCGCTTGCCGCTATTTTTGTAACGCCATGCTTAAGAGCACTGAGAATTTCCTTGGATATTTCATCGGGATGTGTGGTAATAACGGTGAATTTGTATGCAGTCTTTGTTCCTTTTATAATGTAGTTTCCCACAAAGCCTGAAATGAAGCAATATGTAAGGCATAAAGCAACCGGTTTATAGTTAGCGTAGTCCTCGCTATAAACAAAAAGCGAAGCTACGGCAACAAAAGCGTTTAAAATGGTGTAAACCAAAAAGAAGTTAGCGGTTGGTTTAATTTTGTTAATGTATTTTGAAATTATTTCGGTGCCTCCTGTTGATGAGTGGAATTTTAAACAAACGCCACTTACCACACCTGTTATTACACCGCTTATTATGCAGGGGAAAATGGTGTCGTGACCTCTTGCATTGTATTGGAAAAAGGTATAATCTTTTTCTTGTAAATAAAAGTAGACCACAGAGTAAACAACAACAAAAACCAAAGTTCTTACAGCGTATCTTCTGCTTACCATAAAAAATGCCGCCAAGCAAAGCGGAATATTTATAAGCAATGACATATAACTGATGCTGAATCCGGTCTTGTACTGTATCATAACTGCAATACCGTTAAGGCCGGCAGGGGCAAAATTATTTTTAACTATAAAAATATAATAGTTAAAAGCCAAAATGATTGCCGCAAAAACAATAATGGAGTAGCCGATAGGGGTTTTTAGTCTTTTTTTCATTTTTTATATCCTTTTTTGTAAAATTTTTCTTTACTTTACGATTATACTGTATTATAATCTATTTATAAAGCGAATCTTTTTGCTTTATTTCATCGAAAAAATCGATTAGAGGGAAAATATGGATATAAGAAATGTTAAAACTTTTGTAAGGGTGGCAGAACTTAAAAGCTTTACCAAAGCTGCCGAAAAGCTAAACTATGTTCAATCTACCGTAACGGCACAGATAAAACAGCTCGAAAAGGAGTTGGGATATTCTTTGTTCGACAGAATAGGTAAAAGAATTTCACTAACCGTAATGGGGGAGAGCTTTTTAAAAATCGCCTATGAGCTACTTAAGGTTGCCGAAAAGGCTGAAAATTTAAATGCAAGTTCAAATGACATTAAGGCGGTTTTGCGTGTAGGAGTATCGGAATCGTTGCTCATTTCTGTTTTTAAGGATTTAATACCCGAGTTTAAAGCAATGTTTAAAAATATAGATTTGAGAATACGTTCAGGACATACTGTGGAGCTTTTGGAACAACTCAGGCAGAATAATCTGGATCTTTTGTTTGTTGCCAAGGCACGTAATACCGATCCCGATTTAAAGTGCTATTATGCAAGAAAAGAGGAATCTGTTTTTGTAAGTAGCCCTGACTATAAATCTTACGACGGCAAAAGCGTTACAACAGAAAATATATTCAAGCAGAATTTCATTGTTACAGAGCGAGAGGGTATGTATTATACATATCTTTCCAAGCTCGCAGCAGAAAGTAACGCCTCGGTAAACGATTGGATAGAGGTCGATAATGTTTTGGTTATTATTGAGCTTGTAAAAAAGGGACTAGGTGTTGCATTTTTGCCTGAATATCTTCTTTCAAATGAAATAGAAAGTGGAAACCTTAAAAAATTGGAAGTAACCGCCTTGCCGGATACCTATTACAGCCAGATTCTCTGTCACAAAGACCGTTGGGTAACCCCCTTTATGAAAGAACTTATAAATATGCTACGCTCCAAAAGACCTGAAAGAGATTAAAAAAGCACCGCCTGTTACGCCGATGCGTAATAGGCGGTGTTTTTTTCATTAAACATCCATAACCGTACCTATGAAAATAGGTAGATTGGTTTTATTATCAATTATCATATTTGTATTTGTCAACAAAAATGCCTGTTGCGAATTAACGCAACAGGCATTTTTATGGTTTATCGCTTTTTAATTAGTCCTCTTTGGGAGCATAAAGAGCAACAAGTCTTTCAAGATGCTCTCTCTTAGCCTTTGCGGTATCAGCTGCTTTTTCAAACAACTCATTTGCACGCTCGGGGAAGGAGCGGGTAAGAGAAGAGTAACGAGCCTCGCCTAAGATGAACTCTTTATAGTCATCGGTAGCAGGTTTGCTATCAAGAGTGAAGGGGTTCTTGCCTTCTGCTTTAAGAGCAGGATTGAAGCGGAACATATCCCAGTAACCGCAGGCAACAGCCTTCTTCATTTCTTTCTGGCAGTTAACCATACCGCCCTTAATAGAGTGCATTTCGCAAGGTGAGTAGCAGATAACGATTGAAGGACCGTTATAAGCCTCAGCTTCCTTAATAGCCTTTAAGGTCTGGTTCATATCAGCACCCATAGCAACCTGTGCTACGTATACGTAACCGTAAGACATTGCAATTTCAGAAAGGCTCTTCTTGTTGATAGCCTTACCTGCAGCAGCGAACTGTGCAACCTGACCAATCTTAGAAGCCTTGGAAGCCTGACCACCGGTGTTGGAGTAAACCTCGGTATCAAATACCATAATGTTTACGTTGTCGCCGGTAGCAAGAACGTGGTCAACACCACCGAAGCCGATATCGTCTGCCCAACCGTCACCACCGAAGATCCAAACGGACTTCTTAGCGAGGTATTCTTTCTTAGCAAGAACAGCAGGAGCTGTGGGG
>JAFQQN010000012.1 GCA_017410605.1 Clostridia bacterium
GGGCAGTCAACGTGGGCATAGTGACGAGTTTCGGTCTCATACTCAACGTGAGCGGTATGGATTGTGATACCACGCTCTCTCTCTTCAGGAGCCTTATCGATGTTAGCATAGTCCTCAAACTGTGCCTGGCCCTTAAGTGAAAGGTACTTGGTGATAGCAGCGGTAAGAGTGGTCTTACCATGGTCAACGTGGCCGATGGTGCCAATGTTAACGTGGGGTTTATTACGTTCAAATTTTTCTTTTGCCATTGGTATTTCCTCCTTAATTTACAAATAAAACGAGTTTTATATGTCCTCCTGATAATTCTAACAAATATTGAATAGAATTTCAAGAGTAAATTTATAAAATTAGTCCTTCTTGGTTCTTGCTGTAATGATTTTTTCAGAAATGCTCTTAGGAACTTCCTTATAACCGTCAGGTTCCATTACATACTGACCGCGGCCCTGTGTTTTAGAACGAAGGTCGGTAGCATAACCAAACATTTCACCAAGAGGAACATGAGCATTAATCTGCTTAACGCCGGTTCTGTCTTCGAAGCCCTGAATCTCACCGCGGCGAGAGTTAAGGTCACCGATAACATCACCCATATACTCTTCAGGAACAATAACTGTTACCTTCATAATAGGCTCTAAGATGACGGGGTCAGCCTTGCGACAAGCGCTCTTAAATGCCATAGAACCGGCAATCTTAAATGCCATTTCAGAAGAGTCAACCTCATGGTAAGAACCGTCATAAAGCTCTACCTTAACGTCAACAACGTTGTAGCCTGCAAGAACACCGGAGAGCATTGCACCCTGGATACCTGCATCAACAGCGGGAATATATTCCTTAGGAATAGCACCACCTACAACAGAGTTGATAAATTCATAGCCCTTACCGGACTCGTTAGGTGAAAGACGAATCTTAACATGACCGTACTGACCTTTACCACCCGACTGACGAGCGTATTTCTCATCAACATCAGCAGTAGAGCGAATGGTTTCTTTGTAAGCAACCTGAGGTTTACCTACATTAGCTTCAACCTTAAATTCACGGAGCAAACGGTCAACGATGATTTCAAGGTGAAGCTCACCCATACCGGCAATAATGGTCTGACCGGTTTCTTCATCAGTATAGCAACGGAAGGTAGGATCTTCTTCAGCAAGCTTTGCAAGAGCAAGACCCATTTTTTCCTGACCGGCTTTTGTCTTAGGCTCAATGGCAACACGGATAACAGGCTCCGGGAAGTTCATCGACTCTAAGATAACCGGGTGCTTTTCGTCACAAAGAGTATCACCGGTGGTGGTATTCTTAAGACCAACAGCAGCAGCTATATCACCTGCATAGCAGGTTTCAATGTCTTCACGGTGGTTAGAGTGCATTTGAAGAATACGACCCATTCTTTCTCTACTATCCTTAACAGAGTTGTAAACAGTAGAACCTGCATCAACACTACCGGAATAAACACGGAAGAAGCAAATCTTACCAACAAAGGGGTCGGTAGCAATCTTAAATGCGAGAGCAGCAAAAGGCTCATCATCGGAAGAATGACGAACTTCATCTTCGTCAGTATCAGGGTTAACGCCCTTTATAGCCTCAATGTCGGTAGGAGCCGGCATAAAGTCTACAACAGCATCAAGCAAGGGCTGAACACCCTTGTTGCGGTAAGAAGTACCACAGCAAATGGGAACCATTTCGTTAGCGATAGTTGACTTTCTGATACAGGTTTTGATTTCTTCAACAGTAAGCTCTTCACCTTCGAAGTACTTTTCCATCAAAGCTTCATCCTGCTCGGCAACATGCTCGATAAGCTCGGTTCTGTATTTCTCGGCAAGTTCTTTCATATCGTCAGGAATTTCTTCCACGCGAACATCCTTACCAAGGTCATCGTAATAAACGATAGCGTTATTGTTGATAAGGTCAATTATTCCCTTAAATGTGTCTTCAGCACCGATAGGAAGCTGAATGGGAACAGCGTTACACTGGAAACGCTCCTTAACCATATCTAAAACGTTATAGAAGTTAGCGCCCATAATATCCATCTTATTAACATAGATCATACGGGGAACTTTATATTCATCAGCCTGACGCCAAACGGTTTCAGACTGAGGCTCAACACCACCCTTAGCGCAAAGAACGGTAACAGAACCGTCAAGAACGCGGAGTGAACGCTGAACTTCAACAGTGAAGTCAACGTGTCCGGGAGTGTCGATAATATTGATACGATGGTCCTTCCAGAAGCAAGTAGTAGCAGCAGAGGTAATAGTAATACCTCTTTCCTGCTCCTGCTCCATCCAGTCCATAGTTGCAGCACCGTCGTGGGTCTCTCCAACCTTATGAACCTTACCGGTGTAGAAAAGTATACGCTCGGTAGTGGTGGTTTTACCTGCATCTATATGGGCCATAATGCCAATATTTCTAGTTTGTTCAAGAGAAACTTTTCTTGGCATAATTTCCTCCTAATTTTGGCACATTTATTATATTGTGCCCTAAATAAGCGATTTTTAACTATCTCGCGGTATTTTTTTATTAAATTACCAACGATAGTGAGCGAATGCCTTGTTAGCTTCTGCCATTTTATGGGTATCTTCACGCTTCTTATAAGCGCCGCCCATTTCGTTGACAGCATCAAGAATCTCGCCAGCTAGACGCTCCTTCATGGTTGCTTCAGAACGTGCGCGGCTATAAACTGTTAACCAACGCAGACCCAAAGTTTGCTTTCTTTCCGGACGAACCTCGAACGGAACCTGATAAGTTGCGCCGCCCTTACGAACAGCTTTAACTTCGAGCTGAGGCATAACATTTTCCATAGCCTGCTCAAAAACCTCCAGGGGTTCTTTTCCTGTCTTTTCGGAAATGATATCGAAAGCACCATAAACGATTTTCTGAGCTACACCCTTCTTACCATCATACATTACGTTATTAATAAGACGGGTAACAATTTTAGAGTTGTAAAGCGGATCCGGCAAAACATCACGTTTTGCAATAAAGCCTCTTCTTGGCACTTCACTTCCCTCCTTCACATAAATGATATCTTAGGTACTCGAGTGACTAACATCCCGTGGCACCAAGCAAAGGCGAAAATATATATTTACGCCGCTGCTTTTGGTACTTGCAGCAGAGATTAAGTCGTTTTAAAAATGATTGCTGCTTACTTAGCGCTGGCCTTCGGCCTCTTTGCACCGTACTTAGAACGGGACTGCATTCTGTTTGCAACGCCCTGTGCATCTAAGGTACCACGAATAATATGGTAACGTACACCAGGCAAGTCCTTAACACGTCCACCACGGATTAAAACAACGCTATGCTCCTGCAGGTTGTGACCGATACCGGGGATATAAGCAGAAACTTCAATACCGTTGGAAAGACGTACTCTGGCAATCTTACGAAGAGCAGAGTTAGGCTTCTTAGGAGTAGAAGTTTTAACCGCGGTACAAACGCCACGCTTTTGAGGAGAATCCTGGTCAGTGGGCAAACGCTTCATAGAGTTGAAGCCCTTTAACAAAGCAGGAGCTTTGGCCTTCTTGACGATGGTTTCGCGACCGTTACGTACTAACTGATTAAAGGTTGGCATATTACACCTCCTAAATAAAAATTTATATATTAAGCCTTTTGGCATAATACACAGCAATATCAGGCTGGGGGATTCCCCCCAACCTAATTTAAACGCTATAAAAAGTGTTCGGAATTACCCATAATCCCACACAATATCACATTTTACACTCAAAACGTGATTTTGTCAAGTGGTTTTATTAAAATTTCCTTTATTCCTCTGAAGGTGTTACTTCAGCAACCTGTTCGGAAGGCTGAACGCTATCTGCCTCATATTCTTCGGTGGCTTCTACACCCTCATTGAGCTCTGCCAGGCGCTGTTGCTCAAGCTTATCTATGAACTGCTTAGCATGTTCGTTATAAACCTTCATACCTGTACCGGCAGGAACAAGCTTACCAATAATAACATTTTCCTTAAGACCGAAGAGCGGGTCGCTCTTGCCCTGAATAGCAGCCTCGGTAAGAACACGGGTTGTTTCCTGGAAGGAGGCGGCAGAAAGGAAGGAATCTGTTGCAAGAGAGGCCTTGGTAATACCAAGAAGCACCGGTGTACAGGTGGGAACAACAAGGTCTTCTTCCCCTGCAGCAATGCGAGACTTAATTTGCTCTCTGGCGGCGATAAAGTCGCTGCGCTCAACACGGGACATAGGAAGCATATCTGTGCTGCCCGGGTCTTTAACAATAACCTTACGCATCATCTGGTGAATAATAACCTCAATATGCTTATCGTTAATGTCAACACCCTGTGTACGGTAGGTGGCCTGAATTTGCTCAATAATATAGTCCTGAACGGCCTCTTCACCAAGAACCTCAAGAATATCCTGAGGGGCAATTGCGCCATCAACAACAGGCTGACCCTTTACTACAACGTCTCCGTCAGCAACACGAATGTGTCCACCGGCGGGGACTGTCATATGCTCTTCAACAGGATTTCCCTGTTCATCAAGACCGTTTACAATGATTACACGGTTCTTCTTCTCTTCAGATACAGTAACAGTACCTGAGCAACGGCTTATAACACCGGCTCTCTTGGGTCGACGTGCTTCGAAAAGCTCTTCAACTCTGGGAAGACCCTGTGTAATATCTTCGGTAGAAGCGATACCACCGGTATGGAAGGTACGCATTGTAAGCTGTGTACCGGGTTCACCGATAGACTGTGCGGCAATAATACCAACAGCCTCACCAACTGTTACAGGTGTTCCGGTTGCAAGGTTAGCACCGTAGCACTTTTTACATACGCCGTGATGTGAACGGCAGTTAAGAATGGAACGGATTTTAACAAAACGCTCACTTTCTTCTTTTTGCATTAAGCGCTCTTCAATAAGGTCAGCCTTTTCCTTAGTGAGCATTGTTTGTGTATCAGCCAAAACCTCGCCGGTAGCTTCATCAATGAAGTCTTCGGTAAGATAGCGACCGATAAGACGCTCAGAAATAGGCTCAAGCACGTGATTGCCTTCTTTAATTTCTCTAACAACCAGACCCTCTGTGGTATGGCAATCGTTATCACGAATAATAACATCTTGAGAAACGTCAACAAGACGGCGGGTAAGATAACCAGAGTCGGCTGTACGAAGAGCAGTATCGGCAAGACCCTTACGAGCACCACGGGAGGAAATGAAGTATTCCAAAACGTTAAGACCTTCACGGTAGTTAGCACGAATAGGAACTTCGATAACCTTACCTGCGGTATTAGCAATAAGTCCGCGCATACCTGCAAGCTGTCTAATCTGGCTCATAGAACCACGGGCGCCGGAGTCGGCCATCATAAATATGGGGTTAAACTCGTCGAGGTTGCCCTTAAGAGCATCGGCAACCTCTTCGGTGGCCTGGTTCCATATTTCAATTACCTTACGGCTACGCTCATCATCGCTGAGAAGACCGCGTTTAAACAGCTCGGTGCACTTATCGATTTTCTTTTCTGCGGCGGCAAGAATTTCTGCCTTTGCAGGGGGAATAACCGCGTCTTGAACAGCAACGGTAATTGCACCCTTAGTAGAATATTTAAAGCCTGTGGCCTTAATGTTATCAAGAACTATTGCGGCCTCGCTTGTTCCGTGAACACGAATACAATCGTCAATAATACGTCCAAGCTTTTTCTTATCTATCTTATTGACCTTGCCGTTTTTATCAAATACGGGAACCTCAAGGTCAAGCTCGTGACCGGGAACGGTTCTATCTATTGTTCCAAGGTCCTGAGGAATAGACTCGTTGAAAATTAAGAAACCAACAGTCGCAAAAATGATTCGGGAAATTGTTTCACCCTTATGATTTTTGCCGGTCATACGAACCTTAATAAGGCTGTGAAGACCCAGACTTCCGGTCTGATAGGCCATAATAGCCTCGTCCTTATCACGGAAGGTGCGGTAACGCATTTGACCGCTGACTTCGTCTAAAACAGGAGCACCGGCCTCGTCATCCTTAACAATTGTAAGGTAGTAAGAGCCAAGAACCATATCCTGTGTGGGAACGGTAACAGGCTTACCGTCAGAGGGCTTGAGCAGGTTGTTAGCAGCAAGCATAAGGAACCTTGCCTCTGCCTGTGCCTCTGCAGAAAGGGGAACGTGAACAGCCATTTGGTCGCCGTCGAAGTCGGCATTATAGGCGGTACATACAAGTGGATGAAGCTTAAGGGCACGACCCTCAACAAGCACCGGCTCGAAAGCCTGAATACCAAGTCTGTGAAGGGTAGGTGCACGGTTGAGCAAAACAGGATGCTCTTTAATAACAACATCCAACGCATCCCAAACCTGTGGGTCTGCGCGTTCAACCATTTTTCTTGCAGTTTTAATGTTATTAACAATGTCGGTCTTAACGAGGCGCTTCATAACAAAAGGTTTGAAAAGCTCTAAGGCCATTTCCTTAGGAAGACCGCACTGATACATTTTAAGCTCAGGTCCTACAACAATAACCGAACGGCCGGAATAGTCAACACGCTTACCAAGAAGGTTCTGACGGAAGCGGCCTTGCTTACCCTTAAGCATATCTGAAAGGGATTTTAAAGGACGGTTGGAAGGCCCGGTAACAGGCTTACCGCGACGGCCGTTATCAATAAGAGCATCAACGGCTTCTTGCAACATTCTTTTTTCGTTGCGAACGATAATATCAGGAGCTGAAAGCTCTAACAATCTCTTAAGACGGTTATTACGATTAATAACCCTTCTGTAAAGGTCGTTAAGGTCGGAGGTTGCAAAGCGGCCACCGTCTAACTGAACCATAGGACGAATATCGGGCGGAATAACCGGCAGGCATTCCATTATCATCCATTCGGGACGGTTACCCGAAACGCGGAAAGCATCTAAAACCTCAAGGCGCTTTAAAATACGGGCAGCCTTTTGGTTACTTGCGTTTTCAAGCTCGGCTCTAAGCTCGGTACAGGTTGCTTCAAGGTCAATTTCTTCAAGAAGCTTCTTTATAGCCTCTGCGCCCATACCGGCTTCAAAATCGTCTTCGTATTTTTCTCTGTAATCCCTGTACTGAGCCTCAGATAGAAGCTGTTTCTTCTCAAGGGGAGTGCTGCCGGGATCGGTAACTATATACTGAGAGAAGTAGAGAACCTGCTCTAAAACGCGAGGTGTAACATCAAGAGCAAGACCAAGACGAGAGGGAATGGTCTTATAATACCAAATGTGAGATACCGGTGCGGCAAGTTCGATAATACCCATTCTTTCTCTTCTTACCTTAGAACGGGTTACCTCAACGCCGCAACGCTCACATATTTTACCCTTATAGCGAATTCTCTTATACTTACCACAGTGACATTCCCAGTCCTTTTGCGGTCCAAAAATGCGTTCGCAGAAAAGACCGCCTGTTTCAGGCTTTAATGTGCGGTAGTTAATGGTTTCCGGCTTGGTTACCTCGCCATGGGACCAGCTTCTGATTTGTTCAGGGGACGCCAGGCCGATTTTTATTGACTCAAATTCTATACAATCCATTATGCGTTCCTCCTAAATTACAGATTATCTTCGTCAGACTCATCATAGCTTTCGGTCTGCTCTACAATGTCTTCACCGTTTTCATCCATAAGACCGTAGCCTTCAAAAGAACCGTCTTCAACATTCTTTTCATCAAAAGCCATATCATCTTCGGAAGCGGAAACGGGTACAAAATCAATTTCGTCATCCTCAAAGGTCTGTTTAAGGTCAATTTCACCGCCGTCTTTATCAAGCACCTTAACATCAAGTGCCAAAGACTGAAGTTCCTTAATAAGAACCTTAAAGGATTCGGGAATACCTGGTTCGGGAACATTCTGTCCCTTTACAATTGCCTCATAGGTCTTAACACGTCCCACAACATCGTCTGACTTAACAGTAAGAATTTCTTGCAGGGTGTAAGCGGCACCGTAGGCCTCAAGTGCCCAAACTTCCATTTCTCCGAAACGCTGGCCGCCAAACTGGGCTTTACCGCCAAGAGGCTGTTGAGTAACAAGTGAATAAGGACCGGTAGAACGGGCATGTATTTTATCGTCTACCAAGTGATGGAGTTTCAAATAATACATATAACCAACGGTAACGGGGTTATCAAACTTCTCACCGGTACGTCCGTCATAAAGCGTAAACTTACCGTCAATGCGGCTTTCGTCAGCAATATATCCACTATCTAACGGCATATCTGCACGGTCAACATATTCATCATGAATGCAGTTTGCCTTTTTAAAGCACTCTACAATATCCTTTTCGTGAGCACCGTCGAAAACAGGGGTGCAAACCTTCCAGCCAAGGGCTGCGGCAGCATATCCCAAATGCACCTCGAGAAC
Source organism: Clostridia bacterium (assembly GCA_017410605.1). Classification (GTDB taxonomy): domain Bacteria; phylum Bacillota; class Clostridia; order Oscillospirales; family Acutalibacteraceae; genus UMGS1279. The sequence continues at coordinate 8,285 of JAFQQN010000012.1, forward strand.
CTGTCCGATATTCATACGGGAAGGAACGCCGAGGGGGTTAAGAACGATATCAAGGGGTGTACCGTCCTTAAGGTAAGGCATATCCTCACTGGGGAGAATTCTGGAAACAACACCCTTATTACCGTGACGTCCGGCCATTTTATCGCCCACAGAGATTTTTCTCTTCTGAGCAATATAGCAACGAACAACAAGGTTAACACCGGGACTAAGCTCGGAAGCATTCTCTCGTGAGAACACCTTAACATCAACAACAGTACCATATTCACCGTGAGGTACACGAAGAGAGGTATCTCTAACCTCACGTGCCTTTTCACCAAAGATAGCACGAAGAAGTCTTTCTTCAGCGGTAAGCTCGGTTTCGCCCTTAGGTGTAACCTTACCTACAAGAATATCACCTGAACGAACCTCTGCACCTACTCGGATAATACCACGCTCGTCAAGGTCCTTAAGAGCGTCCTCACCAACGTTTGGAATATCTCGGGTAATCTCTTCCGGTCCAAGCTTGGTATCTCTGGCTTCAAGTTCAAACTCTTCAATATGAATAGAGGTATAAACATCGTCGCGAACAAGGCGCTCGTTAATTAAAACAGCATCCTCGTAGTTATAGCCTTCCCAGGTCATAAAGCCAATAAGGGCATTTTTACCAAGGCTTATTTCACCGTTACAGGTTGCAGGGCCGTCGGCAATAACCTCGCCCTTTTTAATCTGCTGACCTTCGCTTACAATGGGACGCTGATTAATACAGGTACCGTGGTTAGAGCGGAGGAACTTAATAAGGTTATACTCGGCAATTTCGCCGTTTGTCTGCTTAATAGTAATTTTATCTGCAGAAACACGGGTAACAACACCGTCTTCCTTAGCAAGAACAACAACACCGGAGTCAACAGCAGCCTTATACTCCATACCTGTACCAACGTAAGGGTTCTCGGTTTTAAGAAGAGGCACAGCCTGCTTCTGCATGTTAGAGCCCATGAGTGCACGGTTAGTATCGTCGTTTTCAAGGAAGGGTATCATTGCTGTGGCTACTGATACTACCATTTTAGGTGAAACGTCCATAAAGTCGGCGCGTTTGTTTTCAACCTCCATAAAGCGGTCGCGGTAACGGGCAGTAACTGTAGCGTTTTTAAAGGTTCCGTCTTCATTCAAGGGTTCGTTAGCCTGGGCTACAATATATGCATCTTCCTCGTCGGCTGTCATATAACAAACCTCATCAAGCACCTTTCCGGTAGCCTTGTCTACACGGCGGAAGGGAGCTTCAATAAAGCCATATTCATTAATTTTTGCAAAGGTTGCAAGATAAGATATAAGACCGATATTTGGACCTTCAGGAGTTTCAATAGGACACATTCTTCCATAGTGGCTGTAGTGAACATCTCGAACCTCGAAGCTTGCGCGGTCTCTGGACAAACCGCCCGGGCCAAGAGCCGACAAACGACGCTTGTGGGTAAGCTCTGAAAGGGGGTTGGTCTGATCCATAAACTGAGAAAGAGGTGAAGAACCGAAAAATTCTTTAATTGCGGCGCTTACAGGACGGGCGTTAATAAGAGAAAGAGGGGTAGCGGCCTCAACATCCTGAGCCTGTAGGGTCATTTTCTCTCTAATGCTTCTTTCCATTCTTGAAAGACCGATTCTGAACTGGTTTTGAAGCAGTTCGCCAACCGAGCGGATACGACGGTTGCCAAGGTGGTCAATATCATCAATATTACCTACTCCATAGGGCAGACCTATAAAGTAGTTAACAGTAGCAAGAATATCATCCACAGTTACGTGCTTTGAAACAAGCATATCTGCATTTTCTATAATAGCGGCGGTAATTGCTTCGTCACCTTCGGCATTTTCAAGGATTTCCTTTAATACTTTAAAGGATACCCACTCGTTAACGCCTTTGGCATACACTTCATTATACACCGACTCGCTAACATAGTTTTTAAGGTCAACCATTCCTGAGGAAAGCACCTTAAAGTCACGGGTATTGCCCTCATTATCTGTGATAGAAATAGTAACTGTGCTAACACCCTTGTTTTGAATAAGTGCTGCATCTTCCTTAGTAAGACGTGCGCCGGCATCAAAAAGAACCTCGCCGGTCATAGGGTCAGCAACAGGGGCAGCCAGAACGCGGCCTTCAATTCTTGCTGCAATAGAAAGCTTTTTATTGTATTTATAACGGCCAACTCTGGAAATTTCATACCTACGAGCATCGAAAAGAAGCTGCTGAAGATGATTTTTAGAACCGTCAATAGTAGCAGGCTCGCCGGGGCGAAGCTTTTTATAAACCTCAATAAGAGCCGACTCGGTGTTATTTGCTGTATCCTTTTCAAGGGTAGCAAACAAACGCTCGTCCTCACCAAGAACATCAGTTATTTCGTGATTAGCCGAAAGGCCTGTTTCGGTAAAAGCACCTAAAGCACGAATAAAGGTGGTAAGGGGAAAGCGGCGGTTTTTATCAATACGAACATAAATAACATCTGTATCGTTCATATCGGTTTCATACTCTAACCAGGCACCACGGTTAGGAATAATGGTAGATGTCCAAAATTCTTTACCGTTACGGTCATCTGTTCCGAAATATGCACCGGGAGAACGAACAAGCTGAGAAACGATTGCGCGTTCTGCACCGTTAATAACAAAGGTACCCGACTCGGTCATAAGTGGGAATTCACCCATGAAAACTTCATTCTCTTTAATTTCGCCGGTTTCTTTATTTAAAAGCTGAGCGCGTACACGAAGGGGTGCCGCATATGTGGTATCACGTGCTTTGCACTCGGTTACACTGTACTTTGGAGTGTCATCTAGCCTGTAATCAATAAAATCCAGCTGTAAATTCCCGGAATAGTCGGTAATAGAAGACATTTCCTCAAAAACATCTCTAAGCCCTTTTTCGATAAACCATTTGTAAGAGTTTTTCTGAACCTCTATGAGGTTTGGCATATCTATAACCTCATCGATTTTTGAGAAACTCATACGCTCATTGTTGCCAAGCATTACTTTTTTTGGCGCCATAGGCTTTCATCACTCCTTAATATTAATAACACTAAAGAAAAAGTAAGCCGCTCTTTTTCCTTAATGTGTGACTACATATTGAGGGTAGCGCAAACAAGGTCACAATACCCATCACAACCACTATTTTTGCGGATTTTTTGTGGAAAAGGTATAAGGCCCCCACCCACCTATTTCCGAAAATAAGTGATATGTACCCATCATTAGACAATTTAACATTATAGTCCATTCTTTGCGGCTTGTCAATAGTTTTAAGGAAATTTTTTCAAATATTTTTTGAAATTGAATAATAGCTTTTTTGTTCGGCAAAAATAAAAATGTATAAAACAGAAAGGAATGGAGTAGCACTCCGGTGAATAGAATGAAAAATAAAAGCAGATTAGATAAATTTTTAAATGGTAAGGGTTTTTACGCAGTTTTGGGTATTTGTATGGTTGCTATAGGAATTTCGGCCTTTGTGGGCTATTCGGCGATAGAAAATTCAAATAACAATACCGCGCAATACTCATCTGAATTTCAAAGCAGCTCTTCAAACTCCTCAAATACACAAAGCAATACTGTATTAGAGCAGGTAGATATTCCTCAAAGTGATATTCCCTATGAAGAGGAAGAAACCTCATCAGTCCCTACCGAAAGCTCTTCATCGCCCATAGCAAAATATTTTATTTATCCCCTAAGCGGAGATATTATTAAAGATTTTTCTTTAAGCGAACTGCAATATTCATTAACCTATAACGATATGAGACTGCACACCGGAATTGATATTGGTGCCGATGCTAACACAGCAGTAAATTCTGCAGGTGACGGTACAGTGATTTTCGCCGGAAAGGATAACAAGCTTGGTTACACCGTCAAAATTGACCACGGAAACGGTATTGTAGCTATTTATGCTGGTCTTACCGAAGCCTTAAAGGTTAAAAAGGGTGATGTGGTTGCTGCCGGCACAAACCTAGGCGCAGTTGGAACCGTAACCGAAGAATGTGTAGATTCCCCACATCTCCATTTTGAAATTTTAGAAAACAATCAGCCCATTTCTCCACAAACACTGCTTACAAATAACTAATATCACACCCTGCCTTCGTCATCGTTTAGAGGCAAAGCAAAGCCGCCACAAACCGAAAGGAATGCGGCGGCTTTGCTTGTATAAAAAGATGGAGAGCTCTTACCTTTTCATAGCCGGTTGGTTATTGTAATTTAAAAAATGAAAAAAATGATGTTGCCATTAACAGCCTTATCAGCACTGCAGCGGCAAAAAACAGTAACATAAAAATCTGTCTTACACAGTAAAGCTTAAAATCCTTATCCAACATATGGTTTTGTGTGCCCGGAAGTGCCAGACGCGTTAAAGAAAGAGAAAAACCAAAGGCCTCTCTTGCAGACAAAACAAGGGCCAATGTTGAAATCACACTTGGAGGCATAATTATAAGAAGATTAAAAACTATTCCTGTTAAAGCATTGTTGAAATATATGTAGCTTATAATACTGCCTAGCATAAAACCTCTTACAGCTATTACCACAGGTGTTAAAACCCACCCTACCATGCAGGTGCCGGAAAGAAACATACCGGCAATAAAGGGTAACAGCTCTAAAACCGATGCCCAAATAATGTGCCAAGAGCTACCCGAAAGCCCGGCCGCAAAGCTTTTAAACTGTTCACTATAATAACCCTCGGTAGCACTGTTTTGCTTAAAGCTTAAAACCCCAATAAGCATTCCGAGTAAAAAACAAAACAAAATAAAAATTAAAAGACTGTTTTGGTTAATAACACTTGTTATTCCCTTTTGTCCTATAACCTTAAACCTCTGTCGCATAATATTTCCTCCATTTTTTCTCTCAAAAAATCTTATGCGGACAACCTGAATTTTATGCCAAAATAAAATGGACCGGAGGAAGTTACCCCCCCGGTCCGTAAAATTTAAATTCTTCTTTTTGCCCGTTCTATATCCTTTTCAAGGGCGGGAATTGCCTTCGAAAGCTTTTCATAAAGGTCTTTTCTTCTGTCAACACCCTGTATATCAATAAAGCATTTCTTCATACTTTTAAGGTGCTTTTCGGCGTAAGAAAGGTTTGTGACTAATTGTTCGCCATCTGCCTCTAAAAGCCGACCTACATAAATAAAATGGGGTGAAAAGCTATGTATTTGACCAGTATAAACAGCTTTAATAACAGTATATATTCTCCCCTGTGAAAAAACCGCCTTTTCTGTTACAATATTGAAGCCTTTCTCACAAAGATAAGACCTTAGTCTATCATCGCAGGACATTGGTTGTAAAATTAAGCTGACATCAGGTTTTTTTACCCAAGGGGTGTCTTCTATTATTCCGGCTATAGTTTCGCCACCCATACCCAAAATGGTAATTTGGTCACATTCTTTTTCTCTAAGACCTTTAAGACCGTCTGCCAAACGAAGCTCAATATTTTCTGAAAGGTTATATTTTTCAATATTTTTCTTTGCAACCTCTAATGGACCCGTTGCAATATCACAGGCTATTACACGCTTTGCTATACCTTTTTTTACAATATGTATAGGCAAAAGAGCGTGGTCGGTACCAATATCCGCCACGCTCTCAGATTGCCTTAACATTTCGGCCGCGGTTAGCAGTCTTTTGTTAATTAAGGGCATAATTATTTTCCTGCAAAATGTGCCTGAAGCTTTTCTACAAGCTCATCTGCGTTTGTTCCATGTGCGGCACAGGCATCAGCTATGCTTTCGCCTCTGGAAGCAGGGCAACCAAGACAGTGCATACCAATTGCAAAAAAGTACTCAGCAGTGTTAACATCTGCATCAAGAATATCGCCAATGATAGAATCTTTAGTAATTTCCATTTTTGTTTCTCCTTTTTTAAATTTATTTTATAAGGCTTTCACCGGTCATTTCAGCCGGTTGAGGAAGACCTAATATTTTAAGCATTGAAGGTGCAATATCTGCAAGTCTTCCACCCTCTTTAAGCTCACAAGGGTAACCTACAACGCAAAATGGTACAGGATTTGTAGTATGTGGCGTGAAAGGCTGACCCTTTTCGTCAAACATATAATCTGCATTACCGTGGTCGGCGGTTATAATAACGGCTCCGCCCATATCGGTAGCGGCCTTTACTACCTTGCCAACACAGGTATCAACAGCCTCAACAGCCTTAACTGCGGCGTCAAAAATGCCTGTATGACCAACCATATCGCAGTTGGCAAAATTTAAGATAACAGCGTCATATTTGCCGGAGGTAATTTGCTCACAAACTGCGTCACAAACAGGGTGTGCGCTCATTTCGGGCTGGAGGTCAAAGGTGGGAACATCAGGGGATTTAATCAAAATTCTGTCCTCACCTTTAAAGGTTTTCTCCTCACCGCCATTAAAGAAAAATGTTACGTGAGCATATTTTTGGGTTTCAGCAATACGAAGCTGTGTCATATTATTAGCGGCAAGATATTCACCAAGGGTCATTTTAAGCTCTTCGGGTGGGAATGCAACCGAAACATTAGGCATAGTTTCATCATACTGTGTCATACAAACATAGTTAAGCGGAAAGAAACCGTTCTTTCTCTCAAAACCGTCAAACGCCTCATCAACAAAGGTGCGAGTAAACTGTCTTGCACGGTCGGGTCGGAAGTTGAAAGAAACAACGCTATCGTTCGCCTTTATCATACCGTTTTTATCTACAACAGTAGGAACAATAAATTCGTCGGTAACATCCTTAGCGTAGGATTCTTCCATAGCCTTTACGGGGTCGATGTTTTCTACCCCCTCGCCATAAACCATAGCGGCATAGGCTTTTTCAACACGGTCCCAGGCAAAGTCACGGTCCATTGCATAGTAGCGACCCATAACAGATGCAATTTTACCAACACCAAGCTCGGCCATTTTTGACTGCAAATCTTTAATAAAGCCAACACCTGAAGTAGTAGAAACATCGCGACCATCCATAAGGCAATGAACATAAACCTTTGTTAGATTATTTTTCTTTGCCATTTCTAAAAGGCCGTAAAGATGCTCAATATGGCTATGAACACCACCGTCAGAAAGCAAACCAATAAGGTGAAGGGCGGAATCATTCTTCTTGCAGTTTTCTACTGCATTTTTAAGACACTGAATATTAAAGAAATCTCCGTCTTTAATAGACTTAGAAATTTTAACCAACATCTGATAAACAACGCGGCCGGCACCAATATTTGTATGACCAACCTCACTGTTACCCATCTGTCCGTCAGGCAGACCAACATCTAAACCGGAAGCTCCTATAGTTGTAAAGGGATTTTCGGCAAAAAGCTTTGAAAGATTGGGAGTACTAGCCGCATCAATAGCGTTACCCTCTTTAGCCTCTCTTATACCAAAGCCGTCCATAATACATAAAACAACGGGTTTTTTCATTTACAGTTTCCTTTCAATGGAATATATTAGGCTGATGTAAACACCAGCCTAATATATAAAGTGGATTAAAATTATTTGCTAGCTGCTTTAACAATAATTGAAAAATCTTCTGCTTTAAGTGAAGCACCGCCAATAAGACCGCCGTCAACATTAGCTTTAGCCACAAGCTCGTCAGCATTCTTAGCATTCATAGAACCGCCATACTGAATGGTAACGGTTTCGGCAACATCGGCACCATAAGCCTCAGCAATAGCGGCACGAACATAGCCATTACCCTCGTCAGCCTGGTCAGCAGTAGCGGTTACGCCTGTACCGATAGCCCAAACCGGCTCATAAGCAATAATAACATTCTTAAGCTGTTCTTTGGTAACATTAGTAAGAGCCATTTTAGTCTGATATTTAAGAAGAGTTTCGGTGTAGCCAAGTTCTCTTTGCTCTAAGGTTTCACCAACGCAAACAATGGCCTTAAGGCCTGCGTTAAGTGCGGCAAGGGTGCGAAGGTTAACGGTCTGGTCGGTTTCACCAAAATACTGTCTTCTTTCAGAGTGACCAATAACTACATATTCAACACCTGCAGCGGTAAGCATTTCGGCAGAAATTTCACCGGTGTATGCACCGGAGGCCTTGAAGTGAACGTTCTCTGCACCAATCTTTATGTTAGAACCCTTAGCGGCCTCAACGGCTGCGGCAATATCAATAAAGGGTACGCAGAGAACAACATCACAGTCTGCACCTGCAACCAAGGGCTTCATTTCGTTAATGAGAGCGGTAGTTTGGGCAGGGGTATTATTCATTTTCCAGTTGCCGGCAATAACGGCGGCTCTTTTTGCTTTATTCATTTTCTTTTCCTCCAAAACAATTTAAAAGGCATAATAGCCGTCGCTTTGGCGACGGCTTTTTATTTTAATTATTTGTTGTTAAGTGCTGCAATACCGGGAAGCTCTTTACCCTCAAGGAATTCAAGAGAAGCGCCGCCGCCGGTAGAAATGTGAGACATTTTATCTGCAAAGCCAAGCTTTGTAACTGCGGCAACAGAGTCGCCACCGCCAATAACAGAAATAGCGCCGGAGTTAGCAACAGCAGTAGCAACAGCAATTGTACCGCTTGCGAAGTTCTCCCACTCAGAAACACCCATAGGTCCGTTCCAGATAACGGTTCCTGCGCCCTCTAAAGCCTCTGCGAAAAGCTTTTCGGTCTTAGGACCAATATCAAGACCCATCCAACCGTCAGGAATATTGTCAGAATCAACAAGCATATTTTCGGTATTCTCGTCGTACTCTTTACCTACGCGGTTATCAACAGGAATAAGGAACTTAACGCCCTTAGCCTCTGCCTTAGCCATCATTTCCTTTGCGGTTTCAACATTGTCCTCGTCAAGCAATGAGGTGCCGATGTTATAACCCATAGACTTCATAAAGGTATAAGCCATACCACCGCCGATAATAAGTGTGTCAACCTTGTCAATAAGATTTGTGATAACACCGATTTTATCGCTTACCTTTGCGCCACCGAGAATTGCAACCAAGGGGCGCTTAGGAGCCTCTAGAGCGCCGCCGATAAACTCAATTTCTTTATTGATGAGGTAACCGCCAACTGCAGGAATATAGTCTGCAACGCCGGTAGTAGACGAGTGTGCGCGGTGAGCAGAACCGAAAGCGTCGTTTACAAAGATATCTGCCAAAGCGGCAAACTTCTTAGAAAGCTCTGCATCGTTCTTGGTTTCGCCCTTTTCGTAGCGAACGTTCTCTAAAAGAAGAACCTCGCCCTCTTTAAGGTCTGCTGCAAGAGAAACTGCACTGTCGCCTACAACATCATCAGCCATTTTAACCTCTATGCCAAGAAGCTCTGCAAGACGTGCTGCAACAGGCTTTAAAGAAAACTCAGGAACAACCTCGCCCTTGGGACGGCCAAGATGAGAGCAAAGAATAACCTTTGCGCCGTTATCTAAAAGATATTTGATGGTAGGAAGTGAAGCAACAATTCTCTTATCGTTGGTAATAACGCCTTCCTTAAGCGGAACATTGAAGTCACAACGAACAAGAACCTTCTTGCCCTTTACCTCAATATCCTCAATAGTTTTTTTGTTAAGTGCTGCCATTTTAAAACATCCTTTCAAAATAGGTTTGTCCGCAAAAAACGGACAGAAAGATTGTTAAAACATCTACAAAGATTATTGTACCAAAAAAATTACCAAATTGCAATAGAATTATTACCAAATTAAGCAAGTTGATACATAATTTTTGTGGTATAAATGATTAATATCTATTATCCCTTTATCTCTTCTGGTAAAATTTCGCCGGTATCCCAATCGTAGCGGTGAAGCTGACCCTCATTTTGAAGCTCAGGGAAGCCCCACTGCCTTAATACCTCGTATGCCGCAAGAGCTACTGTATTGGCAAGGTTTAAACTTCTTGCCCCACCCACCATAGGAACTCTGACTGAGGTTTCGGGGTGCTTAAGCAATAGTTCTTCGGGCAGACCTCTGGTTTCCTTTCCAAAGAAAAGAAAACTATTGTCAGGATAGCTTATGTCTGAATAAACTTTTCGAGCCTTTGTGGTGAAGAAATAAAAGCTTCCGCCTTTATTACGCTCAAAAAAATCATCTAGATTTTTATAATAAGTTATGTCAAGCAAATGCCAATAATCAAGCCCCGCCCTTTTAAGCTGACGGTCATCAGGCTTAAAGCCCATAGGCTCTACAATGTGAAGCCTTGCACCCGTTGCGGCACAGGTTCTGGCTATGTTGCCTGTGTTTTGGGGTATTTCCGGCTCAACAAGAACAATATTTAGTACGCTCATTTAAACCCTGCTTTCAATAACGTTTGCTTTACCTGTTATTTTTATCTCACCGCTGTTTGCGGGAATAAAACAACATTCACCCTTTTTAAGTACAACGTCCTCCACGGTTATTTCGCCCTCAAGCACCAAAAGTGAAGAAAAGCTTTCTTTACCAACCTTAACCGCAAGACCGCCGTCAACATTGTGCAATTTAACATTAAAATATTTACAACAAGCTAAAACCCCTGAGGGAAGATTTTCTTGAACTGACGGTTTTTTAAGTTTAGTAACCTCTAAAGCCTTTTCAATATGAAGAGGTCTGGGTTTGCCGTCTGCCCCTAATCTACCGTAGTCGGAAACCCTATATGTGGTATTAGAGTTTTGTTGAATTTCTGCAATGAGAATTCCACTGCCTATAGCGTGAATAGTACCTGCCTCAATAAAGAAAACATCACCTTTTTTAACAGGAACACTATTTAACACCTCAGTCAAGGTGTTATCCTCTATTCTGCGACGGAATTCCTCTTTAGAAATTTCTTCCTTAAAGCCAAAATATAGAGTTGCTCCCTCTTCACAGTCAACAATATACCACATTTCGGTTTTGCCGTATTCACCCTCTGTTTTAAGGGCATATTCGTCCTCGGGGTGAACCTGAACCGAAAGCTTGTCTTTGGCATCAATAAGCTTTATAAGAATGGGAAAAAATTCAAAAGCTCCCCCTTTTTCTCCTAAGGCCTCTTTTCCTAAAAGTTCTAACGCTTGGTTAAAAGTTTTACCTTTAAATACGCCGTTTTCTACAACCGAGGGACCATCTTTATGAGTGGAAAGTACCCAGGCTTCTGCAACCTTAGAAAGGTCCGATTCCATTTTAAACTCGGTCTTTAGGCGGGTTCCACCCCACAAATAATCCTTAAGGGCAGGTTTTAACTTTAAAATATTCATGCCTTTTTTACTCCTTCGTTAGTTTCTATATAGCGTTTTGCCTGAGTGGTAAAAAGTTTATAGTATTTTCCCTTTTTATCCATAAGCTCTTTATGAGTACCTTGCTCGGCTAAAACACCGCCATCAATAACAAGTATATTGTCGGCCGTAGTGGCACTTGAGAGGCGGTGAGAAACAAATATTGTTGTTTTATCCTGCCTTAGGTTATCAAACTGATTAAATATTTCTTGCTCGGCAATAGCATCTAAAGAAGCGGTAGGCTCATCTAAAATAAGTATGTCTGAATCGCCGTAAAATGCTCTGGCTACAGACAACTTTTGCCACTGTCCGATTGAAAGCTCTATGCCGTTTTCTTCAAAATACCGCATAAGGGCGGTGTCAAAGCCATTTGGTAATTTTTCAATAAAATCGGCGGCATTACTTTGCATTGCGGCTGTTTCAACCTCTTCCATTGAAACGGCTTTTTCAACATTACCAAAGGCTATATTTTCTGTAACAGTGGTGGCATACTTTCCAAAATCCTGAAAAATAATGCCGAATATTTTATAAAGCTCTTCCACTTTATATTCTTTAATATTAACCCCGTCAAGAAGAATTTCGCCCTCGGTTGGGTCGTAAAGCCTTGTAATAAGCTTAATAAGTGTGGTTTTTCCAGCACCGTTAAGACCAACCAAAACCACTGTGCTTCCCGCTTCTATAACTGCATTCATATTTTTAATAACAAACCTATCAGTACCGGGATATTTAAAGGAAAGATTTTTAAGCTCAATTTTATGGGGAATATGCCTTTTAACCTCTAATGGTTTTTCGGTCTTAGGCAAAATTGTAGTTTTTTCTTTCATAAAGGTTATAAGGTTGTCTATAAAAAGGGTACCCTCATAAATTGTTGCGGTTGTGCTGATAAGAGCCGAAATACCCGCAGCTATAGAATTTAAGGCACCTGTATAAAGGGTGTAGTCACCAAGCTGCAACTGACCCTTCCACACCTTATATGCAACAAATAAGAAAAGCAAACAGTTAACAATATTAGATAAAAGGGAAACTATAATATTCCATACACTTTCTTTAATATAAATACCCTTAAGACCCTTAAAATACCTTTTGAATATTTCACCGTAACGAACTATAAAAAGGTCTGAAAGGCCAAAAATTCTAACCTCCTTAACCATATCCTTATTTGTCATTAAAGAAGAATAATAGTTTAGCTGACGACGGTCTTTAGAATGAAAACGAACATAAGAAAAGGCCTTTTTGCGGTATATCATACTTACAATAGCCGAGGGTACAGAAAGAGCAATTATTAAAAGTGGCGCGGCGGGGCTGATTGCAAGTAAAATAGCCACAAAGGATAGCATACTTATAACCGAGCTTACCGTTGTAAAGGTGGCGTGTAAAATTTGAATAGGGCGCATACCCGCCTCACGCTCAGCATTTTCAAGCCGCTCGTAAAATTCGGGCTTGTCGAAACTTTTAAGGTCAACGGTTTTTGCTTTTTTCATAATCATAGTTTTAACGTAGTTTGTAACCTTTTCACCCGATACACGGGTAACCACCGTATTAATATGACTCAAGATGCTGTGAGAAAAAATGGTTGCAAACTGTAAAAGAAGCGTTCCGAAAATTACGGCAAAGGATACTGTTGTGCCGTTTTCAAGGGCTATAATCGCCTGTGTTAAAAGATTGATTAAACGCGAGGCAACATAAGCAGTAGCCACCGGCAAAACACCCTGTAAAACCGAAATTAAAAGCATAACAAAAAGTATCCATGGGGCAGTATCCCACACCAGGCGAAATATGTAAAACAGTCGGCTGAAAAAACCCTTTACAAGCCTTAATAAAAAACCCGGAAGTTCTTTTATACTTTTGGGCGGCTTTTCCATATATTTTTTGTTGAAAGCACCTGGTGGAGGTCCCATCATGACAATCACCTTCTGTAAGGAAATATTATTTTTATTATACATTAAATATTTTAAATTAGCAACGGTTTTAGTTGAAAAAGGCAGATAAAAATGATATTATATATAAAAAAAGAAAAAGGGAATGATTTGTTTGAAGCCTACCAAAACCGATATAGCCTTACTTTCAATGCTTCGCCAAAAACAAGAAAGATTAGGAATACACTATATAAAAACCGAGGGTGGCCTTTATAAATTTTTTGCTGTAGTTTTTTACATTGCCTTTGCATGGGCTGTTGTTATGTGCCTTTTATCTGCTGTTAGCAATCTTATTCAGCTTTCGGTTAACCTTTCGTATCTTGAAAATCCCAACGGGCAACAAGCCCAGCAAATTCCAGCCATAAGAAGCAATGCTTATTCTACCCTTTTGTTAACGGCCTTTGTTATTCCGTCTGTATTTTTTATAAGCTATAAAAAATACATACCCTCCGTTTGCTTTGGGGTTGTTCCGTCGGTTCTTTTAATAATTGTCTGCTATAACAGTATGTCACAGCACATTGAGGGCGGAACCTTTGCTCCCTTTATTTTCAGGCACTTATTACCACTTTGCCTAATAATTATAAGCCTTGCTGTATGCGGTACTATAGGTATTCGCCAAAAGGTATTAGACAAAAAGGGTACTGATGAAATTGCAGAAAAAATATACAGTAAATATAATGTTCTTGCAGATAATATAACCGAAGAGCAGTGGCAAAAGCTTTTAGCAGAATATCCTGCCGCAAACGCTAAGCGACAACACCGCCGCAAACCCAATGCAGTTTCTTCCACCAACACAGAAAACGAAAAAACCGAGGTGTAACAAATGCCCCTTGACGGCGCCTTTTTAAACTGTCTTAGAAACGAGCTTTCCTTAGCAGTAGACTGCCATATTGATAAAATTCATATGCCCGATAAAAACGAGTTTGTTTTTTCACTTCGTGGAAAGGGCAAAAACTTTAAGCTTTATATTTCTATAAATCCCGAAGCACCGCGCCTTTCCTTTACCGAACAAAGCTTTGACAACCCGGCCTCTCCCCCAATGCTTTGTATGCTTTTAAGAAAGCACCTGTGTTCTGGTAGGGTTGTTTCAGTCACCGGATTTGGCAGTGAAAGGATAGTTATATTTAACATTATTTCTACTAACGAAATGGGTGACCGTGTTCAGTATAGCCTTATAACCGAGCTTACCGGCCATAAAACAAACCTTATTCTTGTAAACAACGACGGCAAGGTTATTGACTGTGCCAGAAGAAGCGATATTGAGGCGGGTGGCCGACTAGTTATTCCGGGTGCGGTTTACACATTCCCCGAAACCGACGGTAGGGTTGATTTTTTAGAGGGTGACCTTACCGTTGCTGCACAAGAAATTATAAAAAAAGATATTCCTCTGGCAGATGCTATACTTAAAAACATTGCCGGTGTTTCTCCCCTTATATGCCGTGAGATTGCTCTTGAAACTACAGGGGACTGCAATGCCCTTTGCAGTGATGCCACACCGCAAGGCTTACTACAAACCCTTAAAAAATATAAATCCACCGCTAAGGGTAAAGGCACAGCATATATGATTTTAAAAGAGGACGGCACCCCTAAAGATTTTTCTTTTGTTCCCATTAAACAATACGGAAAAATGTTCACCCTGAAGGCCTTTAACAGCTTTTCAGAGCTTTTAGAAAGCTTTTACAAAGAAAAAGAGCATAACCGAAGAATTAATTCGGCCAAAAGTGACCTTTTAAGGCTTGTTAAAAATCTTATTACAAGAAATGAAAAAAAGCTAAGCCTCAGACAAGCCGAGCTTAAAAAATCTGAAAACCGTGAGGAACTCAGAATTTTTGGAGAGCTTATAAAGGCCAACATCTATCAAATAGAAAAAGGGGCCTCTTCTATAACCGTGCAAAACTACTATGACCCCGAATGTAAAGAGATTAAAATCCCCTTAAACAACGCCCTTTCCCCCGCCGCTAATGCCGCTAAATATTTTAAGGAATATAAAAAAGCTTGTACCGCAAGTCAAACCCTTGTTAAACTTATTGAAGACTGTTTTGAAGAAACAGAATATTTGCAGTCGGTGCTTTTTTCACTGGAATCTGCCCAATCCCCGGCCGAGCTTGGTCAAATAAGAGAAGAACTAAGCCAAAATGGTTATATTGCCAAAAGAAAAGGCAGGTCAAAACCCCAAAAAGGCGCAAAGCCTATGGAGTTTGAAAAAGACGGATTTAAAATTCTCGTAGGCCGAAATAATCTGCAAAACGACCAACTAACCCTAAAAACCGCAAGTAAAACTGATTTATGGTTCCACACCAAAAATATTCACGGCTCTCACGTTATTCTTTTTACACAGGGGAAAAAACCACCCGATGATGTGCTATATTTTGCCGCCTGTCTTGCCGCAAAATATTCTAAAGCTTCACAGTCTAACCAGGTTGCTGTAGACTACACCCCCGTTAAGTATGTAAAAAAACCGGCCGGTGCCAAGCCGGGAATGGTTATTTACACCACCAACCAAACAATATTTGCCGACCCCTTGGGAGGATTAAAATGAAGTTAGGAATTTCTACTGCCAGTCTTTACCCGCTAGAAACAGAAATTGCTTTAGAAGAAATTGCAAAGCAAGGGGTAACCGCTACCGAAATTTTTTATAATTCGGATATTGAGCGAAAAAATTATTTTACCGACCTTGCAGCAAATATAAAAGAAAGCTATGGCATAAATATTACCGCCCTACACCCTATGCTCTCTTTTGCAGAGCCTTATATGATTTTTTCTGAATATACCAGACGTTTCGACCAGGCACAAGATGATTTTAACCATTATTTCGAAACTGCCGCCAGCCTTGGAGCGAAATTTATTAATCTTCACGGCGACCGCCCAAACGGTAAGCTTTCGGTGGAGGAATACTGTGAACGCTTTGGCATTTTAGCAGAAAAGGCTAAATCCTTTGGCGTTACCCTTTGCCAGGAAAATGTAAACGGCTACCGCTCAGCCGACCCAGAGTTTTTAAGGGAAATGAATAATCAGTTAGGTCATCTTGCGAATTTCACTCTGGATATTAAACAATGCATTCGCGCCGGTTATACAGTAACCGAAATTATAGATTCTATGGGAGAAAACATCTGCCACGTTCACATTAGCGACCACGGTGTAGGCGGTGACTGCCTTTTACCCGGCAATGGCGGTTTTAATTTTAGGGGCCTATTTGAACTCTTTGCCCAAAAAAATTATAAAGGCGCTTTTTTAATTGAAGTTTACCGCAATGCTTATAAAGAACCTTATGAACTTTTTGAAAGCTATAAAATTCTTAAAAAACAAAATAATAACCTATTTGAATGAAAACGGCTGAGCATCAAATGAAGCTCAGCCGTTTGGCTATATAATTATAAATTACTGGTTAGCCTTTGCCTTTTCAATAATTTTCTGCTGAACGGGTGCGGGGGCGTCTTCATACCTTGCAAATTCTAAAGTAAAGTAGCCTCTGCCCTGTGTAATAGAGCGCATAGCTGTAGAAAAATCGCCCATTTCAGCCATTGGCACCTCTGCCATAACCTCTTGCTGATGACCGGCTATGGGGTTCATTCCAATAACGCGGCCACGGCGCTTATTAATGTCGCCAATAACATCACCTAGGTTATCGTCGGGAACAGTTGCAGTTAGGGTGCCAATAGGCTCTAAAATTGTGGGGCCGGCATTGGGAATACCCTCTCTGTAAGCAATACCTGCGGCGGTTTTAAATGCCATTTCAGAAGAGTCTACCGGGTGGTAAGAGCCGTCAACCAAAACTGCCTTAACACCAACCATTGGGTAACCGGCCAGAACACCATGAGCCATAGAATCCTGCAGTCCCTTTTCAACTGCAGGGAAGAAGTTTTTGGGAACAGCGCCGCCGAACACCTGCTCTTCAAAAACAAGTCCCTCGCTATCACAAGGTGAAAATTCAATCCACACGTCACCAAATTGACCGTGTCCACCCGACTGCTTTTTATGTCTTCCTTGAACCTTAACAGATTTTCTAATGGTTTCTCTGTAGGCTACTGCAGGTGTTTTAAGCTCAACCTCTACACCAAATTTAGTCTTAAGCTTAGAAACAATAACATCTAAATGCTGTTCGCCAAGACCCGAAAGAATAGATTCCTTGGTTTCTTTGTTTATGGCAAAAGTAACGGTTGGGTCTTCTTCGGCAAGGCGCATAAGACCCGAAGCAATTTTTTCTTCGTCGCCCTTTTTCTTGGGGTAAACCGCCATAGAAAGGCTTGGTGCCGGGAAAGCAACTGCCTTTGCCTCTACTGAGGCGCCTGTATAAAGAACATCACCGGTTATAACATCACCCAGCTTGGTAGCGCAACCAATATCACCGGCAGTAATAACAGGTGTATCCTCTTGCTTTGCGCCGCATATGTAAGCAATCTTAGCCAGTCTTTCTTCATTACCTGTACGGCCAACCTTAAGCTTCATATCGCCTTTAAGTTCTCCCTTAAGGACCTTAAAATATGAAAGCTTACCAACAAATGGGTCGGCAATGGTTTTAAACACAAGGGCGGCTGTATCGGCAGTAGCATCACACTGGGCATTTACCTCATCTGGTGACGGCAATATTTCGCAAAGGGTGTCTAACATAGGTACTATACCATGGCCTAACTGACCCACACCGCTAAAAACAGGACAAATTTCGCCACTCAGCATACCTTTTTTAAGGCCTGAAATAATTTCGGCCTCGGTAAATTCTTCGCCTGAGAAATATTTATCCATAAGCTCTTCGTCGGCCGAAGCAACAGCCTCAACCATCATACTACGCATAGCCGTAACATTATCATCCATAACTGCTTCTACCTCTGTGGCCTTAAGGCCGTCAAAGGTATAGCCCTTGCCATTTATAAGGTTAACATAAGAAACAACGTGGTCACCCTCACAAACAGGAACAAAAACGGGGCAGATAACTGCACCATAATGACCGGCCAAAATAGAAACTATTCTGTAAAAATGGGCATGGTTTGAATCTAACTTAGAAACAAAAAAGGCTACCGGTTTTTTATATTCCTTTGCAAGTTCAAAAGCCTGCTCTGCACCAACGGTAAGGCCCGACTTACCTGAAAGAACAATAAGAGCCGATTCGGCGGCTGTTAGCGCCTCTCTAACACCTGCGGCAAAATCAAAAAGGCCGGGTGCGTCTAACAAATTAATTTTAGTATTATTCCAAACAGCGGGATAGACTGATGTAATAAGGGAGGTGCCTCTCTTTTTCTCTTCAGGGTCATAATTCATAACAGAACTGCCATCTGCTGTTTTACCAATGCGGTCGTTACCGCCGCAGGCATAAATAATAGCATCGGCAACTGTGGTTTTGCCGGAGTTTGCATGACCGAGCAAAGCCAAATTTTTAATATTTTTCGTTGTGAATTGTTTCATAACCAAGACCCCTTTACGTTAAAATAGGTTTATTTTTAGTTTTGCACCACAAAACTTTAGTAACTAAAAAAATTGTACCATACTTTTTTGTAATTTTCAACTAAATTTTTTCAGTTTTTTTAATTTTTTTGTTCAAAAAACAAACAAAATGAATAAAACCTGCCGCAAACTGATGTTAACGGCAGGTTATTGCTTTAATTTAATTAAAACTTATTTGTTTTCTTTTAAATAATCAATATATTCTTCAAGGCACATATCAAGAGCTGTCATTTTTTTGGCGTGTTCTACACCCACATAGCGATAATGCCAAGGCTCGTAAATAATTCCGGTTATAGCTTCCTTATCCTTAGGATAGCGAAGAACAAAGCCATAATCGTTTGCATACTGAGAAAGCCAGGTAAATTGTTTTGTGTGCTCAAAGGTTTGCTCAACCGAGTTAAGGTCTACTGCAAGACCCAGCTCATGCTCACTTGTTCCGGGAAAAGCCACCTCTGTTGCGGCCTTTTTCTTAGCCTCTTCCTCACTTATTCCTGGATTTTCAGCCTTAACCTCATTCAGTTCTCGGTCAAAAAGCACCTGTTGCCTTTCATGGGGGCGATAACTTGAAATTGCAAGAAGAGTGATTTCGTCTTTAGCCGCGGCGGCACACATTTGGTTTAGCGCGTCAACCGCCCGTTTGTCAAAGGACATTCCCTTATCCCTTGCATAGGCAGAAGCAATAGCCTCTGTTTCTATCTTGTGACCCTCGGGCAGAGGTGATTTTGCATTAACCAAAACCAAGTTCCAATTTTCCAGGTCTTTTGCAAGGGCGGCCGCCTCTTTATCCTTGGCCGGCGCAGAAGATGTTGTCACATTAGAACCGGAATCTATTGAAGGATTAACAGGAGTTCCCTTAGGCTTTTTAGCCAAAAGCACAGAAAGCACTACACAGGTTATTGCTAAAACAAGGCAGAGGGCTGTAAGCATTCTTATTGCCCTAACATACCCTAAAATATCCTTTCTCGTATACGTCTTGGCCATTTTCACACCAATCTTACCTTAATAACGCCGTCAATAGCCTTAAGGTCAGCCTCAATTCTTTCGCGGTCGCATTCGGTAATGTCAAGAAGTGTATATGCATATTCATTTTTAGATTTATTAAGCATATTCTCAATATTAATATTATCCTTAGCCATTGTCTGGGTAATTTGTGTCAGCATGGTAGGAATATTCTTATGAATAATGCAAACACGAATGTCGGTGCTTCGGGGCATACTGATATTGGGAAGATTAACCGAGTTGGTAATATTACCATTTTCAATATAATCTGCCAACTGCTCTGCGGCCATTTTAGCACAATTATCCTCAGATTCGGGTGTAGAGGCACCAAGGTGAGGAATAGCAATAACTCCATCGCGGCCCAAAACCTCATCTGTGGGGAAGTCGGTTACATAGGTTGCAACCTTTCCGTTTTCAAGGGCGGCAATAACATCGTCAGAATTAACAAGGTCAGCACGTGAGAAGTTAAGAATTCTTACGCCGTCCTTCATTGCGGCAATAGCCTCAGCGTTAATAAAGCCCTTTGTTTCGGGGGTGAGGGGAACGTGAATTGTAATATAATCACATTTCTCATAAATTTCTTTAATATCAATAGCGTGAATAGCATTGTGGGTAAGGCTCCAAGCGGCATTAACAGAAAGATAAGGGTCGTAACCATAAACCTTCATACCCAAATGGTTTGCGACATTGGCAACACGAACACCAATGGCGCCAAGGCCAATAACACCAAGGCTCTTCCCGCTGATTTCGGGACCGCCAAAGGCACTTTTGCCCTTTTCAACCATCTTGCCAACTTCGGCACCGTTGCCTTTAAGACCCTGTGCCCACTGTGTAGCAGGAATAATGCGGCGTGAGGATATAAGCAAACCGGCAATAACAAGCTCTTTAACTGCGTTAGCATTAGCACCGGGTGTGTTAAATACAACTATGCCGTCTTCACTGCAACGGTCAATGGGAATATTGTTAGTGCCGGCACCTGCTCTTGCTATTGCAAGAAGACTTTCGGGGAACTGGGTATCGTGTAAAGAGGCCGAACGAACAACCGCACCAATGGGATTTTCAACCTCGTCACCGTAGGTGTATCCGCCCTTATCTAAAACCGCAAGACCGGTTTTGCTTATTTTATTATAGGTTTTAATTGCTTTCATTTCTTTCTCCGCCTTAAATATTATTTTTTTCAAACTCTGCCATAAATTCTACAAGCTTTTCAACACCCTCAATAGGCATTGCATTGTAAATTGAAGCACGCATACCGCCAACGCTACGGTGACCCTTAAGGTTTACAAAACCGGCGGCCTTAGCCTCAGCAACAAATTTAGCGTCCATATCTGCATCACCTGTAACAAAGGGAACGTTCATTAAAGAGCGGTCCTCAGCAACAACGGTGCCCTTGAAAAGCTTACTATTATCTAAGAAGTTGTAAAGAATGGCTGCCTTTTTCTCGTTATACTCTTTCATTGCCTCTAGGCTGCCGAATTTATTAATTATCCATTTGATAACCTTACCTGCAATATAAATTGTATAGCAAGGTGGTGTGTTAAACATAGAACCGTTTTCGCTGTGGGTTGCATAGTTAAACATTGTGGGGGTAAACTCTTTAGCATTACCAATAAGGTCTTCACGAATAATAACTATGGTAAGACCGGCAGGGGCTACGTTTTTCTGAGCGCCGCCGTAAAGCACACCAAACTTTTTAACATCAACCGGCTCGGAAAGCATACAGCTTGAAATATCTGCAACAAGAGGAACATCACCGGTATCGGGTAGCTCTTTAAACTTTGTGCCATAGATGGTATTGTTCATACAAATATGAAAATAGTCGGCATCTTTAGTAAAGGTTGTGGGGTCAAGCCTCGGAATATAAGAGAAGGTTTTATCCTCACTGGAGGCAACAACATTTGCCTCGCCATAACGGGCAGCCTCTTTATATGCTTTTTTGGCCCACTGACCGGTAATAACAAAATCTGCCTTGCCGGATTTATTTAAAAGGTTCAAGGGGAGCATTGCAAACTGGGAAGAAGCACCGCCCTGTAAGAAAAGTACCTTATAATTATCAGGGATACCCATAAGCTTTCTAAGGTCTGCTTCGGTTTCATCAATAATAGCCTGATATTCCTTAGAACGGTGAGACATTTCCATAACAGACTGTCCGCTACCCTTGTAATCTAACATTTCTGCTGCGGCTTCCTTTAATACCTCTTCGGGAAGCATAGAAGGACCTGCACTAAAATTATAAACTCTTGCCATTTTCTTTTCCTCCAATAATAACGGAATTACCGTATAATAATTTAATTCGATTTAAGCCGAAAACCAATATAAAAATAAACAAAATTTATCAGTTCACATTGCTAAAACGAAGATTATTACCATTATATGCCCTTGCTTCTCAAATGTCAATAGGATTGTTAAAATGTTAACAAACTATTTATAAAAAACGCCCTTATTCGAGCCTTTCTACACAAAACTTTGTTAAATAATTAACAATAACGATAAGTTGCGTAACTTTCCTATATTCTTTCACATATATTATATATAACCGGCCATTTAACTCATAACATAAACTTTCTTTATATTTGTCCGAAAACACAAATTTGGTTTCCTGTATTTTTCTGTTTTTTAATTAATAACCGTCGCCAAGTTAACTAAAACCACAATGGTTTTTACTTTATTTTATAAATCAATAACCTAAAAAGATTTAAAACATTCAAATTTTAATAAAAAACTCAGCCTTTTGTTGACAAAAAACCTTAAAAATAGTATACTTTTTTTAAGGTTAAAAAAATTACCCATTTCGGGAGGTTCTCATTATTATGAGTCATGTAAACGAAATTTTCGGCAGCCTTGTTTTTAACGATGCCACCATGCGCGAAAAGTTACCAAAAGAAACATATAAGGCTCTGAAAAGAACCATTCAAAACGGAAAATCCTTGGACCCTGCCGTTGCCAGTAGCGTTGCCAGTGCAATGAAGGACTGGGCAATTGAGCGAGGTGCCACCCACTATACCCACTGGTTCCAGCCCTTAAGCGGAGTAACTGCCGAAAAGCACGACGGCTTTATTGCCCCAACCGATGACGGCGGCGTTATTATGGAGTTTTCGGGCAAAGAGCTTATTAAGGGTGAGCCAGATGCCTCCTCATTCCCCTCCGGTGGTCTTAGAGCCACCTTTGAGGCCAGAGGCTATACCGCTTGGGACCCTACCTCCTATGCTTTCATTAAAGACAGCACCCTTTGTATTCCTACCGCCTTTTGTTCATATGGCGGTGAATCCTTAGATAAGAAAACCCCCTTGCTTCGTTCAATGGAGGCAATTAACCGCCAGGCTATGCGTGTTATTCGTCTTTTCGGTAATGACGATGTTAAAAATATTGTTGTAACAGTAGGCCCCGAACAGGAATATTTTCTTATTGACAAAAAATACTTCAGCCAAAGAAACGACCTTATGTATTGCGGAAGAACCCTTTTTGGTGCAATGCCACCTAAGGGTCAAGAGATGGATGACCATTATTTCGGCATAATAAAGCCGAGGGTTAAGGCCTTTATGAAGGATTTAGACGAGGAGCTTTGGAAGCTTGGTATTCTTGCAAAGACCGAACACAACGAAGCCGCTCCTGCACAGCACGAGTTAGCCCCCATTTTCACCACTACAAACATTGCGGCTGACCATAATCAGCTTACTATGGAAATAATGAAAAAGGTTGCCAACCGTCACGATATGGTTTGTCTTCTTCACGAAAAGCCCTTTGACGGTGTTAACGGAAGCGGTAAGCACAACAACTGGTCCCTTTCCACCGATACCGGCGTTAACCTTTTAGAGCCGGGAAAACTTCCGCAAGAGAATGCACAGTTTTTAACCTTCCTTTGCGCCGTTATAAAGGCAGTTGACGAATATCAGGATATGATTAGAATTTCGGCCGCAGGTGCAGGCAACGACCACCGGCTTGGTGCATTAGAGGCACCCCCTGCTGTTGTTTCTATGTTCCTTGGTGACGAGCTTACAGGAATTTTAGAGGCTATTGAAAACAACACTGTATATGCCGGTCACGAAGAAAACCAAATGAAGATTGGCGTTCACGTTCTTCCCCCATTCCCCAAGGATACAACCGACCGAAACAGAACCTCTCCTTTCGCCTTTACCGGCAATAAGTTTGAGTTTAGAATGATAGGCTCCAGCCAGTCTATTTCTGACGCTAACACCGTTATTAACACTGCGGTTGCCGAGGCCTTAAAGCAATTTGCAGATATTTTAGAGGCTGAAAAAGACGACTTTAATAATGCACTTAACCGCCTTATAAGGGATACCATAAAGAAACATAAGAGAATTATATTCAACGGCAACGGTTATGACGATGCTTGGATAAAAGAGGCCGAGGAAAGAGGACTGGATAATCTTCGCACCACCCCCGACTGTCTGCCCAGAATGATAAGCGAGAAAAATATTAAGCTTTTCACCGACCACAAGGTGTTCACCGAAACTGAAATGCGTTCTCGCTATGATATTTTAATAGAGAACTACTGTAAGGTTTCTAACATTGAGGCGGCAACAATGGCTAATATGTGTATTAAATATATTATTCCTGCCGTTACAAACTATATTGGTGAGCTTTCAGCTACAGCTAACGCAAGTAAGGCGGCCTGTAAGAATGCCATTTGCAGTTATGAAGAAAAGCTTATTGAAAAGCTGTCCTGCCTTGCCAACCGCCTTTATGATCATAATGAGCTTTTAGAAGAACTTATTGTAAAGGCCAATGATATTTCTTCTTTCCAGGAAAAAGCAGAGCTTTACAGAGATGAAGTTATTCCTCAAATGGCCCGTGTTCGCGAAACGGCTGACTGCTTAGAGCTTATAACCTCTAAAAAATATTGGCCACTTCCCACCTACGGCGATATGCTTTATAAGCTGTAAAAATTTCTAATATGTTTAAAGGCTTCTCCGCAAAAACGGAGAAGCCTTATTTTGTAAACTATTTTTTGTCTGCGGGGCAAAAGCTAAGTTAAACCCAAAATCTTATACGGAATTGGGTTAAGCGCCACGCGCTTAACCTTTTTGTGTTAAAAGCCAGACTTTCATAATTAGCTTTACGGGCAAAATTTTACCCATAACATAAAGCAGTTTATTTTGAAAACCAACAATAGAGGTGAGTCTGCCCTTTTTCATTGCTGAAAGACCCTGTCTTGCAACCCTTTCGGGGGTTTGCATAAAGGTGTATTTTGTAACTGCCTTTGGGTTTTTCGTGTTGGTAGCGGTTTCAAAAAAATCGGTATTAACCCAACCGGGGCAAAGGGCGGTTACGGTTATTTTTCTAGGCTTTAGCTCAACCGACAATCCCCTTGAATAGTTTAATACAAACACCTTTGTAGCGGCATAAACATTAGCGAGAGGCAAAGGCTGAAAAGAGGATATTGAGCATACCTGCAAAATTTTTGCCCCCTCATTCATAAATGGTAAAACAGTTCGTGTCATTCCCACTAAGGCCTTTGCGTTAAGGTCAATCATACCAAGCTCACTGTCAAAATCAATATCACTATAAGCTCCAAACTTACCGTAGCCGGCGCAATTTATAAGAACCTCTACCTTTTTATTCTCATTTTTTAAAAGCTTTTCAACCTCTTTAAAACTTTTAGAATTGCTAAGGTCTAGGGGTATTGCCCTAAGTTTAATGCCTTCTCCTACCGCGAGGCTTTCGAGTCGGTCTTTTCTTCTGGCTATTGCCCAAATTTCATCTACTTTTATATATTTCCCAATAAGCCTTACTAGCTCACTTCCAATGCCCGAAGAGGCGCCGGTAATTATTGCGACAAACATAATATTTCCTCCAAAAAATTAACTATTTACTATGTTTAATATTTTATCACAGAGCACATAATTTTTCAATATTATACATTTTTAAAGAGAAATAAGCATAGTATGTTTTAGAACAAAAAAGAACGAGGGACTATTATGCCGCTTAATAAACAATTTACACCCGAAGGATTTTATTCCTTAAGTGAAGAAAAAACAATAACCAATTATACTCCAACAAGGTTAGCCGACGCCAAAAGCTCGGGAGAAATTTTAGAGGCAACCGTCACGCTTTGTGACAGTGAGCATAACCTTTTTGTAGACCTGGGCTGTATTAAGGGTATTATACCCCGAACAGAAGGCGCTATTGGAATAGCCGAGGGCAAAACCAGAGATATTGCACTTATTTCAAAGGTTGGTAAACCGGTTTGCTTTATGGTTGAAGAGCTTACATATAACAGTGATGGAAAGCTAATTGCAAGACTTTCCAGAACTAAGGCGCAAAAGAAATTTTTAGAGCACTTTTTAGAAAATTACACCTGTGGCGATGTTATAACTGCCAAAATAACACACTTAGAAAAATTTGGTGCCTTTTGTGATATTGGTTGTGGTGTTATTGCCCTGCTTCCCATAGATGCAATTTCGGTATCAAGAATAGCCCACCCCTCTGACAGATTTTCGGTAGGCGAAGTTATAAAAGTAATTATAAAATCGGTTGATGATGACGGTAAAATAACTCTTTCCCACAAAGAGCTTTTAGGCACCTGGGAAGAAAATGCCGCCTTGTTTTCAGAGGGTATGACCGTTTCGGGAATAGTTCGCTCTAAAGAAAGCTATGGCATTTTTGTAGAACTTGCGCCCAACCTGGCAGGTCTTGCCGAGCCTAAGGACGGTGTTTTACCCGGTATGACCGCCGGAGTGTTTATTAAAAGCATTATACCCGAAAAAATGAAGATTAAGCTTATTATTATTGACAGCTTTCCGGGTCACAACAAAAATAAGCAAGAATATTTTTATAAAGACGACCACATTAGCTTTTGGCAATATTCACCCGAAAACTGCCCCAAAAACATTTATACCGACTTTTTGCACCAAAAAGACATTTAAAACCCCACTGCATTGTTACAAAGATTTTCACCTTCTTCTGCTAAAATGCTTTAGGAAGGTGATGATTTTGAATAATATTTTTAGAAATATAAATAGTAAGGAAAATCAGCAAATTGGGTTTGTGCTTCATTTTTTAATGTTAGTTTCGGCATTTTTATGCTCTACTGCTGCTGTATTTGACGGATATTTGCCGTTTGGCATTGCTTTTATAAGCGGAGTGCCGAAAAAATACATACCGGCCGCTGCGTTTGGCTCGGCTATTGGATATCTTCTTTTCATAACAAAGGGTGGCTTTGCTTATATAGCCGCCCTTTTTGCCGTAGCTGCCGTAAAATTCATCTTGGGTAATACCAGACTGGCAAAGGCTCCGCTTTTTTCGGGGCTTTTGGCCTTTAGTGTACTTTTGGTTGTTGGCATTATAATGGGGGTTTCTTATGAACAAAGCTTGGCTTTTAATATAGGACAGGCCCTACTTGCTTTTGGTGCAGCATATTTTATATGTATTGCTTTTAAAATTGTGCCCTCTCTTTCATACGGGCTTGATATTGCGCAGAGCGTAGCCGTTCTGGTTTTTTCAGGTATAATTCTTCTTTCACTTTACCGCTTTTCTTTTTTGGGGATAAATTTAGGCAGAACCGGTGCGGTTTTATTTATACTTTGTGCCGCCAGGTTTGGCAGGTCGGCCTATGGTGCCGTTGCAGGAAGTGTTATAGGCTTTATGCTTTCACTCTTCGACACTCAGCTTTATAGCATTTCGGCCTGTTTTTCCTTTTGCGGACTTATATCCGGCCTTTTTTCCCGCCTTGGCAATTTAGGTATGGTTGGTGCATATTTAACCGCCACGCTCACCTCGGCCCTAATTTACAACGAACAGGTTGGAATTTGGAGCCTATTTTTTGAAGCGCTCATAGGCGGCGGAATTTTTTTAATGCTTCCCAAAACTTTTGGGAATTTCTTAAGGGGGCTTCTATCCCCAAAACCAAAACTCACTCCCCCTGACACAATTAAGGGGAGCCTTGTAATGAGGCTGGAATTTGCCGCATCGGCCCTTAGAGATATTTTTACAACGGTAGAACAGGTGGCAGGCCATTTAAAAAAAATAAATGCTCCTGACTTTGAAAAGACCTTAAACGAAATAGAAGAGGATGTTTGTGTTGGGTGCAGTCTTAGAAAGCATTGTTGGGAAACAGCAAAAGAAATTACCGCCGAAGACACACTTCGTATTTGGGGTAGGGTTCGCTCAAATATACCTAAAGAGGATATGCCCCTTAAAATGAACTGTCTGAGAAATGAACGTTTTGAAGAATCGGTATCCCGACGGTGCAACGAATTTGACAGTCGGAAAAAGGCTGACAACAGGGTGAGCGAAATAAGAGGTGTAATAAGCGACCAATTTTCGGCTATTTCAAATATGCTTTATGATATATGCCAGGAATTCAGATTTGAAATTCAAAGCGACCCAAAAGCGGCCGAAGATATAATTTTAACACTTAAGCATTTGGGGTTTCACACAGTTTCCTGTGTTACCGCAGTCGATAAACAGGGCAGACTTTCGGCCGACATTCACATTAAGGGAACCTCTGACCACAAAATTAACAAAATGGAAATAGTAAAAGCCCTTTCCCTTGCCTGTGAAAAGGAATTTGATACACCTTCGGTTTCTTTGGGTGATGATGAGGCCCTTATTTCTATAAGCGAAAGGCCTGATTTTTGCGTTGAAGTTGGTTTCAGCCAGATACCCGAAGAAAAGGGTAAGCTTTGCGGTGACAGTTTCAAATATTTTTGTGACGGCAAAGGAAGATTTATAATGATTTTGTCTGACGGTATGGGAACAGGTGGACGCGCGGCCGTAGATTCTGCAATGGTATCCGGCCTTATGGCGAAAATGCTTTCAAGCGGATTTGGATATGACTGTTCACTTAAAATAATTAATTCCTCTATGCTTTTTAAATCTACCGACGAATCACTGGCAACGGTAGATATAGCCGCAATAGACCTGTTTTCGGGAAGCTGTGTGCTAAAAAAAGCAGGTGCGGCGCCTACGGTTATTCGCCGTGGCAACAAAATAGGCAAGGCTGAAAGCTCTGCCCTGCCACCCGGGATTTTAAGAGATGTTGTATTTGACAGTGCTACGGTTCAGCTTGGGGAAAATGACATAGTTGTAATGATGTCTGACGGTGCTGTCACCGATGGGTGCGAATGGATAAAAACCTTGGTTTCTGAATTTAAAATGGGTACAGCCCAACAGTTGGCCGATAAGATAGCTTTTGCCGCCAAAAGGCGAAGAAACGACGGCCACAGCGACGATATTACCGTTCTGACAGCCATAATAAAAAAACAACCTAAGTAAAAAAGTGCCTGAAGAAAAATTGGTTCTTCAGGCACTTTTTATTTAAATGCAAAACAAGGTTGTGATTTTAATAGTTCCACACTGTGGGGTTGGTAAGGGTTACCGATGAAAGATAACCGTCAATTGCAATAAACCTTAAAACATAGCTTCCCGTAACGTAGCTGACACATTCAGCATTTTGAGGCAATACAGGAAGAAAAAAAGCATCTGCCTCGGTGGCTGCGGCTCTGGTATACTCTTCGCTACCCACAGCCTCAATTACATCATCTAATGTATAAACACCGCCAAGAGAAAGGTCGTAAGCATATTCCTTAGCAATAATAACGCCCACCCCTGCCGATTCGTTAGCCTTTTCGTAGCAAAACATAGAATTTCCGCCATCCATCCAAACGGTGGTAACTCCCTCATCAATAATAAGGTCCTCAATTTCGCTTCCCGGCTCTATAGTGTCTTTAAAGCCGCTCTTAACCTCTGCCACATTTGCACCTACACCAAAAGGTACCTCAGGTATTTCCCCTTTTTCGGCAAAGGCTAAAATGTTTACGGAATGAGATGGGGCACTTTGACTGCTTGTTTTATCGGTCGATGCTTCACCACAGCCGCTAAGGGCAAGTGTAAAACAAAAAGCTGTAATAATTAACAATATTTTTTTAAAAAGCATAATCATTCCCCTTTATATATATACATATTTTTATTTCTAAGGTAACAGCTCATAAGCCGGAGTTTCAGCTTGGGCAGCCTTTTCTGTAAAAAAGTAAGAATCGAAAATAGATTTCAACAGTCCACCGCTATAGGTGCTGAACTGACCGTGTTCAATAATAACGGCTACGGCAATTTCGGGTCTATCATAGGGCGCAAAGGCAACGAAAACGGTATGGTCTTTTTTGCCTGTAACCTGCGCTGTACCGGTTTTTCCGCCAACCTTAATTGGGTAATCACCGAATATTCTGTTACCGGTACCATCTTCAGTAACCGAAAGCATACCCTCTTTAACTTTATCAAAAACCTCTTGGCTTATATTAACCTTATTAAGCACCTCAGGTTGGTTTTCTGCTATAACCCTATCTTGATTATAGCTAACGTATTTATCAATAAGGGTTGTTTTATAACGAACACCGGAATTGGCTATTGTTGCGGTATAAGCCGCAAGCTGCAGTGGAGTAAAGGCGTTATCCATCTGACCGATTGCGGCCTGAATAGTATAACCCTCATACCATTCGCCACGGCTTGCAGGTCCGGCTAAAACACCTTTTCCCTCATTAACCTCTACCCCGGTATAGTCACCCAGCCCGAAAGCAAGGCAATATTCATTCATTTTGGTTATTCCAAGCCGTCTTCCAACCTCAAAGAAATAATAGTTACAGGATTTTGAAAGGGCAGGAATAAGAGAAATATTTCTGTGTATATGCATACAGGTTGGCTGATAATCGCTAAAATAGGTATATCTTCCAACACAACGAATCTCTTCGTCGTAGGTAACCGAGCCCTCTTCAAGAGCGGCCAAGGCAACAGCCGGTTTGAAGGTTGAACCGGGTGGATATGTGCCGTTAAAGGCACGGTCGAAAAGCGGCTTTGTAGGGTCTTTAGCCAGGTTTTCATAATTTTCAGTATAGTCGGTATAGGTGTATGTGGGATAATTTACCGAAGCAATTATACCACCGGTTTTTATATTAACTGCTACTGCCGCACCGGCGTTGGCCCAAATTTCATCTGAATTCATTTGCTTAATTGTATTAGCCAAAGCCTTTTGGGCAGAAATTTGAACCGTTTTATCTAAAGTAAGGCGAACAGAATTACCCGGGGTGGGTTCTTTTGTTACCTCTGAAGAAAGAATAATACCGCTGGAATTAATGTGATAGGTCATAACACCATCAGTTCCGCGAAGTTGTTCTTCACACACCTTTTCTATTCCGCTTTTTCCCACCTTGTCGTTATAAGAATAGCCTTTTTCCTTATACTTTTCCCACTCTTCAGCATATATAGGCCCAACATTTCCTATAATATGTGGGGCAACCGAATCTGCCGAATATTCTCTGAACGAAGCAATATTTATAAGCACACCGTTTTCGCCGTAATATGCCTCTTCAGAAATTTTAATCATAATATCGTTAGTTACATCCTCGGCAAAGGTGTAGGGTGCCGAAACAGAAAAGCCAGACCTTTCCATAGTATAGCGTACACCCATAATATAACGCTGAACCACGGGGTCGCGGTCTTCTAAGGAATACCTTTTAACCATCTCTTCAAAACAGTTTTCAGCCGTTGCATAGTGGGCAATATCTAAAGTAGAAATAAGCCTTTTAACCTCAGAAGAGTCCGCTTCGGCTGTATAGCTAAATGGGGCCTCAAGACTAAGTGGCAGGTCATCTCTCCAACTGGCATCACCAAGCAGCTTAATAAGCTTTAAAACGGTGTCGTTAAGGGTTGCTTTGTTTATGGTTGCATAATTAAAAACAATGTTATATCCCTCGCGGTTGGTTGCAATAGGGCGGCCATAATAGTCTAATATTTCACCCCTTGGGGCCGTTATAGGGGCTGTTACGGTGGTAATACCCTTTGCCTGTTCGGTATAGCGCTCGGCCGTAGCAACCTGTAAATCAAAGGTGCGACCCACAAGTATTGAAAACGCTAAAAGGGTTGCAATTATCATAATAAGCATTCGGCGCTTATCTCTTTTTTTAATACGCTTTTCCATTTGAGAATATGTTTCGTGCAAGGGTATCACCTCCTTAGATTTCAAATATGGTATTTTTCATAGATCTGTCTAAAAACTAGTGAACCAAATGGCGTTTGGTAAGCCACCGAATAAAATAATAAAAAGGAATTATAAAAATGGCTGTATAAAGTGCCGATGGTATTTCATACCTTATCAGCATTAAAAAGGCCGAGCTATCGCCTGTAAAAACGCAAAGATACAGCCATCGCGCAAAACAAAACCCGAAAGAAAAAATTATCGAGCCTATTATAACCGATTTAATATTACGGTTAAAAATATAATGGTAAAGAAGCCCTGCAAGTGTGCCCACCAAAATCATAGCTATAGTATTAAAACAGCGGCTTCCTGCCAAAAAAACATCCATACCTATTCCGCAAAAAAGGCCGAAGAAAAAGCCTGTCCACTCCCTCAAAAAGCAGGATATTACAACCACAAAGGGAACTAAAAGCATGGGCGTTGCCGTTCCCAAGGTGAGCGAGAGCCCGGGTGTTTTTTGAAAAATAAGAAGAAAAAAACAACTAAGACCAAGAGTACAATATAGCCACACCGAATATTTTTCAACATTGTCAATCATTTGCGGCGCCACCCTCAGCTTTCTGCCCGGAAAAATAGGTTATAACCATAACCTCGCGAAGCTCTTTAAAATCTACAACCGGGGTAATAACTGCATAAAGAGATATATCTGTTTTCGAATTATGAATACTGTCTACTGTACCAATAACAATACCCTCGGGAAAAACCTCACCGCCGGGGGTAACAATAAAATCACCCGTCGCCACACCCGAGCTTCGAAGAAGATTTATCATTTTTGTCTTTCCCGCTTCGGCTGCAGTGAGTTCGCCCGACACAATTCCAACATCTTTAGTGCGCTTGTCCATTCCGCCGCACTTAATATTTGCATCTAAAATTGTAATAACCTTAGAATAAGAGGGGTTAACCTCGCCTATATAACCAACAAGACCTGCTTCTGTAATAACAGGGTCATAAAGAGCAACACCGTTAAGGCTTCCCTTGTTAATAACAAACGAACCGTATGGGTCCTCGGCATTTCGTGAAATCAAATCTGCCGGTTCCATAACATAATCGGGGTTTTTTTCTTTTATTTCTAAATACTTTTTATAAAATTCATTTTCTTGCTGAAGTGACTGATAGTCAACAAGCTTAGAATTAAGGTCGTTAATTTGGGCCTTAAGCTCTGCATTTTCAAGCATCAGCTTTTCATTGTCGCCCATTTTTTTAAAAATATCTGAACACCAATTAGAAACACCTGTGGCATAGCTTTGTATTCGTGTGGTTATTGCCCCTATAACGCTGTTTTGCGGCATTACAGAATTTTTTATAAAAAGGCTCACCAATGCTAACACCAAAACACCGGCGGTAATACCCAACATTATTTTAAATTTTCTGCTGCGAAAGAAAAACCGCATGTGTTTTCAACTCCAATTAATAATGACGATATTTTTTATAATGTCTGTCTTCTGTGAAATCCGTTTTTTCAAGCTCCTTAGCCGTTCCCAAAACAACACAGTCCAATGGGTTATCGGCAACAAACACAGGTATGCCTGTTTCATCGCTCATAAGCTTATCTAAGCCGCGAAGCAAGGCGCCACCTCCTGTAAGAGTAATACCCCTGTCTATAATATCGGCCGAAAGCTCGGGAGGTGTTTTTTCGAGTGTCAGGCGCACAGCATCTATTATTTGAGAAACTGTATCTTGCATGGCCTCTCTTACCTCTTTAGCGGTAATAACAATGCTTTTGGGAAGACCGTCAACCAGGTTGCGCCCCTTTACCTCCATACTTCCCTCTCCCTCAAAGGGTATTGCAGAGCCAAGCTCTATTTTAATCTGCTCGGCGGTGCGCTCACCTATAAGCATATTATGGGTCTTTCTTATATAATTTATAATTGCTTCATCAAGCTTATCACCCGCAACACGAACCGACTGGGCGGTAACAATATCACCTAGAGAAAGCACTGCAACCTCACTTGTACCGCCTCCAATATCAACCACCATACAACCGGCCGACTCCTCCACAGGAAGCCCTGCGCCTATTGCAGCGGCCTTAGGCTCGGGTATAAGGCAAATATTATTTGCGCTTACGCCG
The DNA here is from genome assembly GCA_017410605.1 of Clostridia bacterium. Classification (GTDB taxonomy): domain Bacteria; phylum Bacillota; class Clostridia; order Oscillospirales; family Acutalibacteraceae; genus UMGS1279. Next base: position 41,791 of record JAFQQN010000012.1, read on the forward strand.
GCCTGAACAGCGGCATTAAGAACTGCGCGGCTTTCAACCTCTGTAACCCCCACCGGAACACAAATCATTACACGCACTCTTGTAAAAATTGAGCCGTGAAGAGCCTGTTTTATAAATTTTTTAAGCATAGCCGCAGTAACATCAAAGTCGGCAATAACACCGTCTTTAATAGGGCGAACGGCCAAAATAGAGCCTGGGGTTCTGCCTATCATTTCTTTAGCCTCGGTTCCCACAGCGCGAACAATATCGTTTCTTGCTTCGTAAGCCACAACCGAAGGTTCGCGCATAACAATACCCTTTCCCCTTATGCAAACAAGGGTATTTGCTGTACCTAAATCTATGCCAATATCACGGGTAAACATATTATTTTCTCCTTATTTCTTTTTTGGAACAATAATTTTAACAGCGTGGGGAAGATTTTTAATAACAACTTCACCGCATCCCGATTGGTGTTCGCCGTCTAATGTCCACTCTAATTTTTCCTGGGTTTCAACCTTAATGCTGGAGGTATGATAAAGAGAAACCAAATCTTGCGAAAAGTTTTGAGACAAAAGCTCGCCTATAATCTTTTGAAGGCGATTTAAATTTTTCGGTTCCTTAACCAACAAAACTTCAAAAAGGCCGTCATTCATAGCTACCAAATTTTCGTCAAACTTCAAAAGCCCGCCTACCGAAGTGGTGTTTGAAATGGCGGCAAAAATAAAACGGTCCTCCAACACTTTATCGTCGAAGGTAAATTTAACCTGTAAGGGAACAATGTTACCCAAACTTTTTAGCCCCTCAATAAGGTAAGCCGCATGACCCAACGTGTTTTTAACCTCTTGAGGCGCATTATAAGAAGCTTCTGTAAAGGCGCCAAATGAGGCTATATAATTAAAATATTTATCATTAAAAGAGCCTATATCAATACTATGGTAATGGCCCTCTATAATGCTATCTACTGCCTTTGATATATCTCTTGGAATGTTAAGGCTGTTAGCCAAATCATTAGTGGTTCCTACCGGTATATATCCCAAGGTGTGTGAGATGGGGTTTTTCATTAAGCCGCTTATTGTTTCATTTAAAGTTCCGTCACCACCGGCACAAATAACTCGGCCGTATTCTTCCGAACACGCTCTGGCAAACTCTTCGGCGTCACCCTTTTTTTGGGTGAACTTAACTGTAGGCTCCAATCCTGCAGCGCAAAGCTTTTCAACAACCTGCCACAGCCTTGGCTTTAGGGCAATTTTACCTGAAACCGGGTTAACTATAAGCAAAACCTTTTCGGCCATTTTTAAAGCTCACCCTCCTGTGTAAAAATAAACCTATAATTATATTTAATTATAATAGTTATTTGTAAACAATTCAAGTACAAAACGAAAAAAACGCCATAGTTTATCAATTAAAAATATTTTACTATTGTATTCGACATATTTTTTTGGTATAATTTTAAATTAGGGTAGAGCAAATAATTCAAACCCGCCTCAAGGCGGTATATTTAGGCGCTTTTTACCCAACTCATTTTTGCAAGGCGTTAGCCTTGCTGCTCCTGACTCGAATAAAAATCACTCAAAATCTTCTCTCTTTGAGGTCAAAGATTTTAAAAAGTGCGGATTTTTGTTCAGTCAAGGCACAAAACGCAGTAAATCCTATCTTATTTACGAGTATTTTAATGTGGAATGAGCGAAAATTCGCCTTTTTAAAACGGATTTAGATTATTCGTTCTACCCTAAACAAAAAACAACCTACAGAGGTGATTCTTTTGGCATTTTCAGGATTCAGAACCTCCCTATTCGGCTTCAACAAGGAAGAAGTAAACGCATATATTGAAGCCGCCGCTAAGAAAAATTCTGCAAAACTTAAAGAGCTTGAAGCTTCAAATGCTTTGGCAGAAGAAAAGGTAGCCTTACTTGAACAAAAACTAGAGCAGCTTGAAGCCCAATATCAAGAGGCAAAAGCAAAGGCTGATTATTACACAGGCAAAGAGGAAGAAATTGAAAAAACAAGTATCAGCATCGGCACTATGTACCTTGTGGCAAAACAAAATGCTACCGAAATTTTAAAAAGTGCCGAAGAGTGTGCTAAAGAAATTGCAAAGGAATCTAAGCAACGCCTTGCCGTAGCCGGTGAGGTAGACCAAAAGCTTTCTACCCTTAAGGAAGAGCTTTCAGGCGCCGCGCTTCGCTTTTCTGAAAGTGTTGACCTTATGAACGATTCTTTACAAGGCATAAAGGCCCGTCTTGAAGCACAGATAAATAAAATAGAAAACGGCGAAAACCAAATATTTATTTCACAGCAATCACAGGGTTTTACTTCAAACAACGGTGAAAACAATGGCTAAGCTTTCTATTAACACTTCACAGCTTAAAGGGTATATACCCTCCCTTAAAGCCGGGGACGAAATTTTGCTTTCCGGCACAGTATACACTGCAAGGGACGCCGCCCACGCAAGGCTTATAAACTTTATAAACGAAAATAAACCCTTACCCTTTAACATAAACGGTGCCACAATTTATTATGCAGGTCCCACCGAAGCGCCACCGGGAAGGCCTATAGGAAGCTGTGGACCCACCACCTCCGGACGAATGGACAGCTTTTCCCCCACCCTTTTAAACTTGGGGCTTTTATGTATGATAGGGAAGGGGCAACGAAGCGAAGCGGTTATAAACGCTATTGTTGAAAACGGTGCCATATACCTTTGTGCCATTGGGGGAGCCGGCGCCTTGGCCGCTAAGTGTATAACCTCTTCACAGGTTATAGCCTTTGAAGATTTGGGTTGCGAAAGCATCAAAAGGTTAGAATTTAAAGATTTTCCTCTTATTGTTGGTATAGACTGTAACGGCGACTCGGTTTTCAAATAAACGAGTCGCCGTTTAATCCAATTACGTATAATTCTTCAGTTTTAGCTTGGTTATGCCCCACAGACCGAAAAAAGCACAAGACCAAAATTCACCTCTTCACTCCTACCTATTACTTCTTACTTTAATCTTCCGCCCCGCAGGTATAAAAATAGTTCATCAAACAAGGCTTTCCATTGTTGGGAAGCCTTGTTTATTAACCCCCATAATACAAAAAGCCGAAGTGGGTTGAGCTGTTTTCGGCTCAACTCTCTTCGGCTTAACAAAAACTCCCTATTGGGGGCATTTGTTATTTAATTAATAAGCAACACCCTGAGCAATCATTGCCTCTGCAACCTTTTCAAAACCGGCAATATTGGCACCTGCAACAAGGTCGCCCTCCATACCGTATTTCTTTGCAGCAGCATAAGAGGTATTATAAATGTTGGTCATTATCTGGTGAAGCTTTGCATCAACTTCCTCGGCTGTCCAGCTGTAACGCATAGAGTTCTGGCTCATTTCAAGTCCTGAAACGGCAACACCACCGGCATTAACAGCCTTAGATGGAGCAATAACTACCTTGTTTTCCTTAAGGTATGCAACAGCATCGGCCGTTGTAGGCATATTAGAAACCTCAACATAATATTTAACGCCGTTAGCTACAATATTTTTAGCGTCTTCGGCATTAACCTCGTTCTGTGTGGCGCAAGGCATAACAACATCAACCTTAACACCCCAAGGCTTTTCCCCTGCGTGATATTCTACACCAAACTTATCGGCATAATCCTTAACCATATCGTGACCGGATGCACGCATTTCTAACATAAAGTTAATTTTTTCTTCGGTATTAATTCCGTCAGGGTCATAAACATAACCATCAGGACCGGAAATTGTAACAACCTTGCCACCAAGCTCGGTAACCTTTTTAACGGTACCCCAAGCAACGTTACCAAAACCGGAAACTGCAAAGGTTTTACCCTTAATATCTTCACCGAAAGACTTAAGCATTTCTGCTGCATAATAAACTGCGCCAAAACCTGTAGCCTCGGGACGGATAAGAGAACCGCCATAAGAAAGACCTTTACCGGTAAGAACGCCGGTAAACTCGTTACGGAGCCTCTTATACTGGCCAAACAAATAACCAACCTCACGGGCACCAACACCAATATCACCTGCAGGAACGTCGGTATCGGGGCCAATATGCTTGGCAAGTTCGGTCATAAAGCTCTGGCAGAAACGCATAATCTCGTTATCGCTCTTGCCACGGGGGTCAAAGTCTGAACCACCCTTACCGCCGCCCATAGGAAGACCGGTAAGGCTGTTTTTAAAGGTCTGCTCAAAACCAAGGAATTTAATAACAGAAGCATTAACAGAAGGATGAAGACGAAGACCACCCTTATACGGGCCAATGGCAGAGTTAAACTGAACTCTGAAACCGCGGTTAACATGAACCTTTCCGTTATCATCTACCCAGGAAACACGGAAAGAAACCATTCTTTCAGGCTCAACTATTCTTTCCATAATGCCCCATTTCTCGATTCTATCATCTTGTTCCACAACCGGCTCTAAAGATTCTAAAACCTCAAGCACAGCCTGTAAAAATTCCGGCTCACCGGCATTACGGCTCTCTACCTTTTCGTAAACACTTTTTAAATACTCATTTTTAAGTGCCATGACAAAAACTCCTTTATAAAACAATTTAACAGTAATAGTTTAAACCTTTGACCTTTTAATGTCAAGACTTTTGTGTATTAAAGCGCTAAAAAAATATATACTATCTGTAAAACTATCATTCATTTTATGAATTAGTTATCCACTAAAACGGTGGATAACCCCCTGTTTTTATCCAACTTTTCCACCGAGATATACACTTTTTTTCTGTCTAACACCCTCAATACCCCACTTTACCATAGAAAATCGGTGGAAAAGTCGGTTGATAACTATAATTACTATTTGTAAAACATTGCTTTTTCTTGGTCTTCGACAGCATTTTTATACAATACAATACAAAAAATTCACAAAAGCTAAAAAAAGGGTTTACTATTAATTAAGACATGTGTATAATAATTATATGCAAATTCTCACTTTTATATTAAGTCAAGGGGATATTTATGCTAACATTACTAAAAAAAACGGGGTGCTGTGCTTTAGCTGTCGTGCTTAGCCTTAGCTTATTGGTAACCGGCTGCAGCAAATCACCCTCCACTGCTCCTGCCGAAATAACACAACAAGTTATTGAAAATAACAATTTTTCTAAATTAAAAGAGCTTTCAGGTGACCAGCTTTCTTCTTATTTTCAGTTTAAAAACACCGATGTTAAGCGCTTTTCGGCATTCATAAGCGATTCAACCGACCTTGCCGACACAGTCGCTGCTTTTGAAACCGAAACGAAGGATGATTATAACCTAGTTATAACCGGAGTTTCTAAATATCTTACAAAGCTTTCATCAGCTATGCAGACCTCATTCGAAAACGAATATGACAAAACACGCTCGGCACTGATTATGCACATTGATAATACCGTTATTTTGGTGGTTAGCTCTGACTTTGAAAAAATTGAAGCGCAGCTTAAAGAGCTTGGTGCAAAGGCGGTATATTAATGAAGCCTGAAATTCTTGCCCCGGTAGGAAGTAAAGAAGCCCTTATTGCTGCAATATATTCCGGGGCCGACGGGGTATATTTGGGCGCTTCCAGGTTCAATGCCCGACAAAATGCAACCAATTTTGGGGACAACGATTTATCCGAAGCCATTTTGTTTTGCAAACAACATGGGGTGAAGTGTTATCTCACCCTTAATATATTAATCAAAGACCAAGAGCTTGAAGAGGCTTTAAACTTAAGCCGTTTTGCTTTTAATGCCGGCATAGATGCGGTAATTGTGCAGGATCTTGGCCTTGCAGCGATGCTTAAAGAAAATATACCCCAACTTACCCTACATGGCTCTACACAGCTGTCAGTTCATTCTCCTGCCGCCCTTTCAGTTTTGAAAGAATTAGGGTTCAAAAGGGTAGTACCTGCCAGAGAACTAAGCAGAAATGAACTAAAAGATATTTGCAATGAAGCCTCGCGCCTTGGTATGGAGGTTGAAGCCTTTATCCACGGCGCCCTTTGTATGAGCCTTTCGGGTCAATGCTATTTCAGTGCCCACTTAGGCGGTCGAAGTGCAAACCGCGGCCTTTGCGCCGGTACCTGCCGTCTTCCCTTTTCGGCAAAAGGCGGAACTGAATATGATTTGAGCCTTAAGGACCTTAGTCTGATTAATAAAGCTAAGGAACTGTCAGACATAGGGGTGGCCTCATTTAAAATTGAAGGGCGTATGAAAAAGGCAGAATATGTTGCCGCGGCAGTCAGCACCCTAAGAAGCGTTGTTGATACCGGCTCGGCCCCAAAGGAAGCATTCGAAACCTTAGAACAGGTTTTTTCACGAAGTGGTTTTACTGACGGTTATTTCTCACATACCCTTGGAAAGAGTATGTTTGGTGTTCGAACCGAGCAGGATAAAATCACATCTGATGAGGTTTTAAAAAGGCTACACGGCTTATATAGAAGACCTTTTCAGCGAATACCGTTAGACTTTAAAATTACTATAAAGGCAGGGGCCCCCCTAACCCTTACAGCTAACTGTCAGGGCCTTGAAATTACCCAAACCGCCAACCCACCGGAAAAGGCAATGAATTTTTCTATTACAAAAGAACGCATTGAAAATTCCCTTTCAAAGCTTGGCGGTACCCCATATTTCATAAACAAAATACAAATTGACTTAGATGAAGGTTTAAGTATTCCTTCATCTGTTTTAAATAATCTTCGCAAAAACGTTATTTTTGAATTAGACCGTCAAAGAACCATAACCACAACGCCGACGGTTCCCAATATAACCTATGCCCCCACCTTAAAAAAGAAAAAAATTAGGGGTTGGTTTTTAAGGTTTAATTCTATAGAACAAATACCCTCAATAAAGGAATTAAAACTTCCCTTAACCGGCTACAGTCTTCCTGCCGAAGAGCTTGTTGCCGCTAAAGATATACCAATGCTTTTAGGCGCAAATAATTCTGGTCTTTTGCCAACGGCAGAGCTTCCACGCGGCGCTACAGATGACAATACCACTATACTGCTTTTAAATAAGCTTAAAGAAAAAGGAATTAATGCTGTTGTTGCCGGTAACATTGCCACTGTTAAACTAGCGTTAGAAAAGGGCTTTTGTGTCTTTGGCGGTTTTGGTCTTAACCTTTTTAATAACCAAGCCTTAAAAACTATAAGTCGTATTGGCGTTTTTAAAGGTGTTATTTCTGCCGAACTAAGCCTCAAGGAAACAGAATATTTAAGCTTTAACGGTTTTGAGACCTATATGTTTTGCTATGGCCGTTTTCCCCTTATGCTTACCAGAAACTGCCCTGGCAAAAACGGTATAGGCTGTAGTGCACAGGGCAAATGTGAAATAACCGACCGAAAGGACGAGCATTTCCCCTTAATATGCCGCAACGGTTTTTGCGAAATTTTAAATTCCAGGCCAACAAATATTGCCGACAACACTAATAGTATTTCCTGCGATGGGGCATATTTTTACTTTACAACCGAAGAAAAAAATGAAGTTTTTGAAATATTAAAAGGCTTTATAAGTAAAAAAATAACCTCTGAGAAATATACCAGAGGTCTTTCGAAAAACGGAGTTTTATGACTTTTTAGTAGCTAATAAAAAAACACCGCAACAATGTGCGGTGCTGGAGCTGATGATCGGAATCGAACCGACAACCTGCTCATTACGAGTGAGCTGCTCTGCCATTGAGCCACATCAGCAAGATTTTGTTTATTATTTAGTATAGCAATTTTGCATTAAATAGTCAAGTATAAATTAGGAGGTAACTGTATGAAAGAAAGCACTGTTCTTGCAGAAAATCTTAAAAAACTGCGAAAGCTTTACGGGCTTACTCAGCAGCAACTGGCCGAAACCATTGGTCAAAAGCGTTCTACCTATGCATACTACGAGCATGGCGTTACTCCCAACACCAGCACCATTTTAAAACTAGCCAAAATTTTCGAAATAAGCACTCACGAGTTAATTTATGGGACAATAGAAACTCACATCGAGCGGGACCCCCTTTCTCCTACCGGTAAGCTTGAAGACGGCTCTAGCATCTTCAAAACCAACACCGCACCCGTTATGGTCTTCCCCGACCTTAGCATAGATGAAAAAGAACTGATTTTAAATATGCGTCTGCTTCCCCCAAGCTACAAACAAGAGCTTTTGGAGAATTCGAGGCTGCTTATAGAAAAAACAGAAAGCTAAAAAACAAAAGGCTGTTATGGCACATAGTGTAAAGTATTACCTATTGCGTTCCATAACAGCCTTTATTTTTGTTCATTTTTCAAATATAATATTAGTAAGCTGTGCAAACTGCTCTAGCGAAAGCTCTTCTGCTCTTACTGTTGCCGAAACACCAACCTGGCTAAGGGCTTGTTCAATTTTTGCCTTACCGGAAATTCCCGAAGAAGAAACCGAGTTTATAAATGTCTTCCTTCTATGGTTAAAGGCGGCTCGAACTAAAGCAAAAAATGCCTTTTCGCTATTAAGCTTTACCGGCGGTTCTTTCCTTATTTTAAGCTGTATTACCGCGCTGTCAACATTGGGAACCGGTGTAAAACAGCCTCTTGACACATTGAACAGAATACTTCCACTTGCAAAATATGATGCAGACAGAGTTACCGCCCCCACATCTCGACCCGGTATTTCTGCGCAAAGGCGCTCTGCCGCCTCTTTTTGCACCATAACAGTAATACTTTCAACAGGAAGCTTACTTTCCAAAAGCATCATAATAATTGGCGAGGTTATGTAATAAGGCAGGTTGGCGCACACCGAAACCCTTTGGCAGTCAGAAAAATTTTCTTCTATTATTTTTTTAAGGTCCAGCTTCATTGCGTCGCCAAATATAACCTTAACATTATCAAAATCCTCTAAAGTTTTGCCAAGAACAGGGCGAAGCCTTTCGTCTAACTCTATTGCCACAACCCTCTTGGCAACCTGAGCCAGTTCGGCAGTTAAAACACCTATTCCCGGGCCTATTTCTAAAACTCCGGTATTTTGGTCTGCCGATGCCTCGGCCATTCGGGGACACACTGTAGGGTCGGTGAGAAAATTTTGACCTAATGATTTTTTAAAGGTAAACCCTGCTTCTTTAAGCAGGGTTTCTATTGTTTTTTTACCAGATAAGTTATATTTCATATATATTCCTTTTTTAATACTTTTTTATACGGAAAATTAATTTTACAAGCTCGGTTAAAATTAGAATGACTAACCCAAAGGCTAAAGCTATCCCAAAAACAGCACCGTTTACAGCTTCTAAAGAAAATAGCACTGACAGAGGCGTGAAAATAACAAGCAAACTTATAACAAACGCAACTACAAGACCTAAAAGCATATTTTTGCTGATAGATATTCCCTCGCTTAAAACATCCTTACAGTTTTTTCGGCCTAAAGCAAGAAAAACAAGACCAAAAGATAACACAGCAAAAGATACGGCAGGGGTTTCTAAAACGCCATATCCCACCAGAGCCAATATGCCTAACAATACACCTTGCCAAATAAAATCAAAATGGGGAATACGGCTGAAAAGACCCTCTTTTTTCCCGATAGGCGGAATTTTCATACTATTCTTTCGATCTGCTTCAGCAGTAAGTGCTCTTGAAAGAAGCATTATAAGTAAAAGATTAACAAAAGCCAAGGCGCCTGTTGGAATAATAACACTTTTGAAAATTGCTATGCCGAAAATAAGCGCAACAACTTCGGCAATAACAGTAGCTAAATAAAGACCTACTGCATGACGGATATTATAAAATGCTGAGCGGCTGGTTTTGATTACATTTACTGCCGCAATAAAGCTGTCATCTGTTAAAATTACATCTGCATTACCTTTAGCAATATCGGTTCCGGTAATTCCCATAGCAAGTCCCACATCGGCCTGTTTCAAGGCGGCGGCGTCTTCTACACTGTCACCTGTAAGAGCAACCGTTTCGCCCGTTTCCTGCCAGGCAGAAACTATTCTGATTTTTTGAGTATCACTTATTCGGCTGTAAACCGAAATGTCTTTTATTTCTTCCCTTAACTGCTCATCAGGCATTGCCTCCAGCTCGTCACCGGTAATGGCTTTTTGGCCTTTCTTTAAAATTCCAAGCTGTTTTGCTATAGCCACTGCTGTGGTAATGTGGTCACCTGTAACCATTACTACCTCTATTCCCGCCTGGCTACACATTTCAAGAGAATTTCTTGTACTATGACTTATATAATCGGTCATTCCGAACATTCCCAATAATGTAAGATCACATTCAAGCTCTTGGCTATTGGGGTTAGAAGGCACATTTTCTAAAGGCTTAATAGCAACGCCTATTACACGTTGACCTGCATTACCCATATTGAACGATGCTTCCGAGGCGGCCTTAAGGTCTCCCCCTGTGCAAAGTGAAAGAAGAATATCCGGCGCACCCTTTACGATAGCAAATGGGCGATTGTTTATCATATTAACCGTGGTCATTAGTTTACGCTTTGAATCGAAAGAAATTTCAGCCATTCGGGGATAAACATTTTCAAGCTCATCTTTTGAAAGACCACAATATTCTCTACAGGCCGAAACAATAGCAATTTCGGTAGGATCGCCTATATGTCTGTCTTTTCCGCTTGCTCCTAAAGCAATTTTTCCGTTACAACACATAGCACCGGTTCTTATTAAGGTTATTTCATTCTCGTCAGGCTTGTCGGTATAAAGGTCAGTAAGCTTACCCGAGCACCAAATTGTAGCCATTTTCATTTTGTTTCTGGTTAGGGTGCCTGTTTTGTCAGAAATAATAACAGAGGTTTTTCCAAGGGTTTCCACTGTTTCGGGGTTAACTACAACCGCATTTCGGGTTTCCATACCACTACAGGCAAAGCTTATTGCTGAAGTAACACACCTGGGCAACGCTTTAGAAAAGCAAATAGCATAAACCGATAAACCTAATGTAATTGCTTCAAACACATGGTCGCTGAATGATGTTGAGGGAACAAAAATTATGCATAAAAATAGAATTATTACCGACGAGATAAGACTGGCTATTCCAACCGTTTTGCCAAAAGAGGTTAAAGTTTTTTTAACCTGTGTTTGGGTACCAACCGTCTGCTCATTAAGCAGACTTTGTTTACCAAGCTCGGTGTTTTTACCCGTATCGGTAACAACTGCCACACCTCTGCCATAGGTTACAGAACAACCTGCATAAACCATATTATACCGTTCGGTTATAAGACAAATATCGTCAGGTAGAGCATTCACATCTTTTTCTGTGGGAGCACTATCGCCGCTGATAGCCGACTCATCGCAAATAAGGGAATTTTCCTCTAACAGTCTGCCATCGGCGGGAATATAATCCCCTGCTTCAAGAAAAATAACATCCCCGGGGACTAACAGCGAAGCATCTATCTTAACCTGATTTCCCTCTCTTAAAACCTTAGCAGAAAGAGAAATTTTGTTATTCAAATTTTTAACAAGCTTGTCGTTATGTAAAGCAAAAAAAGCGCCGCATACCGCCGAAAGCACAACAACCAAAATAACCGAAAAAGGTGCATACCAAACCGGCTTATTACCTATTAAACCTGTTACAATAAGAACCAATGCTAACGCTATAAGCCCAATGTTTTCTTTGCCAAACAGTCTTTTTGAAAATTCCTTAGCAAAAACACGTTCTTTTTTTACTACTGCTCTATTTTCTCCATATTGTTGTATTCGCTCAGCAACTTCTTTGCCGCTAAGACCCTGCTTTTCGTCAAAGTTCAGCTCTTTTTTTATATCTTCAATATCACAGCTGTGCCAAATCATAATATATCCTCCAAAACTGATATATTGGTAACTTAAAGTTAAAACTTTAATCTGGTTTAATACCCTTTTTTGATACACCAATACATAATTTATTTTAACATTTAAAATGGCATAAGTCAACAAAAAAAGCCAAAGAGAAGAAACTCTTCGGCTATAAAAAATTAAAAGCGATTAATTACCAAAATATGCAACAGCTATTGCCCCGGGACCGGCGTGGGTGCCTATTACGCTTCCCACAGGGGTATATTCAAGTTCCTTGCCCGAGGGCACCCAAAGGTGTCTACTATCTTCAATATATTTCACCAAAAGGGCATCACTAAGCCCGGTATAACCTAAAAGTATTGGCCTTTGAAAATTTACCCCGCCTGATTTTTCAATTTCTGCCACCAGCAAATTGTTTCCCTGTTTAGAACCCCTTGCCTTGCCTAGCATAACAATTTCACCGTTTTCTACACCTATTACAGGCTTAATGTTTAAAACACCACCTGCAAAAGCAACTGTTTTTGAAATACGACCGCCGCGTTTTAAATACTCTAAAGTGTCAAACAGCGCAACAATTTTAATCTTTTTCTTTTCCTCTTCCAGTATTTGTGCAATTTCTTTAGCCGAAGCACCGCTTTTAGCATACTCTAAAGCAAGTTCGGTTAAAATTCCAATGCCTATGGCTGCGCTACCGCTATCTACAACATAAATATCATCATAATCGGCAGCGGCAATAATGGCACTTTGATAGGTGCCCGAAAACTTAGAAGAAATTGTTATTACAACCGCACTATCTTTATTTTTCTTGATTTCCTCAAATACCTCGCCAAATACTACCGGCGTGGCTTGACTGGTATGGGGCATTTGGTCTGTTTCTATTAGCTTTTCATAAAATTCTTTATGTGTAATAGTAACACCGTCTATATATTCTTCATCACCAAAATGCAATGTAAGGGGAACAACCGTTACCTTTTCCTTCACACGGGGCATAAGGTCGGCTGTTGAATCAACAATAATTTTTACGCTCATAAACTCTACCTCTTTAATCAGTTTCTTCTGTAGGCAAACCGGCTTCACTTATTTTTTGCAGATTTATCGCAATAGATTCCAATGCTTCATAAAAAATATTTCGTTTTTCATCTGTAAGATCTTTACCTGCCATATCTACTACAAGTGCAACCCTGTTTTTAACAAAGTGTACAGCATTTTTTCCCTCTTCGGTAAGCATTAGCTTTCCGCCATAGAGGTTGTTATTAGTGCCCTCTTTAACTACCAGTCCCTTTTTTTCCATTATAGACATCATTCGCGAAACATCTGCTTTATCCTTGCCGCAAACCTCACACAGCCTTGGGGCAGTAAGCCCTTCCGGGTAACGTGCCAAAGCCAACAAATAGACAGAATGTGGACCCTTCAAACCATACTTTTCCATTTCCTCTGAGGCAATTTTATGCCAATATCTTGAAATTTCAGAAATATAAAAAGAAAACTTTTCAAACCTTTCTATCATATTAACACCTTCTTTTAAAAATCTGCTAATTTCGTGAAACACATTTTACCAAAAAGATGTTGAAATGTCAACATCCTTTTTCAACCGCATATAAATAACCCTTTCGGGTACACTAAATAGGGTGATTTTATGATAAAGGTTATTATTAGAACTATTATTATGTATATCTTCATAAGTCTTGGGGTGAGGCTTATGGGAAAACGCCAAATAGGCGATATGCAGCCCACCGAGCTTGTTGTGACACTTCTAATTTCTGAAATTGCGGCTATTCCTTTGCAGGATTTTTCTCAGCCTATAAGCATTGGTTTGGTGGCAATTTTTATGCTTGTGCTTTTAGAAATAGCAGCTTCGGTTTTAATAATGAAAAATTTGCGTTTAAGAAGGGTTTTATCAGGTAAAGCCATAACCGTAATAAATGGCGGTAAAATTGACCAGAAGGCTATGAAAAGCACTCGAATGACAGTTTTTGACCTTATCGAAATGCTTCGAATGCAAAATGTTTTCAACATTGAAGAAGTTGATACCGCTGTTTTAGAAATTAACGGAAATTTAAGTGTATGCCTTAAAAAAGAGGCACAACCTACTACTGTAAAAGATTTGAATTTAGAGGCTAACAACACAGGGATAGCACTACCCATTATAAGCGACGGAAAAATTGTTGATTCCTCCCTCGAATTTTTCAAAAAAAGTCGTTCCTGGCTTTATGATATTCTTAATAAAATGAATTTACATTCTGATGATATTTTTATAATGACACTAGACAGGACGGGTAAAATATCTACTATAAAAAAGGAGAAGAATATATGAATCGGCTCATTCCGGCGGCAATAATTTTAACCCTTATAATTATAATAACCTTTTTCGGCAGTAAGCTTGTAAAGGAAACAGAAGCCCAGCTTATAGAAAAGGTTAACTCTATTATGGACTCTCCCACCCACGAAAAGGCTGAAGACCTTAAAAAGTATTGGGATAAAAAAAGCGCAATTCTTTCAATATTCGTTAACCGCGAGGGAATAGAAGCGGTCGGCGAACACACCGCAAAGCTTTATGCAGCCTATCACAGTAACGACCAAGAAGAACTTGTTTCAGCAGGGGAAGAGATTAAATATATTATTGGCCGCATTACCGAAAACGAACGCTTTAATTACCATTCACTGTTTTAAAATAGAGGCAAATTCTATTGTGAGAAGAGAATTTTTAAACCAAATTTTTGGTTTCTACCGCCACTCTACCGTAAGTAGAGGGCGGATTTTTACTATCTACGAAGCGATAAAAAAGGGTATATTTTTGAAACGCTACTGTAGGTTGAACGGGTAATATTCAACCATTATAATTTATAAAACAAGACCTTCTTAGGTTAATCGATAAATATGAGAGGATTTATTATGTCTATTAAAAACACTATTCCCCTTTTCTTTGCGGTAGATGATTCTTATGCACCCTATCTTTCGGTATCCCTTACTTCTATAAAAGAAAATACCTCACCCGATTCACATATCACCGCTCATATTTTGTATTCAAGTCTTACAAAAACCAATATAGAAAAGTTATCTACTATTGCTGATAAAAGCTTTGAAATTAAGTTCTTCGATGTGAATGTTCATATTAAAAAAATCAAAAATTCTCTACATACCAGAGATTATTATTCTTCTGCTACATATTACCGTTTTCTTATTCCTCATATGTTTCCAAAGCTGGATAAAGGGCTTTATCTGGATTGCGATGTTGTTCTTCGAAATAACATAGAAGCCCTTTATAACACCGACCTTGAGGACTTTTTAGTAGGTGCGGTAACAGACGAGGTAGTTACCGATATACCTTTATTTTCAAGCTACAGTGAAGAGTTTTTGGGTATTAGTCCGAAAAATTATTTTAATGCAGGTGTTATGCTTTTAAATCTTAAAAAGATGCGGCAACTTAACATTCTTGAAGCTTTAGAAAGTCTTATGAGCAAATGCTGCTTTCCAGTAGCGCAAGACCAGGATTATCTTAATATACTTTGCGGTTTTGATGTGAAATATCTTCCCCTCGAATGGAACAAAACGGCCTTTGACGGAAGTGACAAGCTTTATTCACCAAACCTCATTCACTTTAAGCTGAATTTTAAGCCTTGGCACTATGATAACATTGCCTTTGAAAATATTTTTTGGAGGTATGCAAAGAAAACTCCTTATTTCGAAGACCTTAAAAATGAACAGCTTCTATACGGCTTTGAAGAAAAAGAGCGGGACCGTAAAGGCTATGAACATCTTATAAGCCTGGCACAGCGGGAAATTAAAAAGGCCTCAATGCCGGGGTATAATCCACCCATTAAATATTCACTAAAAAGGATGGGGATTTAATATGGAAAAATCACGGCAACGAACCGAAATTTTAAGCAAAATAACTGACCTTGAAGCTAAAGGACTATTTGACATAGATGTAGAGCCTGACCCACCAACCATACCCTTAAAACCCGGGCAGATTGACTACACCTACAGTAAATTTAAAACCAAAATTAAAAGCGAGTTTGCAAACCTTATAGCAAAAACCTATTTTGACCATCAAATAAAAATAGGCAATCTTATTATCAAAGAAATTATAGGACTTGAAAACTATCTGTCTGTTGAACACTTAGGTGTTATGATAACTGCAAACCATTTTAATCCCTTTGATAACTATGCAGTTTTTAAGGCTATTGAAAAAAACTTAGGTAGAAAACGCCTTTATAAAATAATTAGAGAGGGAAATTACACAAGCTTTAAAGGTCTTTATGGCTTTTTCTTTAGAAACTGTAACACCCTTCCCATTGGCTCTGATATAGCTGTTTTTAAAGAATTTTCTAAGGGAATACAAACACTGCTTAACCGAAAGGAAAAAATTCTTATATACCCCGAACAGGCAATGTGGTGGAACTATAAAAAGCCCCGACCTTTAAAACCGGGTGCCTTCCGTTTCGCCGCAAAATTTGACGCCCCAGTGCTTCCAATTTTCATTACAATGGAGGACAGTGAAAAGATTGGTGCAGACGGTTTTCCCGTTCAGGCCTACACAATTAACATTCTTCCCCCTATTTTTCCTAAAGTAGAACTAAGCGTTAAAGAAAACGCAAAAATAATGTGTGAAAAAAATTATAAGTGCTGGTGTGAATGTTATGAGAAATTTTACGGCACTCCTTTGACATATAATACTAAAGAGGGAAATTAAAATGTTTTACATAGCTGTTATAACTGGCGCCAACCTTATAATTGCGCTAAAAAACGCATTATTGTTTAAAGATAGCTTTACTTATTCCTTGTGTATTAGCATTACAGCAACTGTTTTTTTAATAGCAATAGACGGTTTGTCTGCATTGCTTATAAGGCTTATGCCTGAAAGCTGGTTTTTGCCTGATGTTGCACTCTTTTCGGTTGGACAAAAGGAACGAAGCTTTTACAAAAAAATAGGTGTGAAGCATTGGAAACACCTGGTTCCTGAGTTGGGTTTATTTACCGGTTTTCACAAGGATAAGCTTCAAAGCACAAATAATCCACATTATTTAAAAAGATTTATTTTAGAATCTAATTATGGAGTAATTATTCATTTAGCAAACGGAATATTGGGTTTTATAATTTTACTTTTTCCCTTTTTGGGTGGAATCAGCATAGCCCTACCGGCTGCTTTTGTGAATCTTATTCTAAGCATTATGCCCATAATTATTCTTCGTTTTAACATACCTATTCTTATGCGATTATATAAAAAAGCACACACCGCCTGAAAAAGGCGGTGTGTACTTTTTATTAGAAAGTGTTCTTTAAAAATTATTTATTAAGGTTAGCCTTAAGATTTTCAAGCTGATTTTTAAGCTCTTCGGGAAGTCTGTCGCCAAACTTCTTGTAATGCTCAGTAATTTCGTCAGCCTCTTTGAGCCAAGCTTCCTTATCTACAGAGATAATTGACTTAAGGGTTTCTACATCAAAATCAAGGTCTGTAAGGTCAATATCCTCAGGACGGGGAACATAACCAATTGCAGTTTCTTCTGCACCAACCTTGCCCTCGCAACGGTCGATAATCCAGTTGATAACACGCATATTATCGCCAAAACCGGGCCAAATGAAGTGGCCTTCGTCATCAAGACGGAACCAGTTAACGTTAAAGATTTTAGGAGCCTTATCGCCAAGTTTTTTACCCATCTCGAGCCAATGACGGAAGTAATCACCCATATGATAGCCACAGAAAGGAAGCATTGCCATAGGATCGCGGCGAACAACACCAACTGCGCCGGAAGCAGCAGCTGTGGTTTCAGAAGCCATTGTAGAACCTACGAATACACCGTTTTCCCAATCCTTAGACTGGTAAACCAGCGGAGCAAGCTTTGCACGGCGGCCACCGAAGATGATAGCAGAAATGGGAACACCTGCCTGGCTTTCAAACTCAGAAGAAATGCAGGGGCAGTTCTTAGCAGGAGCAGTGAAACGGCTGTTGGGATGTGCTCCCTTTTCGTCAGAGGTCTTACCGTTCCAGGGGTTGCCCTTCCACTCAATAGCGTTTTCGGGGGGATTCTTATCTAAGCCTTCCCACCAAACAGTATTATTATCTAAATTGTGAGCAACGTTGGTGAAGATTGTGCCCTTCTTAGTAGAAGCAAGAGCATTGAAGTTAGATTTTTCATTAGTTCCGGGAGCAACACCAAAGAAGCCGTTTTCAGGGTTGATAGCCCAAAGGCGGCCATCGGGACCTATGCGCATCCAAGAAATATCGTCGCCAACGGTCCAAACCTTGTAACCCTTATCGCGGAGATACTTAGGCGGAATCATCATAGCAAGGTTGGTTTTGCCACAAGCAGAGGGGAAAGCAGCGGCAACATATTTAACCTCACCCTGGGGATTTTCAATACCAAGGATAAGCATATGCTCTGCCATCCAGCCTTCTTTCCAACCCTGGTAAGAAGCTATACGAAGAGCAAAACACTTTTTACCGAGAAGAACGTTTCCGCCGTAACCTGAGTTAACAGAAATAATGGTGTTATCTTCGGGGAACTGGCAGATATATCTCTTTTCTTCGTCAATATCGCAACGGCTATGGAGACCGCGAACCCAGTCGTTACTGTCGCCAAGAACATCAAAAACTTCCTTGCCAACTCGGGTCATAATAACCATATTGAGAACAACATAAATAGAATCGGTAATCTCTACACCAATCTTAGCCAAAGGAGAACCAATAGGACCCATAGAGAAAGGAATAACATACATTGTGCGTCCCTTATAGCTGTTACGGGCGATATCGTAAAGCATTTTATATGCCTTTTCAGGATCCATCCAGTTATTTGTAGGACCTGCATTTTCTTCCTTTTTAGAGCAGATAAAGGTTCTTCCCTCAACACGGGCTACATCATTAACCTTGGTTCTGTGGAGATAGCAATCGGGAAGAAGCTCTTCATTAAGCTTTTCAAGTTCACCAATCTCAACAGCCTCTTTACGGAGAGCCTCAATTTGCTCTTCGCTACCGTCAATAAACACTACCTTGTCGGGGCAAAGCAGGGCTTTCATTTCTTCAAGCCAAGCCAAAACTGTTTTGTTGTTTGTCATTTTTTGAACACTCCTTATAATTCAAATACAATTTTCGCCTTATATATTATATATTATTGTCCTAAAAAAAGCAAGAAATTTTATTGAAGTTTAAAAAACATTTAACAATATTATAAAAAATTTTATAAAACCAAGCATTATATGTAAAAAGTGTTGAAAACAGGTGGATTCAAGTTTATATGCTTTATCCATATAAAAAACGGTAAACACCTTTTAAGGTATTTACCGTTTTATATTAAATATCGGGTGCAATGTGGCTTAGGATTCTTTCAATGCCGGCCTCGTCAACCTCGCGGGGGTTAGAGGGGGTGCATATATCTGCCATTGCGGACTTTATAACATCTGCCTTTTCGGCAACAAATTGTTCCTTTGTTACCCCTGCCTCCCAAAGGGTCGCAGGAAGGTCCATTCTTCGCATCATATGCATGATTTCTTCAATAAGGCTTTCAACAGCAATACGAACATTGTCGTGGGGCAGACCTATTTTTCTTGCTATATCTGCATAACGCTTAGCCGCCTGTGTAGGTTCATTTCCAAAGCAGTCACGAAGATGAGCGTTAAAACGAATAACATGAGGTAGTAGCAAAGCATTTGCTCTTCCGTGGGGAATGTGAAACTTTGCGCCCAAGGCGTGAGCAATTCCGTGGTTAATGCCAAGGCCAACCTCGTTAAAGGCCATACCTGCAAGGCAAGAAGCACTGTGCATTTTTTCTCTGGCCTTGGTATCGTCACCGTGCTTAAAGGCAAAGGGCAAATATTTAAAGGACAAGAGTAGAGCCTTTTCTGCTAAAGCATCTGAAGCATCATTATTATGAATAGAAACAAGGGCCTCAAAAGCGTGGGTTATAACATCCATGCCTGTATCGGCAGTTACTGATGGGGGTGCTGTGGCAACAAGCTCTGGGTCTAAAATAGCCATATCGGGAATAAGGTCTTCGTCAACAAGGGGGAACTTTCTTTCCTCATCAGGGTCGGTAACTACGGCGAACTTTGTAACCTCGCTACCTGTTCCGCTGGTAGTAGGAATAGCTATAAGCTTTAAGTCACCCATACCGGACCTTTCACCCATTAAAACAATGGCCTTGGCGGCATCAATAGCCGAGCCGCCGCCCAAAGCTATTACTATCTCGCCCTTATTTTCCATAATAAATTTAAGACCGTCGGCAATAAGAGTGGTGGTTGGGTCGGGGGTTATTTTATCATAGACGGCTATGTTTTTATAGCCCTCCATTTTATTTAAGATTTTATTTATCATACCCGAAGAAACCATAAATTTATCGGTTATAATAACTGCTGACATACCCTTAAATTCATAAAGGGTATCCAAAGCATTTTTATTAAACCTAACCTCGGTGCGAATTTTAAATCTGTTCATCAAAACACCTAATCCTTTGTTATGACAACCTTTGAACCATTTTTAAGACCTGCGGCATTTGCATCGTCAGTATCAAGATGCATTTCAAGTCTGAAATCCTTATGAACGCGAACCTGAACATCATAAAACCTGGTTCTGCGCTCACCAAAAGCATCTACTGTTACATAATCGTTATCCTTAACACCAAAGGCCTCACCGTCTGAAAGACTCATATGAATGTGACGGTTAGCTATTATACAGCCCTCTTTTAAGGTTACAATACCCTTAGGGCCTATGATTGTAATAGGAGCCGAGCCGGTTATTTTTCCGCTTTCTCTAACCGGTGGGGCCACCTTTAGAAGATAAGAATCTGTCCTGGATATTTCAACCTGAGAAGCAGAACGAACAGGACCTAAAACCCTTACTTTTTCAATGGGTCTGAGTGACGGACCAACAATAGTCAGCTGCTCTTTACAGGCATATTGTCCGGGTTGGGAAAGGTCTTTAAAAGGGGTAAGCTCGTAACCTTTTCCAAATAAGGTTTCAACATCCTGCTGTGACAGATGAATATGGCGGTTAGAAATTCCTACCGGAATATTTCCCTCGGCTTGAGAGCCGTTTTCCAAAGCTTTTAAAACCGCTTCGGCTATTGCAGAAACATTTATATCCATTATAAATTACCTTCTTAAACGAAAATCTTATACAACTTTTTTAAATTTGTTTGAAAAGCCGTTTTGAAGTTTGCGGTGCCGTACAAAGGTACTGCCCCAAACAAAAAACGGTGCAATGGACAAATTTATATTATGCGGAAGCTATCAGCCATTACACAGCGGCGCTTTCTTGTAAAACTTCTGGCCGATGTAATACCCTCACCGGTAGGCCCTGCAATTGTAAAGGTTGTATGACCCTCGCCGCCAAAGCCTATTCCCGCATAAGAGGGGGCATTTTTAACAAAAATTGTGGTTTCCACTGCCGCCGCAAAACGAGAGAGGTTATCAATATTTTTAGAGTGCATATGAGCAGTATGGCGGTTACCGTGCTCTGCCTTTACAGCAAGTTCAATAGCCTCATCAATATCCTTAACGCCAACGATTGGAAGGATAGGCATCATAAGCTCTTCTTGAACGAACAGGTGATTAAAATCGGTTTCGCATATAATACAACGAACGTCATCTGAAACCTTAACGCCTATCATATCTAAAATGATTTTTGCATCGCGGCCAACACACTTACGGTTAACAACCTTTTTGGTTTTACCTGTCTTTTTATCTGTAGCATCTACCAAAACAATTTGTGCCAAGGCATCTGCCTGAGCAGAAGAAATAATATAAGCACCATTCTTGGTCATTTCGCTTATAAGACGGTCCTTAACATTATTAAAAACAAAAACTTCCTTTTCTGCTATGCAAGGTAGGTTGTTATCAAAGGTGCAACCGTCAATAATATCTTTACCTGCTTTAACAATATCTGCCGTATCATCAACAATAACAGGTGGGTTTCCGGCACCGGCACCGATTGCCTTTTTCCCTGATGACAGCACCGAACGAACAACACCGGGGCCACCTGTACAAACAAGAAGTCTTATTAGGGGGTGGGTCTGCATAATTTTTGCAGAATCCATAGTAGGCTTATCCATAGAAGCAACCAGAATTTCAGGGCCGCCCACTGCTTTTGATGCACGGTTTACAAGGTCTACCGCATAGTTAGAAACACATATTGCACCGGGGTGAGGATTAAACACAACACCATTTCCGGCGGCTATCATACCAATACTGTTGCAAATAACCGTTTCACTTGGGTTAGTACTTGGGGTTATTGCGCCAACAACACCAAATGGTGCCATTTCAACCAAAGTAAGCCCGTTATCGCCGGTTTTAGCTTCGCTGACAATATCCTCAGTACCGGGGGTTTTATCGGCAACCAGCATATGTTTTGCTGTTTTGTGGTCAACCCTACCCATACCGGTTTCTTTAACACCCATTTCGGCCATAACAGAGGCTTCACTACGGGTAAGACGGCGAATTTCGGTTATAATTTCTTCTCTTTTTTCAACGCTCATTGCCCTTACGGCTTTATAGCCCTCGTTGGCGGCCGCAATAGCCTCATTCATATCACTGAAAATTCCAACCAGTTTTCTGCCCTTATATTCTGTGCTAGTGTATTCACCTACAGTTGAAGACTTGGGTGAATTTTCAGCACCAAGACCGGAAATAACCTGCTTTACTATCTGTTCTATCTCGGCTTTGCTTATCTGAGCCATAGCTTATTCCTCCTAATTTTCCTTATCGGCAGAAAACTTAAGTTCAACCCCTGCCTTTGAAGCCATATCCGTCCAAATATCTCCCGGATTTTTATCAGTAACTATCACATCAACATCATCAATATTGCAAACCTTAACAAAGGAAGCCTTATCAAACTTGGTTGAATCAACCGCTAGAACCTTTTTCTTGGCCGAAGCAAAAAAGGCCTTTTTAATTTCGCTGTCCTGCTCGTTGGAATCGGTAACACCCATATTAGAGTCAAGTCCCTTACAAGAACAGACTGCAAGGTCAACATGGTAACCGGAAACCATTTTTTCGGCTTGGTACCCTACAAGAGAAAGACCCCCCTCTTTAAGGGTTCCGCCTGTTGATATTATTTTCCAATCGGGCTTATTGCAAAGCTCTATTAAAATTTTAATAGAATTAGTAATAAGGGTTATCTTTTGACGGTTTAATATATTTTTTATAACAAACAAAGCAGTAGTGCTGGAGTCTAACATAATATAATCGCCGTCGTGAATCATATCGGCAATTATTGAAGCAATATATTGCTTTTGCTCTACATTTGCCTGTTGTCTTACGTGAAAGGGTATATCTATATTAAAATTTTCATTCTTAACCGCGCCACCATAGGTTTTTTTAGCAAGCCCATCTTGGTCTAGCTTTTCAAGGTCGCGGCGAATGGTTTCTTCGGTAACCTCAAATTCGCGGCTAAGGTCGCTAACAACAACCTTGCCCTCTATTGAAAGTTTTGCCAGAATGGCATTCCTGCGTTCTATTGCTAACAAGCAAAACGCCCCTTTACATTTAATTTAAACCCTGTTTATAAAATACTTTGCCAAAGCTTTGCATCGGGACGAGGTATAACCGAGCTATCAAGGAACATTCCCCTGTCCCCTGCCTCATTTTCTGCCTTTTCAATTGCGGCAGAAACAGCCGAAACACTTCCTGTTAAAAGAAGATAAGATTTTCCACACATTCCCCTTGCCAGACGAAGCTCTATAAGGTCTACCAAAGCGGTTTTTGCGGCCACATCTGCGGCAACAATTGCGGTTGCGGCAGAAAAGGTTTCCATAACACCCAGGGCCTCAACTCCCTCGGGTTGGGTTGCACCGTATATAGCAGAAAAAAGGGACTCGTGAGGGTTACCAAGCACAAAGCTATCAATAACCTTTTGCTCTGCCTTGGCCTTAGCCGCCTCAACAGAAGCCTTAACTGCGCTAAGCTCACCGCTTATAATTACAATATATTTACCTGGGCAAACGGTAGCCGCTTCAACCACTTCTACCTCGGCGGTTTTAATCATAGTATCGGCCCCGGTCATACCGGCAGAAACGGTAATAAACTCTACCATACCTATTGCCTTAGCCATTTAAAATTCTTCCTTTCAATGGGTCTTAGACCGCTGCGATTATTATATATTTATCGGTAACCTCTGTTACAACTCCGCTTATAGAAGCGTGAATTGCAACACCCAAAGCATCCTTGGGGGCAGAAGCAACCATATCACCCTTGTTAACCCTATCACCGCCCCCAACCAAGGCTGTAGCCGGGGCGCCAATGTGCTGCGAAAGTAAAAGCTTTACGGTTTTTGGGTTATACTCGGTATCCACCAGCAAAGCGGGGTGATTATATTTTGTAAGACCCAGCCTTGCAGTAAGGCGAGATTTTAAAATATATCTGCCTTTGCGTTCTTCCTTAACAGGGGAAGCAGTAACCTCGGGAACCGAAATGCCACCCTTTCTAAGACCGCCCTTAAGGTTTCCTATAAGAGTTCTGGGAGACAGCCCCTGGAAACACGAATACATTTCGCAAAGGCCACAGCCTGAGCAAAAGAAGGTTCCAAGATAGGGCTTAACATCGGCTGTAACACCGCTGGAAACCGACCTCATAAACTTACTAGGCTCAATAGGGTGACCTAACAAATTTCTTGGGCAAAGGTCGGTACACATTCTGCACTGACAGCAGGCCGACATTGCTCTTTTAATGGAAACTGCAGGGTTTTGCTGTCTTTTTTTTATTATGTATTGATCCTCAGGCATAACCAAAATTGCATTGGAGGTTTTGGTTATTACATCAGACTCGCTAACAATACTTCCTGTCATAGGTCCACCGTTTATAAGGGCGTAATCTTTAATAGTTACGCCACCGGCAAGTTTTAAAACCTCACCCACTGTAATACCCAAGGGCACATAAAGGGTAACAGGATTTTTAACCTCACCTGTAACAGTTATAAACTTATGGGTAACGCCGTCGCCCTTTGTAATTGCATAATAAGCGTTAAGCATTGTTTCAACATTATAAACAATTACACCAACCGTAATTGGAAGCTTACCGGGAGGTACTACCCTGCCTGTAGTTTCATATATGGTAACAAC
Source organism: Clostridia bacterium (assembly GCA_017410605.1). Lineage (GTDB taxonomy): Bacteria > Bacillota > Clostridia > Oscillospirales > Acutalibacteraceae > UMGS1279. The sequence continues at coordinate 66,472 of JAFQQN010000012.1, forward strand.
CTCATCACCGGCAGGATAAACCTCCGGCAAAAGGCCGATTTTTATCTTACTAAAATTTTTAATCTGACTTTCTACCGAGGCCACAGCCTTTTTATAAGAAGGCTTAATAGCAACGATTGCCTGTTTTGCACCGACAGTTTCGCGCACAGTGTCTAAGGCAGAAAGAATTTCACCCGAATATTTATCCATAACCTGGCGGTGAAGCTTTAAAAGAGGCTCACACTCTGCACAGTTAAGGATTATTGTATCTGCCGCTTCATTTAACTTAGCATAGCTTGGAAACCCAGCGCCACCGGCGCCTACTACACCACTGTTTTGAAGCAAAGTTTTAAGTTCATTAATATTCATAATTAATCTTCAAGTCCTATAGAGTTGTCTATAATACCTACAATAGCTGCGTCAACCGGGGCATTTGCCATATCACAGCCAATTCTTGCGGCGCTTCCCATACTTACTAAAACAAGCTCACCTATACCTGCGCCAACATTATCAACCGCCACAATGCGGCCCTTATCAGACATATTTTCTACCGGCTCAACAATCATAAATTTACTGCCGATGAGCCCTTCGTTTTTTCGTGTGGCTACAACACTGCCAACAACCTTACCAACGATCATGTCTTTCGCTCACTTTCCTATGATTTAAATCTAGCTGTGCGGTTGTTCGGCCAGGCTCCGCAAAAGCGGAGCCTGATGATACCGCAAAACCTTTACCTTATTTTAAAGAAGGTAAAATCTTTTCAACATCTGCATGAGGTCTGGGAATTACGTGTACTGCTACAAGTTCCCCAAGCTTAGAAGCGGCGGCGCTTCCCGATTCGGTTGCGGCCTTAACTGCTCCTACGTCGCCTCTTACCATAACAGATACAAGACCGGAACCAATCTTTTCTGTGCCGATAAGCTCAACATTAGCTGCCTTTACCATTGCATCGGCGGCTTCAATTGCTGCTACTAAACCTCTGGTTTCTACCATACCAAGTGCTTCAAGTGCCATTTTTATTTTCCTCCTATTACAGAAAAATCAATAGTTCAACGCGGGGGACCGCGTAGAATTAACTAAAAGTTGTTTCCCTTATTTTAAAGAAGGGAGAATTTTTTCAACGTCTGCGTGAGGTCTGGGGATTACGTGTACTGCTACAAGCTCTCCAAGCTTAGAAGCGGCGGCACTTCCCGATTCGGTTGCGGCCTTAACTGCTCCTACGTCGCCTCTTACCATAACAGATACAAGACCGGAACCAATCTTTTCTGTGCCGATAAGCTCAACATTAGCGGCCTTTACCATTGCATCAGCTGCCTCAATTGCTGCTACTAAACCTCTGGTTTCTACCATACCAAGTGCTTCAAGTGACATTTTCTTTTCCTCCTTAACGGGTTTTGCAGGTGCTACCTGCTGAGTTGCTTCTTTTATTGTTGTTTTTGGTGCAGTTGTTTTTTTAGCACCGCTTTTTGCTGCTGCCATAATAACTCACCTTTAAACTTCTTTTATATATTCTTGCGTTTCGGCCTTTTTCTCGGTCTTTGCTTTTTTTGTAAGTCGAGAGGCGCTAAGCTTTACCATGCGCTGGGTTTCACTGTGGGGACTTGCAATAACTGCTGTAGCGGCCGGCTTTATTATAGCCCCTGCCTCGGCGGCCTCAACCGCGGCCTTAACGGCAGAAATTTGGCCCTCTACAATAATTGTAACAAGCCTTCCGCCCAGTTTTCTTTCCCAGGTTACAAAATTAACCTCGGCTGCTTTACACATAAGGTCTAAGCAGTCCACCGCGGCGGTAACGCTCTGAACCTCTACCAGTCCGATAGACTTCATTTAAAATACCTCTTTTTTAGAGCTTAGGTAAAATCTTTTCAACGTCTGCGTGGGGTCTGGGGATTACGTATACTGCTACAAGCTCTCCAAGCTTAGAAGCGGCGGCACTTCCCGATTCGGTTGCAGCCTTTACTGCTCCTACGTCGCCCCTTACCATAACAGATACAAGACCGGAACCAATCTTCTCTGTGCCGATAAGCTCAACCTCTGCAGCCTTTACCATTGCATCTGCAGCCTCAATTGCTGCTACTAAACCTCTGGTTTCTACCATACCAAGTGCTTCATATGCCATTTTATTTTCCTCCAATATTATTTTTTATCAAAAGCATTTAACTTTAACATTTTTTCGGTGCCCTCTTCGGCACTGGGGATAATATGTTTGCAAACCACACCCGAAACGGTGTTTGCGGCCTGCTCGGCGGCCTCAACTGCGGCCTCAACATCGGTAACACTTCCGCGAAACTTAACTGCCACAATAAGCGGAACCTCAAGCCCGTCGGGGTTACCCGGTTTATTTTTATCGAAGTTTTCAACCGTTACATTTGCGGCTTTACAACCTGCATCACAGGCAACGAAAGCAGCCGCAAGGCCATAAACCTCAATAATTCCAACTGATTTTCCCATTGGCTTCACCTATTATTCATTAACAATGGCAATTTTAAGACCCTGCATTGAAAGATTGGTCTCAAGCGCCTCGTTTATTTTGTCTAATGGGAAACGGTGGGTAATAAGCTTTTCAACCGGAATTCCTATTGCTTTTGCACGTTTTAGGAAATCAAAGGTGGTTGCATAATCGCGGAGGGTGTAAACCCAAGAGCCAACTGTTGTAATTTCCTTTGCGCAAATATCGAAGTGGGGGTTAATAGAAGCATCGCCACCGTTAATGAAGAAGCCAAGCTCACAAAGTCCTCCGCCATTACGAATAAATTTATAAACATTTGCGTGGGCAATGGGAGAGCCGGTGCACTGGAAGGCAAAGTCTGCGGGGTAACCACCAAATGCATCTTCAACTGCCTTAGCAAGTTCCTCTACACCGTTATGGTTTTTAAAGTTAACCGAATGTTCTGCACCCATTTCTTTAGCAAAGGCAAGGCGCTTATCTTCACCGTCAACCGCAACAATGTTTTCAATACCCATTGTTCTGAGCACCGCAATACAGAGAAGACCGATAGGTCCGCAACCCTGAACTGCAACGCGGCTGTTAAACCTAAGTATGCCGGTGGTTTTTGCGCGTTCAACCGCGTGAATTAAAACAGCGGCCGGTTCAATAAGAATACGAAGGTCTAAACTTAAATCACTTACGTTAAATACGGTGGAGCCGCCGCGAACAATAATATAATCGGCAAACCAACCGTTAAGGTGAACGTCGTCATCGGGCAAAAGTCCGTAAACATCTGCGCCGCCAACGTTTTGCTTGTTAAGGTCGAACATTGTAATATCGGGGTTATCCTTAAATATCATACAGGTAACTACCTTGTCACCTATGTTAAGGGGTTTACCCGCGCTGTCCTTCTTAACATTTTTACCCATTGCAACAATCTCACCGGTGCCTTCGTGACCAAGAGCTACAGGAATAAGACCAAATGGGTCTCTTTTAAATTCGTGAGCATCGGTTCCGCAAACACCGCAGCCCTCAACCTTAACGAGCATATCATCATCGCCAAGGGGGGGAATGGGATACTCTTTAACATCAAAATGTTCAAGACCGGTCAACATTGCAACCCTTGCAGTTTTGGGGACCGCACCGGTAGCCTTAGGTGCGGCAGAAGCACCGCCCTGCATTTCGCCAATGACCTGCTTGACAATTTTTTCAATTTCAGCAGAATTCATAACTGATATATCCTTTCGTTAATTGCCCTTCGAAAAAACCTCTGCGCCATATTCGGCAAGAAAGGTATCTTCGCTTTCACTTCCACCGCTTACACCAAGGCCGCCTACAAGCTGGCCGTTTTTGTTATAAAGGGGAACTCCGCCGCCAAAAATAACAATTCTTCCCTGGTTTGTAAACTGTATTCCGTAAAGTGAGCCGCCGGGAGCGGCCAATTTGCTAAGTGTAGTAGTTGGCATTTTTAGCGCGGTTACAGTATAAGCCTTATTAAAGGCAATATCATAACTTGCAATAAAAGCGCCGTCCATGCACTGAACGCTAACGGGGTTGGCAGAAGCATCTGCCACTGCCACAACAGCCTTAACACCTATTTCCTCGGCCTTTGCCTTTACCTTTTCAATAAGGGCATTTGCCGCCTCAAGGGTAATGTTGCCGTCATTTATAACACTGTCGACCACACGGCCCACAAGGTTTTTAATTTCTTGTTCGGTCATAATGGTTCACTATTTATAAAGCAAGGTAAATTATTTACCTAACTGCTCCATAACCTTTCTGGTAATTTGGGCAACTAAATCGTCATTGCAAGAAGCATCGCCATTGCCGAGGGTTGCACCGCAGGTGCCCTTACAGCTGTGACAGCTGGGAAGACCTGCTTTAGCGTTGGGGCAAAGATTTGCCGGGTGCTTGCCGGGAAGACCAAACTGACGACGGATTTCAAAAAGCCTTTCAACCTGGCTCTTAGAAAGCTCTTTAGCGCCACCAAGCTGACCTGAAAGGTAAAGAAGCTTTGCATAGAACTCAACAGACTCCATCTTATGGTATGCATTAAGAAGAGAGTCAGAGAAAGCAAGAGCGCCGTGGTTCTCTAACAGAACTGCATCGAAATAAGGCAGATATTTTTCAACTGCATCGGGAATTTCGTCGGTAGAGGGTGTACCGTACTCTGCAATGGGAACGCAACCAAGAGCAATAACTGCCTCAGGCATAATAGGTTGAGTAAGAGGAATACCTGCAATAGCAAAAGCAGTTGCATACATAGGATGGGCGTGTACAACACTCTTAACATCGGGACGGTTTTTATAAACTCTCATATGCATTTTAATTTCAGAAGAGGGCTTAAAGCCGGGGTTAGCCTGAATAACCTTACCCTCTGCATCAACCTTACAGATATATTCGGGGGTCATAAAGCCCTTACTTACACCTGTGGGTGTGCAAAGAAATTCGTTATCGCTTATCTTTACAGAAATGTTGCCGTCGTTAGAAGCAACCATTCCTCTGTCGTAGATACGCTTACCAATTTCACATATTTGTTTTTTGATTTCGTATTCTGATACCATTTTTCATTTCTCCTTTATAAGAATTTTATGAAATGCTATTTTTACAAAACAAATATACCACAAACTCCAACAAAAGTCAACATAAAAAACCCGAAAAAGTAGGTTTTTTGGCTGTTTTTGTTTGGTTTTGTTTGAGATTTATCTGTCATTTGACTAAAAATGTTGTTTTTGTCGCATTAATCATCAAATTTTTTGGTTTTATAATATTTTTTTGTATCAAACTTGGTAAAAAAGCTTCTAAGCTCTTCTATACCCTCACCTGTTACGGCACTAACCTTGAAAATTTTTTTACAACCTGCCAAGCTTAGCCAGTTTTCTGCCCTTTTGGGATTACCGTCTTTTTTATCAATACCGGTGACTATTCCCACAACAGGGCGGTTTGCCATGCTTGTAATATTAGGACTATAAAGGGAATAAGGTTCGTTAGCAGAAAGCAAAAGGCCAACTATATCACTTTCATAAGCGTATACCGCCAAGGCGCCGCCGAAGTTTCGGCTTTCTATGTATTCACCGGGGGTATCTATTAAAAAGCCGCCTCGCTCAACGGTTTGGGTTTTATTATATTTTATATTCTGTCCTGTTAAGGCTTGGGTAAGGGTGGTCTTTCCGCTTCCCGAACGGCCTATAAGTATAACCTTATTCATTAGGTTTTAGTTATGGGACAAACCGTAAACTGCAAAACCTCTGCCGCATAGTCACAAACGGCGGCTACAGCCTCATTTACCTGTGATACGCTTCCTGTTACTATAAGGGTTCCGCTAAAGCGGTCTACAAAGCCCAGCTTTGCACCCGAAGCCTTAGTTGCAATATCTCCCGCTATAATGGCTGTTTCAGCGGGGGTCATTGTGATAATTCCTATGGCTGAGGTTTTATAATCCCCTGCCGGGTCCAACCCCAGCTTGGTGTAAAGGTCGCCGTCGGGGTTGGCTATAACATGCGCCAAGGTTATTTGCTTTCCGGGAACAATCTCTTGAATAATTCTTGTCTTTCCGTCATTAACCAATGGGTCAAAATTTCTTTGTTCCACAACCTATCCTCCTATCTGACCCTGAAGTCCAAATTTTTTGACTGTTTCCAACAGCTTTTCCATATGTTCATCTGTTGGGGGAGATATATGCTCCATTTTATACTCTCTGCCAAGACCCTTATATTTATCAGAGCCTAACCGATGATATGGCAGAAGATGAATTTCTCCACCCGGCATAATTTCGCTTACATAAGCGGCTATGGCTGATATTTCCTCAACCGTATCGTTAAAGGTGGGAATAACCGGCACCCTTATTACAAGGTGCCTTGCCTCTTTAGCAAGGTGCCTTGCATTTTCAAGCATTAAACGGTTATCGCGGCCGGTAAACTCCTTATGCTTTTCAGGGTTTGTATGCTTAATATCCATTAAATAATGGTCAAGATATGGTAAAAGCTTTCTAATGGTTTCAATTGGGGCCGCCGCTGTAGATTCAATGGCGGTTGAAAGCCCATTTTCCTTAGCCGCTCTTAAAAGAGCTACAGCAAAATCGGGTTGACAAAGGCTTTCGCCACCCGAAAGGGTGATCCCCCCACCTGTACGGCGAAAATAAACCCTGTCCTTTAAAACCTCTTCCATAACCTCTTTAACCGTAACATCGCGGCCAACCGTTTTGGTCTTTCCCGCGGTGGTCATTTGCTCGATTTCATAGTTTTGAGATTCGGGGTTACAGCACCATTTACACCTGAGCACACAGCCCTTTAGAAAAACTATGGTGCGTATACCCGGCCCATCGTGAACCGAAAACTTCTGAATATCAAATATACGGCCGATGGTATTTAAATAATCCTGCATCTCAGTTTAAAAACCTCCCTGCTCGGTACGGTTTATAATATCGTCCTGAAGTGAACGTGAAAGGGTTGTAAAGAGTGCGCTATATCCCGCAACACGAACAACAAGGGTTTTATATTTTTCAGGGTATTTTTGGGCATCTAAAAGGGTTTCGCGGCTTACAACATTAAACTGCATATGCATACCCTTTTGCTCAAAATAGCCACACACCAAGGCGGCAAAACTTTCGAGCCCGCTTTGACCCTTAAGAGCACTTGGATGGAACTTCATATTAAACAAGGTTCCGTTAGAGGCAATAAAGTGGTCTAGCCTTGCAACCGAGTTGCAAGAAGCAGTAGGACCGTTAACATCTCTTCCTGCGGCGGGGGAAACACCGTCTGCCACGGGGGTTCCGGCAAGTCTTCCGTCGGGGGTGGCGCCTGTTTGTGCGCCAAGAGGCACGTTGGCCGAAACGGGGTAAAGACCTGCTTGGAAAATTCCGCCTCTTGGATTTTTGAACTCTTGCAAAGGCTTTGTATATGTATAGGCCACATCCCTTGCGAAAAGGTCTACCTCTAAATTATCGTTACCAAACTTGGGCAAGGCTTCAATATCTTCCCTTAGCTTGTCATAAAAACGCTTTTTATCTTCAGGGGTTTGGTTCTTAGTTATTTTAATATAAACATCAGAAATTTCTTCCTTAGAAAGGGCTCTGCCCTTTAAGGCCAGCTCTTTAACAATTTGGGTGGTTAACCCGGTTGCAATAACAGGGGGCATTTCTTCACCGTAGTTATTGCGAAGAGCATCAGCAAACTGATTTAGTGTATACTTTTTCTGCTCGTAAACCAGAGTCTTTATTGCATAAAGGGCATCTGCCATATTTGCAATACCAAAGCCCTGTGGACCGGTAAAATTATAAACTGCACCGCCCTGCTGAACAGAGGTTCCTCTTTTAATACAGTCCTCAACCATAGACGAAAGAAACGGTAATGGGCAACGCTTAGCGTGAGCAACATCTATACTGTTGTTGGCGTTAACCATATACTCTATCATTTTTCGCATTTGTGTTTTGTAGGCACTATAGAACTTATCAAAGGTATCAAAATCTTTAATTTCTCCTGTTTTTGGGCCAACCTGAACACCAAAATCCTTACCATTGCCAAACACAAGCTCTAAGGGACGGCACATATTGAAGAAAGCAGCATCGTGCCAACCCTCGGTCTTGCCCGATTTTTGAGGCTCAACACAACCAATAATATTATAATCTCTTGCATCCTCAAGGGTAAGACCGCGGCTGACTAAAGCGGGGATAATAACCTCGTCGTTATAATAAGCAGGAAGACCAAGTCCCATTCGTGTTAGCTCTGCGGCACGAAGAATAAATTCGTGTGGGGTTCCGTTCCAAATTCTCACCGAGAAAGATGGCTGAGGAAGACTAACATGGGCGGTGGCGTTTATACACATAAAGGAAAGGTCGTTTGTAGCATCAAGGCCCTCGGTATTCTGTCCGCCGGCAATAAGGTTTTGGAAAAGGCTGTATCCGGCAAAGCCCTCGGCCGAGGCGGCATCTCTTACCTTATTAAGGTCGTTAAGCTTTACCCATATACAATCCATAAGTTCCTGGGCAAATTCCCTTGTAATTTTGCCCTCGTCTAAATCCTTTTTATAATAGGGATACATATATTGGTCGAAACGTCCGGGAGAAATTGAATGACCGCTGGATTCGGTCTGAAGAAGCATCTGCACAAACCAGAAGGACTGACAGGCTTCATAAAAGCTCTTTGCACCCTTTCGCGGAACATTAGCGCAGTTATTTGCAATAAGAGCAAGTTCCAGCTTTCGTTTTGAGTCGGTTTCTGCCTTTGCCATTTCTACGGCTAACAAGGCATATCTTTCTGCGTAGAGGCAGGCCGCCTCTAGGGATTTTATAACCGCATTTAAAAAGGCATTCTTTTCCGCATAGTCGGCATCACCATCGCTAAGACCCTCAAGCTCTGTCTTTGCCTTGGCCATAATACCCTCAAAGCCAATTTCTAAAACCTCGGCATAGTTTACGGTAACGTGGCCTACGCCGTTGTAAAAATAGTTGCCGGGGGTAAAAATATTATGAGCCATTGCGGTTTTGGTTCCCTCGCTCATATATTCTAAGGCAAGCTCGCTGGTGGTACGGCCTTTCCAATATTTATAAACCTCTCTAAGGGTTTGCTTTGTTTCCTCAGAGATGTAAAATGGGTCGGCAGTTCTGGTTTCAACTGTATCAAACTCGTCCTCAAGCCACTGGTAGGAAAACTCGGGGAAGACCTGACAGCTTCGGGGCTGTTTTGTAGCACTTCCTACAATAAGTTCCTCAGGGCGAATGGTTATGGGAATATTTTTAAGAATGTGCTCAAAAGCCTCTGCTCTTCTTGTTATAACAGGTTTACCCTCGCTGTTTTTATAGCTTTCTGTAAGCAAAACAGCACGGTCTGCCTCTATTTGGGGCATTTTTTCAAAAAGATGCTCCACCAAACGGGAAATTCGGGGACTCTTTTTTATTTCTTCAATATAAAATTCAGCCATAATTTACCTCCTGAATCTTAAATCGCTATATATCCAACATTATTTTAATACAAAAACAACCTTTTGTCAATAGAAAACTAACAAAAAACAAGAAAAAACAGGCAAAAAACAACATTGTTTAGTTCTTTTGTTTTGGAAACGGTAAGAAAATATGTTTAAATTTCTATTTTTTCAAAATTTGCTTTTTAGTATTGAAATATCTTTAATAATATGATATTATAATAAAAGAACATTTGTTTCGAAAGGTGTGGTATTTTGTCAGAAAATACACTTACCATAAAACAGGCCCAGGTTTTCAAGGTTATAAGTCGCTATCTTGCTCAGGGTATTCCACCAACGGTTAGGGAAATTTGCGCCCATACAGGCATAAAATCTACCTCGACGGTACACAGAATACTTTCAGAGCTTGAAGAACTAGGATACATCACACGCTTTGGCGGCAACTCTAGGGGTATTCGAATTAACGGCAGTGCCCCCAGCTCACAGGTTCCGGTTTTGGGAAAGGTAACGGCCGGCCAGCCTATTTTAGCGGTTGAAGATATTGAAGGCTATATTCCCTTCCCCGTTAAAAATGCCGACGGCCTTTTTGCCCTTCGTGTTTCGGGGCTTAGTATGAAAAATGCCGGTATTTTAGACGGTGATATTATTATTGCCGACAAAAATCAAGCGGTGCGCTCGGGTATGATTGTTGTTGCTATGATAGAGGAAGAAGCCACCGTTAAGCGCCTTGGCTTTGAAAACGGTAAACCTGTGCTTTTCCCCGAAAATGAAGATTTTGAGCCCATCTATGCCGAAGGAATAGATATTTTAGGCAAGGTAGTGGGTAGCTTCCGCCAATATTAAGGGGTGTATTTATGTCACTAAAAACAGTTTATCTTTACACCGACGGCGCCTGTTCCGGTAATCCCGGCCCCGGTGGTTGGGGCGCTCTTCTTCGTTTTGGGGAAAAGGAAAAAGCCCTTTCGGGTGGTGAGTCCGATACCACCAACAACCGAATGGAGCTCACCGCCGTAATAAAAGGGCTTGAGGCTTTAAATCAACCCTGTTATATTCACCTTTATACCGACTCAAAATATGTTGCCGACGGAATTGGCAAGGGTTGGGCCGCCTCTTGGCAAAAAAACGGTTGGCGAAAGGCCGACAAAAAACCTGCCCTCAACCCAGATTTATGGGAAAAGCTTTTAAGCCTTTGTGAGGTTCACACCCTAGATATTCATTGGCTTAAGGGCCACGCCGGTCACCCCGAAAATGAGCTTTGCGATAAAATGGCCGTAGAGCAGTCGCAAAAATTCAATAAAAACACTAAATAATATAATAAAGCAATGTTCTGATAAAAGGTGTTAGAAAGCTTTGGTTAAACAGCTTTTGATACATTTAAAAGGTATTATTTTAGACCCCGATTTGCAAAAAGCAAGTCGGGGTCTATTGGTCAAGCCATTCACCCCTCACCCATATTTATCATATAATAAAACGGGGGTGAAAATAATGAACGAATGTACCTGTAATAACAGGGTTGACTGCCGCTTTCTTTCCGTAGCAGGAAGTATTATTATAGGAATAGTTGCCGGCGTGCTGACCTTTACCGGTGTAATTTCAATAGGAATACCCTTTTTATGGGTAGCCTTAGGCGTAGGGCTGTTATATCTTGGCACTATTCTTTTAACTGCAATTAATTCGGCATCCAGAATTGTGCGTGAATGTATATGCAGCGTTTTGGGAATATTAACAGTCGGCATATTAGGAACGCTTTTAACTGCGGTTATACTTTTAGGTGTTGCCTTTGCCGCTACAAGCGTATTAGGTGCAATAATTTCGGGAGCACTGCTAACCTTCCTTTCTTTATTGGTAAGCTCGGCAGTATGCCTTATTAAATGCATTGCCAGCTGTTGCTTTGATTAAATATCCATTGCAATGAATGTTATGTTTGTTTGAAAGTTTAAAACTTCAATCAAATAAATCCAATAAAAACGGCTGTCAAAACGCTTTTTAGCCTTTGAATAAACTACAGCCATTATAATAAAACTCGCCCTAGGCCAAGCCTGAGGCGAGTTTTGGTGTTTTATAATATGGTTTTATCTTGCTTTAGTATTAATCTCTACCAAAGCATCGGCAATAAACTTGTCAACTGCCACTGCGCCAAGGTCACCCTCTTTTCGCGAGCGAACAGAAAGTGTGCCGTCGGCAACCTCGTTATCGCCTATAACAAGCATATAGGGTACCCTTTGCATTCGGGCTTCTCTTATTTTATAGCCAATTTTTTCGTTACGGTCGTCAAGCTCAACCCTCATTCCAACAGCTTCAAGCTTTTCTTTAACCTGGTTTGCAAACTCTAAATGGCGGTCTGCAATAGGAAGCAGTTTAACCTGAACGGGGGCAAGCCATAAGGGGAAGGCGCCTGCATATTTTTCAATAAGCAATGCTAAGGTTCTTTCATAACAACCAATAGATGTACGGTGAATAATGTAGGGGTTCTTCTTGGTTCCGTCTTTATCTACATACTCCATACCAAATTTTTCGGCCAACATCTGGTCTACCTGAATGGTAATAAGGGTGTCTTCCTTGCCGTGAACATTTTTAATTTGAATGTCAAGCTTAGGACCATAGAAAGCGGCTTCACCAATACCAATCTTATAAGGAATTTCCAGGTTGTCTAAAATTTTACCCATAATCCCCTGAGCTTCGTCCCACTGCTCATCGGTACCAATATATTTTTCTCTGTCTTTAGGGTCCCACTGAGAGAAACGGTATGAAACATCCTCATAAAGACCCAAAGTTTTAAGCATATAAATTGCAAGTTCCAAACAGCCCCTAAACTCGTCTTCAAGCTGTTCGGGAGTACACATAAGATGACCCTCAGAAATAGTGAACTGACGCACCCTTATTAGTCCGTGCATTTCACCCGATGCCTCATTTCTGAAAAGGGTTGAGGTTTCGTTATAGCGAAGAGGCAGGTCACGGTAGGAGCGACTGCGGTTGAGGTATGCCTGATATTGGAAAGGACAGGTCATAGGACGAAGTGCAAAAACCTCGTCATCCTTTTCTTCATCGCCCAAAACAAACATACCGTCTTTATAATGGTCCCAGTGTCCCGAAACCTTATAAAGGTCTGATTTTGCCATAAAGGGGGTTTTGGTAAGCTGCCAACCGCGGCGTTGCTCTTCATCTTCCACAAAGCGTTGTAAAAGCTGAATCATTCTTGCTCCCTTGGGAAGCATAATGGGAAGACCCTGACCAATAAGGTCAGAGGTTGTAAAGAGCTCTAGCTCACGACCAAGCTTATTGTGGTCCCTTTTTTTTGCCTCTTCTAAGGCTGTAAGGTGTTCCTCTAGCATTGAGGCCTTGGGGAAAGCTGTTCCGTAAACACGCTGAAGCATTTTTCTCTTAGAATCGCCACGCCAATAAGCGCCGGTGGCAGAGGTGAGCTTGAAGGCCTTAACAGAACCTGTAGACATAAGGTGGGCACCGGCGCAAAGGTCGGTAAATTCGCCCTGTTTATAGAAGCTTATTTCCTCACCCTCGGGGAGGTCTTCTATAAGCTCTACCTTATAAGGCTCATCTGCATTTTTAAAGAAATCTAAAGCCTCACTGCGAGACATAGTAAATCTTTCAAGAGTAATATCCTCTTTAACGATTTTTCGCATTTCTTCTTCAATTTTTTCTAAAACCTCAGCAGTAAATACTGTTTCGGTATCAAAATCATAATAAAAACCGTTATCTATAGCCGGGCCTATAGCAAGTTTTGTGTTAGGAAAAAGCCTTTTTACTGCCTGGGCCAAAATATGTGAACAGGTGTGACGGAAAGCCCACTTGCCATATTCATCATCGAAGGTTAAAAGTGAAAGCTCACAATCAGATTTAAGAGATGTGCGAAGGTCACATTCCTTATTATCTACAGTAGCGGCGCAAACGCTTTTGGCAAGACCGGCACCAATAGATTTTGCAATTTCGATAGGTGTGATACCCTCTTCAAACTGGCGGACTACTCCGCCCTTAAGTGTTACGTTAATCATAAAAAATTCCTCCAATTTAATGTTTTGGAAAGAAGACAATATAAAAAGCCTTCCTCCCAATATGGGATGAAGGCAATTGCTCCACGGTTCCACCCAAATTGTGCAAAACTGCACCACTTGTACTGTCTTTAACGCAACAACGCGGCCGCCTTATTTCGGTCGGCACTCCGGGGTGGTCTTCACACAACTGCCTTGCAACCAAGCTCACACCAAAACGCTTGGCTCTCTGATGCATTACAAAAGGCTACTTTCCCCATCAACGTATTTTTATTTGTTAATATAATACCCCAAAAAAGGCGCCTTGTCAAGTAGACAGGCGCCCCAAATTTTATTTTTATTTACCCAAAATTTTCTTAAATTCTTCGAAAGCCTCTTCGCCGTCGAACTCTGTTACAGGCTCATAGGTTTTAATGGGGAAGCTTTCAGCAATAACCCTTCTTGCCTCATTAAGGTCTTTAAGAATACCAAAATGCATCATCTGAACCGCAACATTTCCCGTAACTGTAGCCTCAACAGGGCCGGCTTTAACAGTTTTACGGCAGAAATCGGCAGTCATACTGCAAAGAAGCTGGTCTTTAATACCGCCGCCTATCATATGAATAGCGGTTATGTTTTTATTTGTAAGCTTTTCAAGCTGTTCAACATTATAGCGATATTTGAAAGCAAGGCTCTGATAAATACAGCGGAGAATTTCTCCCATAGTTTCGGGAACGTACTGACCTGTTCTGCGACAGAATTCCTGAACACGCTTAGGCATATTGCCTGGGGCTACAAAATCTTTAGCATCGGGGTCTACAAAGCACTTAAAAGGCTCGGCCTCTTTTGCGGCTTTTTCCATTTCGTCAAATGAAACATCAAGACCCTGGCGCTTCCACTCCTGACGTGATTGCTGAATAAGCCAAAGACCCATAATATTTTTAAGATAGCGAATTTTTCCGTCAGAGGCACCCTCGTTGGTAAAGCCGGCCTTAAAGGACTCCTCGGTTAAAACAGGTGTATCATTAACTGTTCCGAAAAGAGACCATGTTCCACAACTGATATATGCATAGTCTTTTTCCTGAGTAGGAACAGAAGCAACCGCAGAAGCGGTGTCGTGTGTAGCAACAGCAATAACAGGAACGCTGTTACAGTGAAGCTCCTCACAAATTTCGGGGAGAAGATTGCCATAAACATCGCCGGGCTTTATCATTTCTCCAAAAAGGCTTTTAGAGATTCCTAATGTCTTAAGAACTTCTTCATTCCAGTACTTTGTTTCGGGGTCGAGCATACCTGTGGTAGAAGCCTCAGTATACTCTGTTCTCATAGCGCCGGTAAGAAAATATGCAAACAAATCGGGAATCAGTAAAATTTTTTCGGTCATTTGTAAAAGTTCGGGTTGCTTTTGAACAAGTGCCTCAAGCTGATATACCGTATTAAGGTCTAACTGCTGTGTTCCTGTTTTGGCATAAAGCTCATTATTAGGCATTTTTTTATAAAAAGAGTCCTGCATTCCCTCGGTTCTCACATCTCTGTAATGAACCGGGTTGGCTATAAGCTGACCGTTTTTATCTAAAAGTCCAAAGTCTACACCCCAGGTATCTATTCCAATACAGTCAAAGCCACCGGCGGCGTTTGCCTTTAAAATTCCCTGTTTAATTTCATGAAACAGGCGAAGAACATCCCAATAAAGATGTCCGTTAACCGAAACAGGGTCGTTAGAAAAACGATGAATTTCTTCAATAATAAGCTTACCGTCTTTTATTTCAGAAAGCATTGCTCGGCCACTTGATGCGCCGAAATCGAAAGCTAAAATTTTCTTTGTTTGCATAATTTTTCCTCCGAAAAAAATTTTTGAATATTTTTTGCTTTAAGTGTAATTATAATACTGAACTTGCAAAAATGCAAGTCAAAGCAGCACCGAGAAAAGGAGTTCATAATATGTTAGACAAAATTTGCTTAACCTTAGCCATTATCGGTGGACTTAACTGGGGTAGTATCGGTCTTTTTGGCTTTGACATTGTGGCTTGGATATTTGGCGGTCAAAACGCGCTATTCAGCCGAATTATTTACACAGTCATTGCCTTGGCCGCTGTTTGGTGCATTTCTCTTCTATTTAGAAACGATACCGAGCACAGCCATTCTTCTGCCCACTAGGTCAGCCAAACAAATCTTCCTGCAGGGATGCAATTTTTTTGCGGCGAACCGCGGTTGCTTCACTGTCAGGCAGATACATATTATCTTCGAAAACCAAAACAGTTCCTTCTTTAATGTTTTCTTTAAGCATTTTGGCAGGAACGTTTTTTATCTTTCCGTCAATCTCTAAAACCGCTATGTTACCCTCATATCTTTCAAGTATTATCATTTTTGTTCCCCCTATCTGTACTTACCGAAAATCCGCTCTCTTCAGGTGTTACGGTAATATTACCGTCCAGGTCTGTGCGATACAGCTTTATGCCCTTAGCTTTAACCCTTTCTAAAACTATATTGGCTGGATGATTATAAAAATTGTTATAGCCACAGCTTACCACCACCGCCGACGGGCTAACAGCATTTATTAGCTTTTCAGAGGAAGAGGTTGAAGAGCCATGATGACCTAGCTTTAAAATATCGGCCTTAAGGGAAATGCCCCTTTCTAGAAGAGCCGTTTCCGCTTCCCACTGGCTATCTCCTGTAAAAACTACCGACATATTAGAAAGAGTTACTCTAAGACAAACCGAGCGTTCGTTCTCCTCATCGGCATTGTTTAAAAATGACAATACCTCTATTTTACTTCGGCCTATCATAGCCGCAGTTCCTATTTGCGGTTCAATAAGCCTTACTTCTCTTTCTTCCACCAAACTTTTAAACCTTGTGACAACTTCTTTATCACAATCTTCGGCAAAGCTACTATTAATTAAAATGTTTTTAACCGTCATTCTTTCAAGTAGGTCACACAGTCCTCCAAGATGGTCCTCATGGTAATGGGTGACAACTGCAAGGTTGAGTTCTTTTATTCCCAGGCTTTTGAGATGATAATAAAGCTCATCACTATCATCAGCAGAGCCAAAATCTATAACAATGTTGCTATCGGCAGATTTTACAATTGTACAGTCACCCTGACCAATATCACAAAACTCAATAAAACTGCTATCATTGTTTTCTTGCAAACAACCGGTAACCTTAAGCAGACCCTGAAAAGGAGAAATGCTTATTATATTAAGATAAAATAAAATCTCAAAAATAACTAACAATACCGAAGTGCCAACCGCAAAAACAAGGGCGGCAAATTTAAGCTTTTTCATTATTTTTTCTTAATTTTTTTCTTATTTTTAATACTTCTTATGGGGTGACGCTTTTTATTAGTATTAGCGGCATTTTTGTTTATAAAGCCCATAGGTGGTGTGATTAAATGCTCTTTTGAATTGCCTACTAAATCTAACCTGTTTGCAATCTTCAAAGCTTTGAAAATTATCTGCTTATTCTCGGGCTTAAAATACTGTAGCAAGGCCCGTTGCATTTGTTTCTCTTCGGAGGTTTTTGCAACAAACACCGGCTTCAAAGTATAAGGGTCTAACCCTGTATAAAACATACAGGTAGAAATTGTTCCGGGTGTGGGATAAAAATCTTGCACCTGGCGGGGGTGTATTCCCTGTCTTTTAAGAAATACAGCCAATTCTATAGCATCTTTAAGGGTGCTTCCCGGGTGGCTTGACATAAGATAAGGCACTAAATACTGCTCTTTACCCATACCCTTTGTTATTTCATAAAAACGTTTTTGAAATTTTAAATATTCTTCTATATGGGGTTTGCCCATTTTATCTAAAACTGCGGCAGAACAATGCTCAGGGGCAACCTTAAGCTGACCGCTTATATGGTCGCGGACAAGCTCTTTGAAAAAGGCCTCATTTTTATCTGCAATAAGATAGTCATAACGTATTCCTGAGCGTATAAACACGCTTTTAATTTTAGGTATTTTTTTAATTTCTCTTAAAATTTCAAGGTATTCAGTATGGTCTACCGTTAAAGCAGGACATCTGTTAGGTGCAAGACACTTTTTACCCTTACATAGTCCCCTTTTAAGCTGACCCTCACAAGAAGTGCGACGAAAGTTTGCTGTAGGGCCACCAACATCGTGTATATAACCCTTAAAATTAGGCTTTTTTGTTAGCCTTTTGGCTTCACTGACAACCGACTGTGGGCTTCTAACCGTTATTTGTCTACCCTGGTGGAAGGCTATAGAGCAAAAGTTACAGGCACCAAAACAGCCGCGGTTATGAGTTATGGAAAATTCTACCTCTTTAATGGCTGGTACTCCACCCATTTTTTCATAGCTGGGGTGGTAGGTTCCCTCAAAGGGAAGCTCATACACCTTATCCATTTCCTCTGTGGTAAGGGGCGGCATAGGCGGATTTTGAACAAGGTATCCATTTTCCTGTTTTTGAATAAGGCGTTTTCCTCTTACTGCATCGTGCTCATCATACTGGGTTCTACAGGCATTGGCATAAGCCTCTTTAGAGGTCGAAACCTTAGTAAAAGAGGGCAACATAATACCCTCTATTCCCTCAATGCTTTCGGTCATATAACAGGTTCCAAGAACGCTTCTGAGTTCTGACACCGAAAGACCTGATTTAAGCCCGTCTGCAATTTCTAAAATAGATTTTTCGCCCATTCCAAAGGACAAAATATCTGCCCTACTATCTGCCAACACAGACTGCATTACCCTGTCTTCCCAATAATCATAATGGGCAAAACGGCGAAGAGAGGCCTCTAAACCGCCTATCACAACCGGAACATTTGGGTATTTTTCTTTAACAAGACGGCTGTATACCGTAACCGCCCTGTCGGGGCGAAGCCCGGCCTTGTTTCCTGGGGAATAGGCGTCATCACTGCGTTTTTTTCGTGCTGCAGTATAATGCGCCACCATTGAATCTATATTCCCTGCATTTATTAAAAAGGCATACTTTGGTGCGCCAAACCGGGAAATATCGTCACTGTTTTTAAAATTAGGCTGAGCTATAACGCAAACGGAATAGCCCTTACTTTCTAAAAGCCGTGACAAAATAGCTGTACCAAAGCTTGGATGGTCTACATATGCATCGCCGGTTATAAAAACAAAATCCGGCTGTTTTATACCTAAGGCTTCTGCCTCGGCTTTAGTGATTGGCAAAAAACTCATTAAATATCACCAAATAATTATTCTTCATCAAAAGTAGATTGCTCTGTCTCTTCGGTGGAGTTACCTGACATAGCCTGTCTTTCAAGCCACTGGGCTTGGGTAATAAGCACCTGTCGGGGTTTTGAACCTTCATAAGGTCCTACAATACCCATTACCTCCATCTCATCAACTATTCTTGCGGCACGGGCATAACCTAGCTTTAATCTTCTTTGAAGCAAAGAGGTAGAAGCCTGTCCTGCCTCAATAACACATTCAATAGCCTTATCTATCATAACATCGTGCTCACCGTCGGCTGCCGTTTCGTTTTTACCACCCTTTTCCTTAGCGGCGGTAATGCTTTCGATAGTATCGCTAATGCTTTTGTCGTATTCTACTACTCTTCCGGTTTTAACAAACTCTACAACACGCTCAACCTCGGCATCACTTACAAAGCAACCCTGAATTCTCGTAGGCTTATTAGAACCAACAGGGCAAAACAACATATCGCCCTTACCTAAAAGCTTCTCGGCGCCACCAACATCTAAAATGGTTCGGCTGTCTATTTGTGAGGACACCGCAAAGGCAACACGAGTAGGAACGTTTGCTTTAATAAGACCTGTCACAACATCTACCGAGGGGCGCTGGGTTGCAATAATAAGGTGCATTCCCGCGGCTCTTGCTTTTTGAGCAATTCGGCAGATTGAATCTTCAACCTCTTTTGGGGCAGTCATCATAAGGTCGGCAAGCTCATCAACTATAATAACAATATGGGGCATTTTAACCATATCGTCGCTCATTTCGGCAAGGTTATTATACCCTTCTAGATTTCTTACATCATTCTCTGCAAAAAGCTTATAACGTTTTTCCATTTCCTGAACAGCCCAACCAAGAGCGCCCGAAGCCTTTCTGGGGTCGGTAACTACCGGAACCAAAAGGTGAGGAATGCCGTTATATATTCCAAGCTCTACAACCTTGGGGTCTATCATAAGAAGCTTAACCTCATCGGGTGATGCCTTATAAAGTAAACTGATAATAATAGAGTTAATGCAAACCGATTTACCAGAACCTGTAGCACCTGCAATAAGCCCATGAGGCATTTTAGCAATGTCGGTCATAACGGCATTGCCGCCAATATCCTTACCGAGTGCTACTGTCAGCTTACTTTTTGCATTGGCAAAGGCATTTGTTTCTAAAATTTCTTTAACCCCAACCATTGCAGTAACCTTATTAGGCACCTCAATGCCCACAGCGGCCTTATTGGGAATCGGAGCCTCTATTCGAACACCTGCAGTTGCCAGGTTAAGGGCAATATCGTCTGACAGGCCTGTAATTTTACTAATTTTAACACCAATAGCCGGTTGAAGCTCATAACGGGTAACGGCGGGGCCTCGGCTTACATCGACAACCCTTGTTTCAACGCCAAAGCTTTTAAGCACATTAACAAGGTTATCGGCGGTAGCCTGAAGCTCTTTTTCTCCTGTGGCACCAAGCTTATTTTTATTTTCATTTAAAAGCTCTAAGGGAGGATAGTTGTAAACCTCTTCATATTCATCTTCTGTATCCATAACCTGTTTTGCAAACTCCTCAGTTTCGGTGGCTACAGAAATTTTTTCTCCCGGATTGCCCATAACCTCGGCTGTATGTATTGCGCTCTCATCGGCCGAAAGCTCGGTAGCATCTAGACTGTCAGACTCAGCAACACTCTGAGGCTCTTCTTTAGGCTTTCTGCTGAAAAATTTTGCTGTTTTTTCTCGCCCTTCTTCTCCAGAGCCCTCTTGAACAGGCTCAGTATATTGGTCTTGGGCGGGATAGTCGTTATAGGCGGCAACAAGCTTTTCGCCCTTATTTTCGGCCTTAAAATTCCTCTCTTCGGGAATATGGTCTACCGGAATATCGGGATTGAACTTCCTTTTACTTGCCTCTTCGGCACGTCTTGCTCTTTCCTCAAAAGCGTCTTCTGCCTGGCGTTCTATTGTGCGAACCGGCTTAGACACAGCCTTAAACAGGCCAACAAGGGTGGTGCCGGTTAAAAACATTAACAAAACAAAGGCGGCAATAATAACAATAACAGCCGCACCGGCCCTTCCACAGGCAAGACGAATAGGTGTACCTATGAGGGCGCCCAGCGCACCGCCGCTTTTTAAAAGTATGCCCGATGTATATGCCGCGGCTATGTTCTCGCCAAAGCCAAGGGCTTCATCGGCAATAAAAATATCTATAACAGAATTTATTAAAACAACTAAAACAGAGGCTTCTATAATTTTTGCTTTTACACTTCCCCTTAGCTTATCCATAGCCAAAAACACGGCTATTACCATAAGAATAACCGGTATAACAAAAACCAAAACACCAAAAATGCCATACATGGCTTTATGTAAAAACTCCCAAACACTTTGACCCTTTATAATAACAAGGAAAAATGTTAAAAGTGCAAGAGCAAACATAATTATAGCGGCAAACTCTCTTTTACCGTCAACCTGAGGCTGACTTTTCTTCTGCTTAGCCCTTGTTATTTCACTTGCCGTAGCGCTTTTCTTTCTTGCTTTTTTTCTTTCTGCCATAAACAAACTTCCCTTCATATATGTAGCGGTTTCATACCGCACCTTAAAATCATTTTTTGTTTTTCTCTTCTATAAGCTTATAAAGAGAACTAATAGCATCGCTAAGGCTTCCTACCTTATCTATAAGACCGATTTTAACAGCGTCCTCACCGCAAAGCACCGTTCCCATATCGGTTGCAAGCTCGCCTGTATTCATCATAAGCTTTTCTAAAACCGACTTGCTGACCTTAGAATTTTTTGTAACAAATCCGGTTATTCTTTCTTGCATTTTTTCAAAATAATTAAGGGTTTGAGGAACCCCAAGCACAAGACCGTTTGTTCTTACGGGGTGAATAGTCATTGTTGCCGAGGGGACTATAAACGATTTATTAGAAGCCACAGCCAAAGGCACACCAATAGAGTGCCCACCGCCCAAAACAAGTGATACCGTGGGCTTTTTCATACCCGAAATAAGCTCTGCCAGAGCAAGGCCTGCTTCAACATCTCCGCCTACAGTATTTAAAATTACCAAAAGGCCGTCAATTTTCTTTTCCTGCTCTATTGCTACAAGCTGTGGAATAACATGCTCATACCTTGTGGCCTTTGTGCCGGAGGGGAGCTCTATATGACCCTCAATTTCACCTGCAATTGTAAGGCAATGAATGGCATATTCGCCGTTAACAGGCGTTATAGAGCCTAATTTTTCAATTTGCTCTAAACTGTTTTCTGCTAAATATGACTCACAACCACTATTTTGATTTTTGTTTTTCTGCTCTGAAAACATTACTTTTCCTCCTAATTTAAGGTCAGTAATATTATTTGGAAAGCAGACAAACATATTCATTTTATAGTATACTATTTTTTGAACAAAACTTCAATAGAAAAGGGGTAAAAACTGTATAATCTTTTAATTTTTTATGAAAATTCTGTATTGAGTTGACATCTTAATGACAATATGTTATCATATGAACAATCATTCATACGATTGAGGTGAATAAATGGAAGTTGCAGAAAAACGAAACGAATACATACACATAAAAAATCACATTGCCCAAGAGGTTAAAAGTAATTTGCCCCTTGAAGATACCCTTTATAATCTGGCTGATTTATTCAAGCTTTTCGGTGATACAACAAGAATAAAAATACTTTATCTTCTTTTTGACCGTGAGCTTTGTGTCTGTGACATTGCAACCCTGCTAGGCATAACCCAATCTGCCATTTCTCACCAGCTTAAAACCCTAAAAGCAAACAAGCTTATAAAATGCAGAAGGGTTGGAAAAACCGTTTTTTATTCTTTGGCCGATGACCATGTTCGCACCATTATTGCCCAAGGTGCCGAGCATTTGGAAGAATAGTTAAAAAACAAAACAACTACTAAAGGAGTAATATTTATGAGAAAAGTTTTAAAGGTAACCGATATTGACTGCGCCCATTGTGCCGCCGCTATGGAAAAAGGAATTGGCAAAATCCCCGGTGTAACCTATGCAAGTGTAAACTTTTTAACACAGAAAATTATTATGGAATATGAAGACACTGTGGATTTTGAAGAGCTTTTACCCCTTGTTAAAAAGGCTGTAAAAAAGGTTGATAACGACTGTGATGTAATAGCCTAAGTGAGGTAAAATATGTTGACAAAAAAGCAAAAGAAATCACTTAAACTTATAATAATTTCAGGGGTTCTGTACGGCGTTTGCGCCCTATTGCCCTTTGAAAAATTTGGTCCGCACCATAATATTATAGAACTGCTTTGTTATTTCGTGCCTTACATTATTTGCGGATTTACGGTTCTAAAAAAGGCCGTTTTAAACATTTTTTCGGGTCGCATTTTCGACGAAAACTTTTTAATGGCTGTGGCAACCGTAGGTGCCCTTATTTTAAGTGCCCTTTCAGGCCACGAGCATGAGGCAGCAGCACACGCGCACAGCGGCGCCGGCGAAGCGGCTATGGTGGTTATTTTGTACCGCATAGGTACCCTTTTTGAAAGCATTGCGGCAGAAAAAAGCCGCCGCTCTATAAACGAGCTTATGAACATTATGCCCGATTTTGCCAACGTTCAGCGTGACGAAGAAATTATAACCCTAGACCCCGCCGAGGTTGAGGTTGGAGAGATTATTGTAATAAAACCGGGTGAAAGAATACCCCTTGACGGCAAAATTTTAGAGGGAAGCAGCAGCCTTAACACCTCAGCCCTAACAGGTGAAATCACACCGCTTAATGTTACTAAAGGCGACAGAGTTATAAGCGGTGCTATAAACCTTAACGGTCTTTTAAAGGTTGAAACCGAAAGCCGTTATGAAAATTCCACCGTTGGTAAGGTATTAGAACTAATAGAAAATTCAACCACTAAAAAGGCCAAAACCGAAAACTTTATTTCACGCTTTGCTGCCATTTACACCCCAGTGGTGGTTATTGCCGCACTTGTTATTGGAATTTTGCCACCCATTCTTGGTTGGCTTAACCTTATGGAAAGTGTACACAGGGCTTTAACCTTTCTGGTTGTTTCCTGCCCTTGTGCATTGGTTATTTCTGTTCCCCTTTCCTTTTTCGGCGGAATGGGTGCCGCCTCTCGCCAAGGTATTCTTATTAAGGGTGCAACCCACCTGGAGGCTTTCAGTAAAATTAAATATTGTCTTTTTGATAAAACCGGAACCCTTACAAACGGAAGCTTTAAGGTTACGGCCATACACCCCGAAAAAATTACCGAAGCCGAACTGCTTAGGGTTGCGGCGGCAGTTGAATCTAACAGCGACCACCCCCTATCGGTTTCCCTTGTGGAGGCCTACGGCCGTGTGCCCGACCTTAAGGCTGAAAAGGTTATGGAACTTGCCGGAGCAGGAATAAGAGCCGAAATTGAAGGCAACACTGTTTTGGTGGGTAATGAAAAATTAATGAAATTAGAAAAGATTGATATTACCGAATGTCCCCAGTGCCATTTGCACCACCACGGTGCCAGTACCGTGCACATTGCAATGAACGGCGAATATATGGGTCACATTGTTATGTCTGACCAAATAAAGCCCGGTGCAAAAGAATTAATACACTACCTTAAAAAGCACAGCATAGAGCCTGTTATGGTTTCGGGTGATAAGCCAGAGGCCGCCAATACCGTTGCTAATGAAATAGGAATAGAAAACGTTCACGCCTCACTTTTACCAAATGAAAAGGCTCAGCTGGTAGAAAGGCTTATGGCCGATAGAGCCAAAAACGAAAAAATCGCCTTTGTTGGCGACGGCATTAACGATGCACCCGTTCTAATAACCGCCGATGTTGGAATTTCTATGGGGGCAATGGGAAGCGATGCAGCTATTGAAGCGGCCGATATTGTTATTATGGATGACAACCTTTCAAAAATAAGCCTTGCTAAAAAAATTGCCTCCCGCACTATGGCAATAGTACGAGAAAATATAGTTTTCGCTATTGGAATAAAGGTGCTTGTTTTAATATTCGGTGCCTTTACCGAGGTTCCTATGTGGCTTGCAATATTTGCCGATGTTGGGGTGACGGTTATTGCCACCCTTAACGCCGCCAGAGCAATGACTCTTGGAATTTTAAAAAAAAAATAAAACAAAGGGTGCCGTTGCACCCTTTGTTTTTTATTTTCCGTTTTTAATTTTATCCATATAAGCCTTATAGCTTTGTTCGGTTTTATTATCACCAAACTCATAATAAACCTTATTTTGAAGCTCATCGGGCAGATATTGTTGCTTAACATAATGATTTGGAAAAGCGTGAGGATATTTATAAAATTGTCCCTTAACTTCTGTGTCCTCGCCGTCAAAATGTTTGTTTTGTAAATGTCGGGGAATGGTTTTTCCTATACCTGCTTCAACATCTGCCATTGCGGCGGCAATACCGTCGTGGCCCGAGTTTGATTTTGGGCTTATAGAAACTAAAACAACAGCATCTGCAAGGGGTATTCTGGCTTCGGGCAGACCCACCATAAGGGCAGAATCTACATAGGCCTTAACAATAGGCATTATGCCGGGATAAGCAAGACCAACATCCTCAGCCGCCGTAACAAGAAGCCTTCTACAGGCCGAGGGTAAATCCCCTGCGGCAAGTAACCGACCCAAATAGTAAAGTGCAGCGTCGGGGTCACTTCCCCTCATAGATTTTTGGTATGCTGACAAAATATCATAATGGGCATCACCGTCACGGTCATATCTCACCGCGCTTTGAGAGGTTAAATCTAAGGCCGTTTGTTTGGTTATAAATACCTCTTTTTCATTACGCTCTGCCGTAAGCATACAAAGCTCTGTTGTGTTAAGGGCGCGCCTTAAATCACCTGCGGCACCCCCAGAAATTACCCTTAAAACGCCCTCCTCAAGCTGCACCTTAAGCCCTTGCTCTTGCCCCATCTTTTCAAAAGCGCGAGATATAAACTGCTCAATATCGTTATTTGAAAGGGGTTTAAACTCAAACACCGTGGAACGGCTGAGTATTGCATTATACACATAAAAATAGGGGTTCTCGGTTGTTGATGCAATAAGGGTAATATCGCCGTTTTCAATATATTCCAAAAGGGTTTGCTGTTGCTTTTTATTAAAATACTGAATTTCGTCTAAATATAGAAGAATTCCCTTTTGGTTTTCAAAATCACTTCGACTGGCAATAATAGCCTTAAGGTCTGCCGTTGAGGCTGTAGTAGCATTAAGCCTGTAAAGACTTTTACCGCTTTTTTTTGCAATAATATTTGCAACGGTGGTTTTGCCAACACCCGAAGGACCGTAAAATATTAAATTTGGTATCTGACCGCTTTCAATTATTCTTCTTAGAATTTTACCCTCATCTAACAGATGGTGCTGTCCTACGACCTCTTCGACTGTTTGGGGGCGAATTCGGTCGGCAAGTGGTGAAACGGGCATTAGCTAACCTGCTTTCTTTTTAATTATAAAAACCTATTTATAAAGGGGGAACTTAGCACAAAGTTCATTAACACCGGCAATAATTTTTTCTTTATTACCCTCAAAATCGCGTATTGCCATTGTAATGAAATCTGCTATCTTAACCATTTCTTCGGTACCCATTCCTCTTGTGGTAACGGCCGGTGTTCCAATCCTTACACCGCTGGTAACAAAAGGCTTCTCGGGGTCATTAGGAATGGCATTTTTGTTTGCCGTAATATAAACCTCGTCTAAACGGTGCTCAAGTTCTTTGCCGGTAATTCCTGTGCCAACAAGGTCTAAGAGCATAAGGTGGTTGTCGGTACCGCCCGATACAAGATTAACGCCGTTTTCAACAAATCTTTCAGACATAGCCTTTGCATTTTTAATAATCTGTTTTTGATATTCTTTAAAGCTATCTGTTAAAGCTTCGCCGAAGCAAACCGCCTTTGCGGCAATAATATGCTCTAAGGGGCCGCCCTGTGTTCCAGGGAAAATAGCCTTGTCAATAGCGGCGGCATACTCTGCCTTGCAAAGAATAAGACCGCCTCTGGGGCCGCGAAGTGTTTTGTGTGTGGTTGTGGTTACAACATCGGCATAGGGAACCGGGCTTTGGTGCAGTCCTGCCGCAACAAGACCGGCAATATGAGCCATATCTACCATAAATAAGGCTCCTACCTCTTTTGCAATGTCTGCAATAACGTCAAACTTAATTTCTCTTGGGTAGGCCGAGGCACCGGCAACAATAAGCTTAGGTTTACACTCCTTAGCAATACGGCGCATATCTTCGTAATCAATATATCCGTCATCTGCCACACCGTAAGGCACAAAATTATAATTCTTACCCGAAGCGTTAACAGGCGAACCGTGGGTTAAGTGACCGCCGTGGGCAAGGTTCATACCCATAATTGTATCACCAATATTCACCAAAGCCTGATAGGCTGCCAGGTTTGCACTGGCACCTGAATGGGGCTGAACGTTTGCGTGTTCTGCACCAAAAAGCTTCTTGGCTCGTTCTCTTGCAATATCCTCTACAACGTCTACACAGTAGCAACCGCCGTAGTATCTTTTGCCGGGGTATCCTTCCGCATATTTATTAGTAAGCACCGAACCCATTGCCGCCATAACAGCAGGGGAAACAAAGTTTTCAGAAGCAATAAGCTCAATATTCCTTTGCTGGCGGGCAAGTTCTTCCTTCATTGCATTTCCAACCTCTGGGTCGGCATCTGCAACAAAACCTATAGTGTCTAACATTTTTTCGTACATTTTCTGTCCTCCGTTTTTCAATAATATATTTATTATACTCGATTTAGCACTTTAAATCAATACTTTTTATTCTTTCCTGTCATTTTATGTTGAAAATAATGAAATTTGTTAAATTTTATATTTTCCTTGTTTTTGTAGGGCTTTTGTGGTATAATAATTATTAAATTTTAGGCATATTATGCCAACTGTTTTGGAAAGGCAGATGACAACATGAAATATCAAGACAGCGATTTGTTTGACGTTACTACACGAATGGAAGAGCTTGCAGACATTTGTGCCTCCAATAGTGTTATTCCGTCAGAGCTTTATGTAAAGCACCAGGTTAACAGAGGGCTTAGAGACCAAAAAGGTAACGGTGTTGTAACCGGCCTTACCGAAATAAGTGAAGTTAATGGCTTTAAAGTAATAGACGGCGTTAAAACCCCTTGTAAGGGTGAGCTTTATTACCGTGGGGTAGATGTTAAAAAGCTTGTTTCAGGCTTTATGGCAGAAGACCGTTTCGGCTTTGAAGAAACTGCCTATCTTCTTCTTTTCGGCAGACTTCCGAAAGGAGAAGAGCTTACAGAATTTACAGAGCTTCTTGCGGCCTATCGCAGGCTTCCTGTAAACTTTGTGCGCGAGGTTGTTTTAAAGGCTCCCAGCGCAGATATTATGAACTCTCTTGCCAAGAGCGTACTTACCCTCTACGGATATGATGACAACGCTACCGACAACAGCATACCCAACGTTCTCCGTCAAAGCCTTCAGCTTATTGCATTGTTCCCACTGCTTTCAGTTTACGGCTATCAGGGTTACAGCCACTACGGTTTAGGCAACAGCCTTATAATTCACCAGTCCGACCCAAGCCTTAGCTTGGCAGAAAACCTTTTGCACCTATTAAGGGCAGACGGCACCTTTACAAGAACAGAAGCCAAGCTTTTAGACCTTGCTTTAATTTTACATGCTGAACACGGCGGTGGCAACAACTCTACATTTACAACAAGGGTTGTTACCAGCGCAGGCACCGACACCTATTCTACTATGGCAGCCGCCCTTTCAAGCCTTAAAGGCCCCCGACACGGCGGTGCTAATATTAAGGTTGTTCAAATGTTCCGCGATCTTAAAGAAAAGGTTAAGGATTGGGAAAATGAAGAAGAAATTGCAAACTACCTTCGCGGTCTTCTTCGCAAGGAGAACTTTGATAAATCCGGTCTTATTTATGGTATGGGCCATGCAGTTTACACCTTGAGCGACCCCAGAGCCGAGCTTTTAAAACAGTTTGTAGGTAAGCTTTCTACTGAAAAGAACAGAGAAAAAGAATGTAACCTTTATATGACTGTTGAACGTATTGCGCCCCAAATTATCGCCGAAGAGCGCCATATTTACAAGGGTGTCAGCGCCAATGTTGATTTTTACAGCGGCTTTATTTACGATATGCTTGACCTACCCTTAGAGCTTTACACGCCTATCTTTGCTATAGGCCGTATAGTTGGTTGGAGCGCACACAGAATTGAAGAAATTTTAAGCCAGGGCAAAATTATCCGTCCCGCCTACATTAGCGTTTCCGACCATCAGGAATATGTTCCTTTGGAAGAAAGATAAAAATTAAATGCAACAAAAAACACGGTTCGCCTGACCGTGTTTTTTGTTTGTGTTTATTTAGAGGGAATAACATCCAACTTGCAGTAACCTAAATTATCGCTTTGGGCAAAGAGAGAAAATTCCTCAACACCATCATCAGCAATTACACCAACGGTAATTTTGCCCATATACATTTTTCGCTCACTATTGGTAACATTTGCGTGGTCACAGTTGTCAGAGCCTGTTCCAATTACTTTAACATTCATATCCGAAGTAAAGAACTTAACATATTCTGCCGCATCAGGCACCACTCTGCCATCTTCGTCCAAACACTCGCAAGTAAATAATGCAATATCCTCACCGTTGGCTTTAAACTCGTTCTCTAATCTTAAAGAAAGCCGTACAGGTGATTTAGTGGTAACCCTTTCGTCCTCGGCTGCAAGCTTACCATCGCGGTAACCCTTTACCGAAAGGGTGCCGGGAATATAAACAACATCCCATTCTCCGCGGCCATATTTTTCGATTTCTTTTTTGCCAAGAGATTTTCCGTTCAAGAAAAGCTCTAACTCATCACAGTTGGTATAAACCGTAACCTTAATTTCACTGCCTTCAAGCCCCTTAAAATTCCAATGAGGTAAAATATGAACCATAGGCTCGGTAGTCCAATGAGATTTATTCTGGTAAAAGCCGCCCTTTTTCTGCAAAAATAAATCAATAGCACCCGAGCGTGAGCAAACCGTAGGCCACATAGCCTCTCCTCTATGCTCAATACCTGCCCATTGGTACATACCCATCATATACTCTTTCTCAGCAATCGCCTTCCACCATTTTTCACGACTAACGAAGAGTCTGTTGCTATCTTTATCCCACGCCGCCGCACGACCGGGAACATCATTAAAATGCCAATCCCTCGCATGGGCTACGGCTCCGCACTCAGATGCCACCATAGGCTTATTTGGGAAAAGACTATGCACTTCATCATAAAGGTTTAGGTAGTAATTAATGCCTATTACATCACAATCGTTATAAACCATTGAATGGTTAGGCTCTTTATCCTCTGCGGTGGTTATAAATCGGGTTTTATCCAACTTTTGAATAAGATGGTAAAGAGCCTTGTGAACCCTTTGACCCATATCGGTAATATGAACCTTTTCTTCATTTCCCGTAGACCAGAAAACAACCGACGGGCGGTTTCTGTCCCTCTTTACAAGGGTTGTAAGCTGCTCCTTGGCCTCGTCATTGGTTTCAAACCATCTCGCCTCATTCATAACAATAAAGCCCATTTCGTCCAGAGCGTCCATTGTGGCATCACAGTGCTGATAATGGGCGGTTCGGTATGCGTTGGCACCCATTTCTTTTAGAAGTTTAATGCGGTATCTGGCAATATTATCCGGCATTGCAAGACCTGTAAGACCAAAATCACCGTGACAACAAACGCCCATAATTTTTACGTGCCGTCCGTTTAAGAAAAATCCCTTTTCGGGGTCAACGGCAATCGTTCTAAAACCTATTCGTGTAGTATTTTCATCTAACGCCTCACCGTTTTTATATAGCAAGGTCTTTACGGTATAAAGATTAGGGGTGTCGATATCCCACAATTTGGGCTCATTAACAGTAACAGAATATTTAACGGTATGTTTTTCTCTTAATTCAACTTTTCCCTCACAGTTTGCTACAGCAACAACTGTACCATCACTGTCTATAATACTACTCTCCACCTCAAACTGTGTATCCTCATACATATCGTTTACAACAGTAGTTTCAAAATCTACCGACCAAGTTTTATCATCTAGCTTTCTTGCAGGAGCATAAACACCGTAAAGGTCAATGGCAAGAGGCTCGGTTATAACCAATTTGACCCCTCGGTAAATACCGCCACCTTGATACCACCAACCCTCAAACTCTTCTGTGTTAGAGTAAACCGCAATAATGTTTTCTTTGTCATAATAAATATTATTCGTTATGTCTATCTCAAAGCTGTTATATGTAGAAAAATTGTGCTTCATAAGACAACCATTAAGATAAACTGTAGAATGACCTGCAATACCGCCAAACTGCAAAAGCACTCTTTTTCCCCTTACATCTTCATCAAAGGTAAAATGCTTTCTGTACCAAGCATTTTCATATTTAAAATAACCGTGAGCGTTGTTTTCATTAGGGTCGTTATCCTGGTCAATAATATAATCGTGGGGAAGGTTTACTTTTTTCCAACCATCGTTTCTCGGCTCTTTGCCGGGAGCATTAAACATATTAGGCCTATCAAAATACTCATAAGCCGCAGGTCCCATAATCTTTCGTTCTATTTTTGACTGAGCATAAACAGGGCCTTTATCCTTTGGGCGGGGCACCTTTAAATCGCCCTTAAGAAAAAGCCAATCCTTATTAAGATTTATAACCTTACGCATAAAATCACCGTTTCTATAGAAGAGAACCCGACTCTCTTCTTATCTATTTATGAAAACATTATATACTGCAAATCTTCAAAACGAAATGCACCAAATATATAATTTATACTTTTCTACACAAAATCTCTTGTTTTTTTGACGTAAATATTATAAAATTACCTTGGTGATAACTATGAACGATTTCTTCTTAATAACCAATGTCCGTAATGTTTTCTTAATCGACGAAAAAAAATACCCAAATAACAGGACTGAATACCTTCCCAACCTTATAGCAAACGAAATAATATATCGTCCTAATGGCTATTCAACCGTAAATTTTGACGGCAAAACTATTAAAACCTCTCCCGGAAGTGTTTATATTCTTCCTAAAAAGAACGGTGGAAAGTATACGGTAGATTTTGAAGAACCCGATATTTTTATAGATATATTTTTCGATACAGATGTACCTGTATTTGATAAACCTATGCTTCTTTCTACAAAAAACAATGCCAATCTGAACAGCCTTTTTCATAAAGCATTTTCCTGTTGGGTAAAAAAAGAAAAAGGCTACAAATTTGAATGCATTTCAATTATTAATAAAATCTTTGCTGAGCTATTGAAGGAAAATTACATTCCCGACAATAAATTTAAAAAGATTGAACCGGCAATAAACTATATAGAAAAAAACTTTTTAAATCAAAATATATGCTGCGAAAAACTAACCGAACTTTGCGAAATTAATTACAGCTATCTGCAAAGGCTTTTCAATGAAAAATTCGGTCTGCCCCCCAAAAAATATATAATTCAGCTTAAAATTAATTATGCACGGCAGTTACTGGCCTCTGGTACCTATTCTGTTAGCCGTACGGCAGAGGAATGTGGATTTTCTAATGTTTACTTTTTCAGCAGACAGTTTAAAGAATATACCGGCCTTTCACCAACAGAATATATTGTAAAAAAACGAGTTAGAAATAAGTAATAGTTTTAAAAACTTACCTTTGTCAGCGGTCTGAGGCTTCTCTAATTTAGAGAAGCCTTAAAAACTGTTAATTATTCCTTTATTTTTGTTCTTATAAAAATCTTTAAAACATCTCTTCCGTTGAAAGGAATAAAGGGATATAAATAATTTCTGCCGTCAATGGTTTTGGTGGTTGCCATAATAACAAGGGATGCTATGATCCCCCCAACAAGACCGTAAATACCAAAGAACTCGGTCAAAAGCAAAAGGCCTATTCTTATAAATTTTTGGGCATAGCCCATTTCAAAGCTGGGCTGAGAAAATCCTGCAATGGCCACAAAAGACATATAAAGAATACATTCCATTGAAAACCAACCGGCATTTATTGCAAACTCTGAAAGCAGTAAACCACCAATAATACTAAGAGAGCTTGAAAGGTTATCGGGGGTGTTGAGTGAGGCAAGGCGCAGTCCGTCTATTAAAAATTCTAATATTAAAAGCTGAGCCAAAATTGGAATAGCAGGTTCTTCAGCCAGTTTTATAAAAGAAAGCCAGGGCGGAATATAGCCGGGGTTGTTAATAAACAGCAAAAACAAGGGTGTCAGCACCACCGTAAGCAATGAAACAATTTGTCTTATTGTTCTTACAAAGGTGGCTGTTAGTGGGGTAAAATAATAATCGTTGGCCTCTTTTGTGAAATCGGCAAAGGAGGTTGGAAGTATCATAACCGCCGGAGAATTATCCATTATAAGCAAAATTCTGCCCTCTAAAAGACAGGCACTGGCATAGTCGGGTCTTTCGGTAAACTTAAACCTTGGAAAAGGGCTGAAAATGTGCCCCGGAATAAGCATTTCTGAAAGGGCCTGTTGTGTCATCGACACTCCCTTTATATCTATTTCTTTTAGCCTTTTTCTTAAAATATTAAGGGTCTTTTCACTGCTTTTCCCCTCTAGAAAGCATATTGCAACATCCACCTTTGAACTGCTTCCTACCTGATAGTATTCCATTCTAAGAGAAAAATCTCTGACTCTGCGGCGAATAAGTGCCGTATTAAAAATAAGGGTTTCTACAAAGCCGTCTTTAGCGCCACGCATACTGCGGTCCTTATCGGGTTCACTTATTGAACGGGCTGGGTAGGTTCTGGTATCAACAATAAGCTGGTCTTCTATGCCGTCAATTACCAGCATTGCGCCCCCCGACAAAACTGTGGTTACAGCTGCGTCTAAATCCTTGGGGCTTTCCACCTCCACATAAGGCACAAATCGCCTTGAAAACTCCTCCATTGTTTCTATAGTAGCAAGTTCCTCGGCCTTAATTTTGAAAAGAAACTCCATTATCTTTTCAAAAACCTCATCCTTTATAAAGCCGTCAATAAAATATAAAACCGATCGTTTACCACCTATTATTAAATCTCTTTTTACAACATCAAAACTTTTGTCCGGGGAAAGCCTACTGTCTATTCCGGCAACCTTTTCTTTAAAGCCTGGCATAAAAAACAACTCCTTTTGGATTATTTTTTCCAAAAGGAGATGTTTAATTCATATTATTCTTTTTTACTGCTTATTTGGTTGTACTTCCAAAACCGCCGTTTCTAACCCCGTCGGTGTCGTCGTCTATAGTAATTCCAAATGGTAGGAATATGCCTTGCGCAAAGCCCTGACCTTTTTTCACTTCTAAGGTTTTCTCCTTCGAGCGGTTGGTCATTCTTATCATAATATGGCCCTCATTATCGGAATAAAAATAATCACTGTCAATTATTCCAACTGTGTTATTGAGGGTAAGGCAATATTTAAAGCCAAGCCCACTTCTGGGGAATATCATAAGCACGTAGCCGTCATTTATCTCACTTCTTATTCCGGTAGGAACAGTAATTTCTTCACCCGGAGCAAGGGTGAAATCTATAGGCGAAAAAAAGTCATACCCTGCAGAGCCTATAGTAGCTCTTTTAGGAAGAATAAGCTCATTGAAAATAGTATTATAATTTGCCTGTCCAAAGTTCTTTTCCATATCAGAAAGAAACCTATCACAGCTAACCTTATGAAATTTTGCAACCTTTAACATAAAATCTTCCTTTCTATTTGCTTACAACATTTATAGGCTTACCATCACAAAAGCCTTTAAGATTGTCATAAGCCAAATTTATAAGCCTTTGCCTGGTTTCATAAGCCCCCCAGGCAACATGTGGGGTATATATACAGTTTTTCGCACTAAAAAGGGGATAACTTTCTGTCAGGGGTTCGTTTGCCGTAACATCAACTGCCGCACCGGCGATTATGTTTTCATTAAGTGCCTCTGCCAAGGCCGGCTCGTCCACAATACCACCGCGGGCGGTATTTATAAAATATGACGTGGGCTTCATTTTAGAAAAAGCCTCTTTATTAAATGTTTTTTCGGTTTGGTTTGTCAGCGGAGCGTGTAAGCTTAAAAAGTCGCTTTCCTTTAAAAGGGTATCAAAATCTACCTGTAGAGCCCCCTCATAAGCCTTTGGGGTTCTGGAATAATAAATAACCCTCATACCAAAAGCCTGAGCCATTTGGGCAACCCTTTGAGCAATGTTCCCAAACCCGAAAAGGCCTAAGGTTTTACCCTCTAGCTCCTGCATTTTAAAGGGGAAGCAATCACAACCCGGAGCAAAGCTCCAACCGCCGTTTTTAACGTGGTCATTATATTTTACAAGAGAAAGGGCAAGGGCCATAATAAACCCCATTGTATGTGTTGCTACAGCATTGGTAGAGTAGCCGGGAATATTAGTAACGGTTATTCCCCGTTTACTTGCAGCTTCAACATCTACATTATTATAGCCGGTAGCCAGTAAGCCAATATATTTTAGGTTTGGTGCGCTATCCATTACCTTTGCTGTAATATTTACCCTGTTTAAAAGAATTGCGTCTGCCTTTTTAACAACACCGCAAAGACCTTCTTCATTTAGCACATCATAACACTCATAACTGCCTAACCCCCGAAAGATTTCGGGAGAAATATCACCGTTGCTTACCGTGGGCCAACCCAAAATAACAATATTCATCAAAGTACCCCCTAAAAACCACTTACTAAATTATAGCCTATAACCTCAAAAATTTCAACTAATATATGCTACAAGTCAAAATATGACATTATTTTATGTTGGTACTTGAAAAAATTTTATTAATGTAATAGAATAGAAGATAATATATTTAATTGTGAGGTAGTTATGAAGCTTCTTGAGGAACGAATTTTAAAAGACGGAAAAATTAAAGAAGGCAATGTTTTAAAGGTTGATAGCTTTTTAAACCATCAAATAGATGTTGAACTTTTAAACCTGCTTGGAAAAGAATGGAAACGGCTCTTCGAAAAAGATAATGTAACCAAAATTCTCACCATTGAGGCTTCAGGTATAGGCATTGCCTGTATTGTGGCACAGCATTTTGGTGTGCCGGTAGTTTTTGCAAAAAAAACACAGACAAAAAACATTGCGGGTGATACATATAAAAGCCGCGTTGAGTCTTTTACTCACGGCAAGGTTTATGACATTTTGGTTTCTAAAGAGTTTTTAACCCCCGAAGACAGGGTGCTTATTATAGATGACTTTTTGGCCAAAGGCAGTGCTCTTGAGGGCCTTTCAAAGCTTGTAATTGATTCCGGTGCAACCCTTGTAGGCGCTGGTATTGCAATAGAAAAAGGCTTTCAAAACGGCGGTGCGCTTATTAGGGGCCGCGGTATAAGGGTTGAGTCCCTTGCCATTATTGACGAAATGGCTGACGGAAAGATAACCTTCCGCAAACAGAATTAAAGCGAGGCTTTTTATGGAAATTTATTCTCTTATTGCAACGGCAATTGCCCTTTCTATGGATGCCTTTGCAGTTGCCATTTGCAAAGGGCTCAGCGCAAATAAGCTAAAGCCCCGTCATATGCTTCTGACGGGACTTTATTTTGGCGGTTTTCAGGCATTAATGCCTCTTATAGGTTATTACCTCAGCATCAGCTTCCGTGAGCTTATCGAAAGCTTTGACCACTGGATAGCCTTTATTCTTTTATCCTTACTAGGCGCCAATATGATAAAAGAAGCCCTTTCCAAGGACGAAGAATGTATGTGCGGCGGCTTTTCTGTGAAAGAAATGCTGCCAATGGCCGTTGCCACCAGTATAGATGCCTTAGCCGTAGGCATAACCTTTGCTTTTTTAGATGTAAAAATTTTTCCTGCAATCTCACTTATTGGCATTATAACCTTTGTTTTTTCTGCAATAGGTGTTTATATTGGCCGTATAGTGGGTTCGCGGTTCAAGTCAAAAGCAGAGCTTTTCGGCGGTGTTGTTCTTATTTTAATCGGCCTTAAAATTCTGCTCGAACACTTGGGTGTTATAAGCCTTTAACCTGTTTTATTTGTTTAATGTGATTTTAATTATTTGGGCAAGCTCGTTGCAAAATGCGGCGAGCTTTTTTATTTTAGAATCACATTCTTCAAACTCTCTAAGGTTAAGCTCCAAGCCCTCTGAAAGCCTTTTCATATATCTCTACTCCTATATTTTATAATCAGCTTTTCAATTACAGCGTCGCCCCTGCCCGAAAGCTTCAAATAAAAGCCGTCATTCCAGGTTGCACCTAAAGGGATGTTAATAACACCCTCATCCTTTACAAATCCGGTAAAAACATTTTTATAAAGGCTTTCTCCTCTTAGGCGTACCATGGCTGAAAGCTCACACCCCTTTTGAGAGCTTAAAAAAAGCTTAAGGCCTATGGGCAAAACTTTTTGATAATTATCTCCGGGCAATTCACAACTGCAAAGGCTCCAGTCGAGGGTATAGCTTGAACCATCAGCAACATAAATCCCCTCTTTTTTTACAAAATATACCTGATTTTCCATAAGAAAAACAGATTTTATTCCGTCACCACTTTCGGCCCACCACTTATCACCGTCTATGAAGTAAACAAAAACATTATCCCCGTCTAATATATAATACTTCCCCTTTGCTGCTGCGGCAAATTTAGGGTCAAAAAGTGTTACTTCTTTAGAAATTGTACTGTCACTTCCACCGTTATATTTCATAACCGAACCGTCTGAAAAATATAAAAGACTGTCCTTTATATTGCAAAGGGTTTTGCTTGAAGACATTGGTATTCCGCCAACCTGAAGATTGGTTGCAAAATATTTTTCGGGCTTACTTTCATATAGCTTGAAGCCGCCATCGACCGTAAAACAATGAAGCTGATTTTTAAACTCTGTAAGGCCTGTGCATGGCTTACTCAAAGGAAGCTCAAAACTACCATTTTCATCCTCTTCATTTCCGCAAAAAATAAGCGGCTGACCACTTCGCGAGGCCGTTAATATTTTCCCCTCGTTATCGGCAATGAAAAGCCTGTTGTCAATAACCAAGGTATGGTCGGTTTTTGGAATAATGGGGGTTATTTTAATAAAACAGTCATTGGCCAAGGCTTCTTCCTCAAAGGTTTTGTCAAACACAATAGCTGAATCATTAATATGTGTTATGGTTGCCTTTCCATTGTTACTTTCAATAGATGCTCCCTCAATTTTCACCCTCATTCCGGGAAACAGCGTGTTTGCTATATCCGGGTCTGTGTAAATTCGAGTTCCTGAAAATCTTGAAAAGCTTAATGAATTTCCAAAAAATTCAACTCCCCTACTGCCATAGCCCAAATAAATTGTTTGGGGCGATTTATATATTTTGGGATAGCGAACTAAAGCAAAGGCCTTTTCGGGTATTACATTGTAGCTTCTAACAGGAGCGTTAAGCCAGAATACTGTGCCCACATTTATAAGCAAGCCCTCCTCCGAAGCATAAACCTCCTCTTTTTTTACAACCTTGAAATTCTTTTCACTATTCCAAGAAAACTTGATTTCACAACCCACCTTCAGCAAACCAACATCAGAACAAACATCGTTTCCGTCATATCCATTAGTAAAAAAAAGTCCATATGCACCAACAAAAGGAAACTTTATTGGGATAGCATCGTTAGTAGCAAATTCTATCCACGGTTCTGTTCGTTCTTCATAAACAAGCTGGTCGGGAAATATATAAATTTTATCCTCAAAAGCCACTATTGTTCTGTCGGGCGCACCAGAGAGGGGAAGCAACCCAATTTGTTCACCTAGGGTAAAGCCTTTGTCCTTCTTTATTAATTCTTTAATGTTGTTTATATAACGAAGAAAGACTCTGTCCCCGCAGTTTATTATTTGATCGGGTTCTTTTTCAAAGGGAAGCGCTAGTTTTCTGGCGGCACGAACAAAGCACCTGTCCCCATATTCAAGATTGAGGGTTTCGGCCATATAGTTAACATTTGTTTTACGCTGGTCTAGGCCTAAAGGGGTTATTATTTTGGTTTTTGTATCAATTTTTTTAAGCAATGAAAAACTCATATTCCACCGCCTAGCTTTACCCTTTTAACAGGTGTATATTTTTTTCTGTAATATACCTTTATTCTATCTAATATATCCTCAAAAAGGGCTTGATAAAAAGCGGCCATTTGACCGTCACAACGCTGTGCAGAAACAAGCATTGCTACATACGCAGTATAAAGGTTATAAAACTCCTCCGGCAGCAGAAGTTTTTCTTTTTTACTGCTTTCGGTTAAAAGCCTTTGCTGTATTTCAACCCCGGCAGGAGAAAGAACTTCACTTTCTAAACGCTTTTCCAATAAATTAATGGCTGAAGCCAAAAATGAAGCATCGGTAAAATCGAACTGTCGTTTAGCCCATAAAATCAGGGTATTAAAGGTCATCATTCTTCCTCCCCATAAACAAAATAAATTGCTCCGGCATCTACAGTATTGTTTTCTAAAGCCTCTTTGTACTCTGTTTCAGAAACCTCTTTAATAACAACCCCTGAAAGCTGTGCCTCAAGCTCTTCCTTTTTTACATATTCTGAAAGCGCGGGTTTTTCAGCACCTAAAGGCTGAGCCTCTTCGCCGTCCCACCAATAGTCCGGAACTCCAAGCTCTATAACATAGAGGTTATCGCCTACATTAAGGTCTGATACGGTTTTTCCGTCAGCGCGTTCATATTCTCCCCGAATCCAGGCTTTAAGCTGCTCCTCGGTTTCAAAGGAAATTGAATTGGCTTTACCCTTAGCGATGTCCTTAGCCTCATTGGCTAATGCACGAATGTCTGGGTGGCTTATTGAAGTGTTTGAATTGTGCTGTTCTATGCTTTGTAGTGTGGTTTCAGCAAATTCTTTTGCTTCTTGAGCAGAAAGAGCTGCGTTGTTTTTACTTTCTTCTGCGCTCTGCTTGGCCATATGGGTAGCATCGGTCCATTCACAAACCCTTTGTTCGGCTGTCTTTACCACTTCGGCAAGAATATTTATAGTATCAAGGCTTTTTTGAGCAGCGGAAGAATAGTCCGAAGCAGAAGTTGCAAAGCTTTCTGCTTTAACGGCAGAGTCCTCGGCCTCATTAGCCTTCCCGGTTACCTCACTTAAAAAGAAGTTGTAGGGGTCGGGGGTAGGCTCTTGGGGTATACACATAACATATCCGCTTTTTTGTACCTGAATGGGCAACTCTATTGTAGTTGCTCTTTTTTCGTTGAATACACCAAAGCAAGAAACATACATTATTCCGTCTACAAGAACCTCAAATGGTATTTTGCATTTATCATCTTGTAAAACAACATGGTAAACATTTTCATCTTTTCTGAAAACTGCGGTTTTATAAAGGGTTGCCCAGCTTTCATCAAAATTAAACTGAGCCTCAGCATAATTTACGCTGTCGGCAGCTATAAAAACATCTGCCGATTCAATACTAGAGCCTGTTATATTAAAGCTTAAGGTTTGGGTAGACATAAATTACCCTCCTTAAACGTTTGCTGTGTTCTTTTCGTAATCTAGAACAAGCCGCTCTACTAAAGAAGCAACATATTCATCTTGTGAAAGTGAGTTTTTAAGGGCCTGCTCAATAAACCTTGGAACAGTAACCTCTACCCCGCGTTTAATAAGATACGACTTGTCATTAACACAAACATAAACATCGTCTTTATATTTGCCGTTATCCTTAAAAAGCTTGATTATAACCGGTTGCTTCATATAGTCCTCATTTTTTTGAACCTTAATATTTGCTAACCTGTTATTTTCAGCCTTTTGGCCTAACTGCTCTTTTAAAAGAGCTATCTCCTCTTTAAGCTGTGCTACGGTTTTATTTTCTGCCATTGTTCATCTTCCTTTCTATGGTTATCTAAAGCATTTAAACTCGAATTGGGTTTTAAAAAGTTACTTTTTTCAGTGGTCGGGAAATCTGCGGCAAAAAGCCGCAGATTTCTATAAACTTTAATTAGAATATTCGTCGGCGAAGGTAGAGCAGGATTCTATTCTTATCATATAATTTTCTACCAGACGCTCGGCTGTTTTGGTTGCCTTCCAACCGGCAGAAGCACGCTGATTTAAGGGGTCAGCCGTACCGGCAGAGCCAAGTTGCTTTACAATGTGCTCAAGTCCGCCGTTTTCAAGCTCGGTAACGCCATATGCATTAGCACCCAAAACAAGGGTAGAATAAACAGAAATACCGTTCTGTCCACCCTCACCGGGGTAAACCTTTTCATCGGCATTACAGCTCACTGCGTCACTTAAAGTGATAGTAGCTGTGCCCTCACCGGCGGTAGCAGAAGCAATTTCAAAACAAATTCCGCCAATAATAACCTTGCGGCCTGCCATCTCTTCGGCTTCGCTTTCGCTAACTGCTTCCTTTACTGTAATAGTAGTGCCGCCACTAACCTGTGCCTTTACGGTAAGCTCACGGCTAAGGGCAGTAAGGTCTTTACCGCGCCAGATTTTTGCCTCGTTAGATTCTACGAATCTAACATTGCCGATTTTACCAATTTCACCGTTGAAAAGATTTTCGGGTGCAGCATATTTATGAGCCTCCATCCACTCTGCGCTACGCATAAGGTCATACGCAACATAAGGGTGAATAATAG
Organism: Clostridia bacterium; assembly: GCA_017410605.1. GTDB lineage: Bacteria > Bacillota > Clostridia > Oscillospirales > Acutalibacteraceae > UMGS1279. The sequence goes on from JAFQQN010000012.1 coordinate 107,410, forward strand.
CAACATAACTTCCGTCAATGGTCTTGGCGAGGTTGTTTTTAAGCTTGGCGGCGGCTCTTAAAATAATGTCTACGCTAAGCTTTGCATCCTCAGTAAGAGAAGCACGAGAGGTAACAGGTGTTGCTACGCCGTCCTTTACAATGGGGGCATACATTATGTTTGTACCGCCGTTTAAAACCTCACGGGTTACGGTGTCAAGGGTTCTGCCTGCCTGGTCACCTAAAATTTCGGTAGCCTGTACCATATTGTTATCAAGGGTGGTAAGCTTAATCATATCGGGAATGCCCACCCAACCGCCATACTGAGAAACAGTAGAAGAAACGGTTGTAACCTTAAGGTCCTGACCGTCGGGGGTAATTCCCTCTGCAAGGGGCTTGGTAGCCTTGGGGAGAGGTGAATATTTTCTAAACTCAATTGTCTTACCGTTTCCCGCAGGGATAGGGTGCTTTTGACCAAACTGGTCGTGAACAAGGTTTTCGTTTGCGTTGTCACAGAGATAATCCTTATAATAGGTTCGCATATCACTGGACAGGGTTGTTTCGTTTTTAATATCGCTCATTTATATTCTCCTAAAAGGTTATTTTTTCGCCCATAAGGGCTTTACGGGCAAGTTCTTTTCTCTTTTTGGGGGTAAGAGAAGAAACTGCACCACGGGTACCATAGCCGCTATTTGTAATGAGTCCGTTTTCACCCGGTCTTCCCGCCTTAAAGCGAATACTGTCAGCCATTTGCTTTGCGGCTGTTTCTGCTCCGTATTTCATAGACCCGTCCATTATCTGGTCGATATGTAGGGTCTGATAGGCCGTAAGCATATCAACTCCGCCATCTAAAAGGGCTTTAAAGGTAGGGTTTTCAAGTTCTTTTTCCAGGTTAAAATCGGTATATCCCATAGCAACAATTTCTGCGGCTCTTAGTGACAAAGCAGTATTATCTGTTTTGTCAGGTGAAGCCTCCTTAGTTTCGGGCTGAACAATAGATTTTACCTCTTTCTCGCCCTCTGCTGAGGCCTCGCTTTTTTTAATTTCTTTAAAACGCTTATTAATAATTCCCTGTACCCTAGCGGCAAAAGCCTCTTTATAAGGGCCCTTAATAAGCCTTTCAAATTCTTCGCTGTCGGCGTCACAGCCTAATTTTTCGCCCGTTTTTGAGGCTTCGGTTTCGGTCTGGGTGCTCCCGCCTTCTTCTTTTGGGTTTTTCGGGGTTGAAGCAGACTTTAAAACCTCTTCCTCTTTTTTAATTTCAGTATCTTGTGTTTGCAAAACAATACTCCTTTCATCGTCTTTTCCGAAGTGTCACACGGCTTGGCGCCTTCTCACCGTGCAAGTCAATTATAATCGGCCGTCGATTCACTTTCCCCCCACCTCTCAAATTGACAATCGGTAGGCATTATGCTACAATAACCACAAGGTGTTTAAAAAGGTAGGGGGAAATAAAAAACCTCTTCTTTTACAATAAAACTAAAGTTAACTTTGAATTTATTGTAAAAGGAGTAAAATATGTTATCAAAAAACTACAAGCATTGGATAAGTATGTCCTAACAAAATGCTAACAAGAGGAATATATAAAAATCATGAGAGGCATTTACCTGAGGCTTATGGGAGAATATGGTATGAGGCAGATTTGAATTATAAATTTGGCTTTCGAAATGTTCAAAGAATACTTTGGTCGAATGACGGTTTGATATTTGTTACCTACGACCATTACAAAACTTTTTATAATGATTATAGAATGTCGAAACGACTATTTTCGTTTCGACAAGCCGATTTTATCGGCTTTCGCATAATTAAATTTCCGAAAATTTAATTATGCTCTACATTCATTGCAATGGGTTAGTCCAAATTTTATAAAAAATTTGGCACAATATCTTGATATTGAGTCGAAATAGCGTGATTTCACGCTATTTCGACTTCCTATAACCATTATGAAATAGTATAAGGATATTAATTTTATGAAGATAATTAAACTAGATTTAACGGGCTGTAAAACCGGGTATGATTTACACGAGAGAATAAGGGTTGCCTTTGATTTTCCCGAATGGTACGGCAAAAACTGGGATGCATTTAATGATTTACTATGTACCGAATGCGATGCAGATAAAGTCATTATAATGGGAGAGAACACATTACCCCAAGCCTTTATTAATGATTTGTCTCTAATGCATAAAGTATTTGAGCTCAAAATTGATTTTAATAAGAGGTGTAATTTTAACGATTTTTCTTATGAGATAATATAAGGAGATATTATGAACAAAAAACATCAATATTAGATTAACTGGTTTTAATGACATAAACGAACTACATAAGCGTATAAAATCATCGTTAGATTTTCCGGAATATTACGGAGAAAACTTAGACGCTTTTTGGGATTGTATAAACCGCGACTGTGATATTGATTTCGTGACTGTAATGGGTGTCGAAAGTGTTTCACAAAGCTTAAAATCAACAGTAAAACAGATACTTGAACTGTTTGAAGAAAACAAGAAGGAGTGGAAGAATACAGTCAGTCCTTTTGATTATAAAGTGGTTTCATAAGCCTATAAAAATAGAATTAACAGAATCAAATAACGCCCTTTCCAAAAGAAATTGGGTGTTGTCCCCATTACCAAAAGCCTTGCGATTATACCGACTATATGCTAAAATAAATTTAAACTTCCAACCCAATTTTGAGGTGATATTATGGCTAAAACCGTTCTGATTACAGGTGCCTCCAGAGGTATAGGCGCCGCCACCGCCCGTCTTTTTGCAGAGAAAGGCTTTAATACTGCTATTTGCTATAACAGGGGCGAAGAAAAGGCTCTTGCTCTTGTGAGTGAGCTTACACAAAAGGGCTTTAATGCCATAGCAATAAAGCTTGACGTTTGTAATCCTGAAAACTGTACTAAGGCTATAGAAAAATGTGTAAAAGCCTTTGGCGGTATAAATGTTCTGGTTAACAACGCCGGTATAGCCCAACAAAAGCTTGTTACTGATATTACAGACGACGATTGGAATACTATGCTTAATACCAACCTTAGCGGTGTTTTTTATTGCTGCCGCGCCGCTTCCCCCTATTTTATTTCTCAAAAAATGGGTAGCATTGTAAACGTTTCTTCTATGTGGGGGGTTACGGGTGCCTCAATGGAGGTTCATTATTCCGCCGCCAAGGCAGGTGTCATAGGCCTTACAAAGGCTCTTGCTAAAGAGCTTGGCCCTAGTAATATAAGGGTAAACTGCATAGCCCCCGGAGTTATTCAAACCGAAATGAACAAGGCTTTAAGCGCTGAAACCATATCTGCCCTTTGTGAGGACACACCCCTTTGCCGAACAGGAAAGCCTGAAGAGATTGCAAGGGCTATTTACTTTTTAGCCGAAGAGGCCGATTTTATTACAGGTCAGGTGCTTACCGCCGACGGCGGAATGACTGTTTAAAGCATAATATTAATTTTCGAAAGGAGTGATTGATACGGACCGCTTAGATTTAAGAAAAAAGGCAATGGCTCTGCCTTTAGAACCCGGCGTTTACATTATGAAAAACAAGTCAGGCAAAATAATTTATATAGGCAAAGCTAAAAAGCTTAAAAACCGTGTCAGCTCCTACTTTGGAAGCGACAAACAGCATACCGAAAAGGTTAAAAAAATGGTCTCCCAGGTGGAGGATTTTGAATATATTCTTTGCGACAGCGAATTTGAGGCGCTTATTTTAGAGTGTTCTCTTATAAAACAGCACAGCCCTAAATATAACATTCTTTTAAAGGACGATAAGGGCTATCACTATATAAAAATCACCTCTGGCGATTGGCCAAGAATAAGCGAGGTGAAACAGGTTTTAAAGGACGGGGCAGAATATTTAGGCCCCTTTAACTCGGGTTGGATATTAAAACAGACTATTGATGAGGCTAAGAAAATTTATAAGCTTCCAAACTGCTCAAGAAAATTCCCCGAAGATTTTGGAAAAGAGCGCCCCTGCCTTAACTTTCATATTGGCAGATGCTCTGCACCCTGTACCGGCAAGGTAAAAAACCGTGATTATATAGAGGCTGTAGAGAGTGCCGTAGCCTTTATAAAGGGTGGAAGCGCAAACACTCTTAAAGAACTGAATGCCCAAATGCTTTCAGCCTCTGACCGACTGGATTTTGAAACAGCGGCTAAGCTGAGAGACCGAATAAAAGCTATTGAAAAAACTGCTCAAAAGCAAAAGGTTATAACCTCTACCTACCCAAATCAAGACATAATTGCCGCCACTAGAAGCATAAATTCGGTCTGCTTTACGGTAATGTCTTTTTCGGCAGGTCATCTTCGCGACCTAAAATGCTTTATAATTAAAGAGCCGGGCGATTTGATAGACGACCGCAGTGAATTTTTGGAAAGATATTACAGCGCCGCCCAAAACATTCCCCCGAGGGTAGTCCTCGACGGCGAAATTAACGATATTCCCCTTACCGAAAGTTGGCTTAAAAGCCTTAGCGGAAGAAATGTTTCTATAATTATTCCACAAAAGGGCGAACAGTTTAATCTTGTTAAAATGTGTGCCTTTAATGCGGCAGAGTATTTAGCAAAAGCAGAGCAAAACTCAACCCCCGAAACCGCCGCATTAGACGAAATCAGCCGACTGTTAGGGCTTGAAACCCCTCCCACTTATATTGAGGCTTACGATATTTCCCACACTGCGGGAGATGAAAATGTTGCAGGAATGACGGTGTTTAAAGACGGTAAGCCCCTAAAAAAAGCCTATAAAAAATTTAAAATTAAGGGGTTTACAGGCCAAGACGATTACCGCTCTATGGCAGAGGTGCTAAACCGCAGATTTGACGAATATAAAGCCGCAAAGGAAAGGAACGAAAATGAGGGCTTTGGCCGTCTGCCCGACCTTATTTTGTTAGACGGCGGTTTGGGTCAGCTACACGCCGTGTTGCCTGTTTTAGAAAAATACAACCTTAAAATTCCCACCTTTGGTATGGTTAAGGATTCAAAGCATAAAACCCGTGCAGTAGCCGCTTCGGGTGGCGATATTTCAATTAAAGCCAACCGCAGAGCCTACACCCTTATTTCTACCATACAGGAAGAAACACACCGCTTTGCAATAACCTATCACAGGGCACGAAGCACTAAAAAAGGGCTTACTGCAGAGCTTTCAAAGGTTCCGGGCATAGGGCCTAAACGGCTCAAGCTCTTACTTAAAGAGTTTAAAGACCCAAGCTTGATTAAAAGCCTCACCGCCGAAGAGATAAACCAAAAAACCAAACTGCCAATGGAAGTTTGCAAAAATATTGTAAAATTTTATTCGTAAATTAAAATTAAGGTCTGTAAAAAACTTGCTAAAGCAAATTTTTACAGACCTCTTTTTCTGCCTTTTCATTTAATTTTTTAATATGTTATGAGAGTATCTCATAAGAAAAATTGGGGGTTTCTATTTCAACATCGTCAAGAACCTCTAGCAAAACCATAGTGGCTTTTTTAAGTTCTTCTTCCAAATTATTTAAACCGTATATTTTTACAGCAGTTATTATTTATGAAATTATTTTTAAATATTAGTGTTAGCTATTGAAACTAAAAGGAATAAATGTTAAAATAATATAGTAAAATGCTAGTGTTGTGCCAATTAAATTGGCTTGAAAATTTTCAAAAGGGTGTGTGAGATATATGGCGACTGTTTGGAGCGCACTTGTTTCAGCCTGGAATCTGCTTGTTTATGTTATTTCAGGTATTCGTATTCAGGATTTAATAGATATTGCGGTTATAACCTTTCTTATTTATAAGTGCATAGGCTTTTTCCGTCAGACCCGTGCCGGTCAGCTTATTAAAGGCCTGGTATTTTTACTGGCAATGGCAATTATTGCCCAGTGGTTTGACCTGGTTATGTTAAAATGGCTTATGGCTAAGATTATGGATTCCATTCTCATAATTGCCGTAATTATATTCCACCCCGAAATTCGCCGCGCCTTAGAGCATATGGGTACCAGTGGCTTTGGTAGTCTTAATAAATCGGGTATGAGCATTGAAGATGAACGCTTGGCCGCACAAATTGAATCTGCAAGTAAAGCCGCAGGGTTAATGCAGGAGCAAAAGTGCGGTGCGCTTATGGTTTTTGAACGCACCACTCAGCTAGGCGAAATTATTTCTACCGGAACCATTATTAAGGCCTCCTCTTCCTCTGCCCTTATTTGCAACATTTTTTATCCAAAATCACCATTACACGACGGTGCTATGGTACTTAGAGAGGGCAAAATACACGCCGCAGGGTGCATACTTCCCCTTACTCAAAACAGTGAGTTAAACAAAGCTCTTGGCACACGGCACCGCGCCGCAATTGGAATGAGTGAAAACTCTGATGCGGTTGTTGTAGTTGTTTCTGAAGAAACAGGAACCATTTCTGTTGCGGTCAACGGTGAGCTAAAACGCGGGTTTGACGCTATCACCCTTCAAACCGAGCTTAACGACCTGCTTTTATCACACGCAAACACCAACGCCGAGCCCTTACACACAAGGCTTATAAACAAAATTAAAAGCATATTTACATTTAAAAATACTAAATAAAGAAAGGAGAATAATAAGTGGCCGAAAAAAGCAAATTCAACACCAAAAAGCTATTTGAAAACAAAAAAATAGTTCTTTTGTTTTCTTTTATAGCCGCATTTGTTTTTTGGATGTTTATTACCATTACTGCATCTACCGATTCTAAAAATGCAATTTCGGGTGTTTCTATAAGTATTCCCACCGAAAACACAGTTGTAAGTAATCTTGGCTTAGATGTCATTGGAAACCTGGAAGATGTTAAAGCTACAGTTAATGTTTCCGGCCCTGCATATGTTGTAAGCGGTCTTACAGTTGACGATTTTTTGGTTACCGCCTCACTTTCAAATGTAACCAATGCCGGTACCTACGACCTTAAGCTAAATGTTACTAAGCGCACCACCGCCACCAGCAATGAATATGAAATTTCATCTGTTTCTCCTTCTTCAATATCTGTCACCTTTGACTATATAGATACTAAGCTGTTCACAGTTATACCAAAGGCAGACGGTGCTTCGGCTGTAGAGGGTCTTACGGCAGAAGACCCTGTTGTGGCTAACGCAAATCATTCTGTTCTTTCTATTAAAGGCCCACGCAGCGAAATAGAAAAAATCACCTCGGTTACCGCTACCGCGAAGGTCGATGCTGTTTTAGAAAAAACTCAAAGCTTCGCCGCAGTTATTAACCTTTTAGATAAAGACGGTAAAACCCTATCTGCCGATAACTATACCATTATGGGCTCTGACGGTCAGCCTGTTGGCGATATGCAATTAACTGTTCCTATTTTCAAAAGAAAGCTTGTTGAGGTTAAGGCTCAGTTTAAAAATGCCCCGGCAAAATATGTAAGCTCTCCAATACCCCACTCTTTAAGCGAAAAAACTATTTTAATAAGCGGACCACCCGAAACGGTCAACTCAATTTCATCTGTTCCCTTAAGCGAAATTGATTTTGACAGTATATCACCGGAAAATTCAGCCTTTGATGCCGCTCTTATTCTTCCCGAAGGGGTAAAATGCGCCGATAATATCAGTTCGGTTAAGGTAACAATAAACAATATAACAGACTATAAAACAAAGTCCTTCACAATAACCATCGTTTCCCCTAACAAAACTGAAAATTTATCTGATGTTTCTCTTTCCAGAAGCATTAGAAATGTGACAGTAATGGGTCCCACTTATGTTATTAATAAGCTATCGGCTTCAGACCTTTATGCCGAAATAGATATAACCGGTAAGCAAAGCGGTCAGCACACCGTAACAGCAAGAATACGCTGTCGCTCAAGCAACGAGGTATGGCAGGTAGGAAGCTATACTGCATCGGTTGATATATCTTAATTTCTTTGACCCAAAAATGAAGTCACATCCCGGCATAGTTAAGCTATAGCACAATATTCACCCCGCTTCATATACTGATAGTGGGGTGATAATACATGTGGACAGTTTTATCAGTAAGTTTCATTGTTGTAACTTCAATTTATGGAATAACCGAAATTTTAAGGGAGCTATGGCTTTATTTTTTAAGGCCAAAAAATTCTCCACCCGGGTTTACAGTATTGCTTTTAAAAGAGGATATATTTAAAGAACAGCTTCGTTTTGCTATGGAACACCTTTCTTGGGAGCGTCCAAAAAATTTCTCTGGGCTTATTGTAATAGACACCGACCTTTCTGAGAAAAGCAAAAAAGAGCTAAGCCTAATTATTAACAATAATCACAACATAATGCGTATTGAAGAGGCTTCACTGCTATTCTCTAAAAACTAATATAAAGGATAATATAATGACGGCAAAAACAAATGCTTCTGACACAACGGAAGCCTTAAGCGGAACTATAGAACATATTACATATTCTAATGGCAATAACGGCTATACCGTAGCCACCCTTAAGCTACCCGACGATGAAATTACCATCGTCGGGATAATGCCTTTTGTGTCGGTGGGCGACTTCGTTGAAATAACCGGGTCTTTTGATGTGCACCCCACCTATGGCCCCCAATTTAAGGTTAAAACCTTTGAGCGGTCGGCCCCTACAGATACTGCCTCAATTTTAAATTATCTTTCCTCCGGTGCTATAAGGGGTGTTGGCCCTGCCACAGCCAGAAGCATAATAGAACGCTTTGGCGACCGTGCATTAGAAATAATTGAAACCGAACCCTTGCGCCTGGCAGAGATAAGAGGTATTTCAGAAGAAAAGGCCAAGAGCATTGGTGAAAGCTATCTTAAGCAATTTGGAATCAGAGACCTTATACTATTTCTTTCGCCCTTTAAGGTTTCTCCCGAACGTGCCCTTAAGGTCTATCAGGCTTTAGGTTCTAATTCCTGCGAAATTATAAAAAGAAACCCTTATGTTCTTTGCAGTGAGGATATTGGCTTTGCCTTCGAAAAAGCAGAAGAAATAGCCTATACCTTTGGCTACCCAAAAGACAGCGGGGAAAGAATTTCGGCCGGTATAGAATATGTGCTTAAACATAATCTTCAAAACGGCCACACCTGTCTGCCTAAGGACAAGCTTATAGCTACCGCCTCCCGCCTTTTGGAATGTGACCCGGGCGAAGCAGAAGAAATATGTGAATATATGCTTTCTTCCCTTATGCTTAGAAAAATTGTTAACGACCAAGAAGAATTTATAGCTCTGCCCAAATACCACGCCGCAGAGGATTTTATAGCCGCCCGACTTTCGGTTATGCTAAAATATGCACCTCCAAGCGAAATGATGGCTGAGCTGGAAATAGACCTTTTAGAACAACGCCAGAAAATAAAATATGAAGAAAAACAACGCGAGGCAATAAGAACCGCCCTTTCGAACGGCATAACTGTTCTTACAGGCGGACCCGGAACAGGTAAAACTACAACCCTTAACGCTATAATAAGAATTTTAATGTCTAAGGGACTTACTATAAGCCTTGCCGCCCCCACAGGAAGAGCCGCAAAAAGAATAACCGAGCTTACAGGCTTTGAGGCTAAAACCATTCACCGCCTTTTAGAGGTGGAATGGAGTGAGGACGAAAAACAAAGCTTTGCCCGAAACGAGCAAAACCCCTTAAAATGCGACGTGCTTATTGTAGATGAAATGTCTATGGTAGATGCGTTGATTTTTGAAAGTTTGCTAAGGGCAGTAAGGCTGGGTTGCCGACTTATTCTTGTTGGCGATGCAGACCAGCTTCCCAGTGTGGGTGCCGGTAACGTTCTGGCCGACATTCTTGCCAGTGGGCATATTCCGGCAGTAAAGCTGGATAAGGTTTTCAGACAGGCTATGGAAAGCCTTATTGTTGCCAATGCTCACCGAATAATTGCGGGTGAAATGCCCGACCTCTCTTCAAAAGCTTCCGACTTTTTTATGTTAAAAGCAAGGGAAAGCAATTCCGCCTGTGATACTGTGGTAGACCTTTGCGTAAACCGTCTGCCTAAGGCCTATAATTTCGACCCACTGACAGATATTCAGGTGCTTTGCCCCTCAAAAATGCTTGACCTTGGAAGCACTAACCTAAACAATATGCTTCAAAATGCACTTAACCCTAATGCGAAAAAGAAAAATTCCATATTCTTTAAAGGCTGTGAGCTTCGCGAGGGCGATAAGGTAATGCAAATTAAAAATAATTACGATATAATATGGACCTCTGATAAAGGGGAAGAAGGTACAGGTATCTTCAACGGCGATGTGGGCATATTAAAAACCGTAGACCGCCATAACGGTATTGTTCAGGTTAAATTTGACGATAAACTTGCCACATATTATAGCGACAATATAGGAGAATTAGAACTGGCCTATGCAATGACAATACATAAAAGCCAGGGTAGTGAATTTGAATGTGTTGTCCTTCCCCTTTTTGATACCCCCAGTCGCCTTCTTTACCGCAATCTTTTATATACTGCGGTCACACGGGCAAAAAAGTTGCTTATAATCGTGGGAAGTGAAAGGACTGTGGAAACAATGGTTGAAAATAACAGAAAAAACCTACGTTACACCTGTCTTAAGCGAAGGCTTAATGAAAATTTTACTAAATGAGTTTATATCTAAGCTCATAGCCCTGTTTTTCCCAAACCGTTGTCTTATCTGTAATAAACTTACTTCCCATAAATATTTTTGCCAGGTCTGTAATGCCCCTAAACCCTTTAATGTAAAGCTTTGTGCAAAGTGCGGTTCGCCCAAAAAGCACTGCGACTGTAAATTTCACTTTTATTATTTTGATAAAATAATCACCTGCTTTGAAAAAACAGACAATGCTCAAACAGCCTTTTACAGCTTTAAATTTAGCGAAAACCTTGCTGGGGCTTCATATTTTGGTGAAATTATGGCTGACTGTATAAACCAAGCCTTTAAAAACAATGAAATTGATTTTATCACCTGTGTGCCAATGCACTCTTCCGAAAAGTATAAACGCGGCTACAATCAATCAGAGCTTTTGGCTAAACAAATAGCAAAAATAAACAGGCTAAAATATAAATCATTGCTTGTCCAACCCAAAGCAACCCCCATTCAGCATAAAGCCTCTTCTATCTCCGAAAGGTTCTACAATGTAAGGGGTAAATATAAAGTAAAGCACCCCGAAGCAGTTAATGGTAAAACAGTATTGTTGGTAGACGATATTATGACCACCGGCGCCACTATAAGCGAGTGCGCCAGGGAACTAAAGCTTTCAGGTTGTGAAAAGGTTTACGCTGCTACAGCCCTTAAAACCTTGAGAAAAGCAAAAAGATAAATTGAAAACTTATGTTGAAAAAATGTCCGACATAGGTTAAAATATTAAAGTACACTTAATATCCTAAAGGGGATTTGTTATGGCAACAAATATAGCTATAGATATAGGAACATATAAAACCGTTCTTTCCTCGGGCAATAAAATAGTATTAGAGCTTCCCAGCGTAGTTACAGTAGATACCGACAGGTGGGAGCCTCTTTATTTTGGCGAAAAGGCCTTTAGCACTATTGGAAGAACACCCGATAGTCTTACATGCGTTTTTCCGATTGAGCGAAGTGTCATTGCCGACTATGATGTTGCCGAAGCAATGCTGAGAGAATATATGACCACCGCCTTTGGAAGCAGAATTATAAAGCCCAAGGTTATGATAGTAATGCCCAGTGGTGTTACAGCTATGCAGCACCACTCGGTTGCCGATGTTGTAGAAGCCTCAGGCGGAAGAAATGCCGCCACTATTGAAGCCCCCCTTGCCGTTGCAGTTGGCCTGGGAATAGATTTTACTCTTCCCCGTGGCAGTATGGTGGTAGATTTTGGCGCCGGTACAACCGATGTTGCTTCCCTTTCTATGGGTGGCATTGCGGCCTGTGATTCTATTCCTGTTGCTTCAAGAGATTTAGACGAAAGCATTATTAAATATGTAAGAAAAAATTATAATATTTTAATAGGCCTTACCACAGCAGAAGAGATTAAAAAGAAAATTGGCTCGGCCGTAGAACGCCCCCTTGAAGTGGCTATCACCGTCAAAGGAAGGCACCTGCATACCGGGCTACCCACCTCATTTGAAATAACCTCCAGCCAAGTTTATGATGCTATTTCGGTTAACTGCTATTCTATTATCAGCGGAATTCGTAGGGTTATTGAAAAAACCCCACCCGACCTTGTAGCAGATATTATGACCGACGGTATTCACCTTACGGGAGGTGGCGCACTGCTTTCAGGCTTTGCTAACCTTTTAGAAAAATGCATAGGCACTAAGGTTCACTTGGCCAAAGACCCAATGCATACTGCGGTTAACGGTGCCGCCATGGCCCTTAAAAACCCAAGGTTTTTAGAAAATGTTGATTTTGAGTACCGCGCTCTTAGAGAGCTTGAAATTGAGGGCTGATAGATGAATAAGAAAAACACCGTTACAAACTGTGAGCTGTGTGCATATAATGTTTACGACGAAGAATATGACTGTTATGTTTGCTCAATAAATTTAGACGAGGATGAAATGCTTCGTTTTTTAAGCGGCAGCGATTATCAATGCCCTTATTTTAATTTGTACGATGAATATAAAATGGTAAGAAAGCAAAACTAAAAAAGGAACCGAAATTCTAAAATTTCGGTTCCTTTTTCTATTCTTTTGAAAATTCAAATAACTCGTTAGGGGTACAGTCAAAAAGCAAACACATTGCCTCAATATTTTCGTACCTTATCGACTTGGTTTGGTTATTTATCATTTTATTAAAATTTTGATAACTCATACCTAGCTGCTTATATAACCAATATTTTGTTTTGCCGTTTTTTTCTAATAATTCTATCGCCCTTAATTTTAACATAAGATACTTCCTCGTTAGATATTTGTAAAATTATAATATCTAATTTTGCCCCTTTACATATAGACTAATACATTATATAATGTATTAGTCTATTAATTTGAAAAGGAGAGACATTATGAAAAAATCGAGTTGTTGTTTTTCGGGGCACAGAATTATACCGCCCACCAAATATGAAGTAATAAAGCATAAATTGTTGTATGAAATAGAAAAACTGGCAAAGCTTGGTGTTCATTCGTTCAAATCTGGAGGTGCAATGGGGTTTGACTTGTTGGCTGCAGAATGTGTCTTGGAAATTAAAAAACATTTTCCAGAAATTAAACTTATTATGGTTTACCCTTTTCCAGAACAAGCAAAATTATGGAATGATAGCTACATTAAAAAATATAATTACATTAAGGCGCATTGCGACGAATTTGTGTATGTTAACCCCTGCTACAGCAAAGCTGCAATATTTAAAAGAAATCGCCTTCTCGTAAATGAAAGCAACTACTGTATATGTTATTTGACAAAACCTAACGGCGGTACTGCATATACCGTTAAGGAAGCCTATGAAAATGGCCTCTCCATAATAAATCTAGCGTAAAGTAAAAACCACCCGAAACAGAGAAATATCTCTCTTTCAGGTGGTTTTTTAATACAATATTGTTTCACAAACCTACTGCCGCATCAAATATTAAGTGGGTACCTTTTACGGTGCGGGTATGCCCTTATCGTTAACAATGTTTTCAACATATTCAACCAAATTATCGTAAATACTTGAGCTGACAAGACCAAGCTTAAGCCCATCAACCACAACCAGATAACGGCGGTCGGTCTGTTTTATAAGCTCTAGCTTCTTAGTACCCTTTGCCGTATCGGTAAATGTAAAGGTTGCCGTATATGAGGGTGTGCCGGAAATATAGCTCTCCTCATAGGTTGGAGCAATTGTAACAATATGCTCATAATAGGCCGTAAAAAGGTCGCTGTCAAGAACCTTGCCGTCAAGCTCAACCTTAAAAGCATTGCTTTCGGCATTCTCGTCATAGGTTGTCTTAAAATTATAAGTTTTTTCCGGGGTTTCTATTTTAATATCAGAAAAAGAATTATAATATTCTAAGAAAACAAAATCGTTAAAATAATCTGTTTTCTTGGCGCCCAGCATTGACAAGGCGTCGGCCGAAACGGCATAAATTGCATCTCTGCCCTCTAACATAACAGCGTAATACCTGTTTTCCTCGTCATACATACTGGCTTTCATTCCAACCGTAACCGAGCCGCTCTTAAGTTTAACCTCAAGCTGTGGTTTATCAAGCTTATAGGTTTTAATATCGTCAGCGGTTGGATAAAGCACATAAGCATCAATAGCAACTAATCCGTCAGACAAAAGCCCAAACATAGCATTACAGGTGTCGGTATCTCCGTACCGAACTCCATCTGCAGTAGTAACGGTATGACTTGCCATTTCATTATCCCAAAGGCTTTTAATGGTTATCTTTTCGTTGTTATAGTGTGGACCTGAAAGCTCGATATAATCAAAATAAGCTATATTACCCTCATCATCGAAATATTTTTTGTCGTCGGCTGGGGTGTCACTGTCTAAAGAGGGCGCCGTAATAATAACGGCATTAGCAAAATCTTCTAAACAAAGGTCAAATTTATCAACCGTGCCAATGGTTACAAGATAAACCTTTTCATCACCTGAAACCTTAAGATAATATCCTGTGCCATCGGGGGCTTTGTTTCCTACAGTAATATCATAGCTCCCCTCTGCGGCGGTTGTAACCTTAATGGTAATATAGGGCTTATCAAAGCCATAATCTAAAGAAGTATCGGTCATTTCGCGACTGGCATAAATTGAAAGTATGCCATCTGCTGTGGTGCCCACAAGACTGCTTGAAAGTAGGGTCATATCAACATCCAACAGCTTCCAGTCAATTGAAGAATAGCTTTCTGAACCCGACTCAGTTTCTTCCTCTTCAAAAATAGGTTCTATTTTAAAATTTCCGTATTGGTTGTTAAGTTCTATAAGCTTAACATCTTTAGCCTTAGTTGTTTTAACCTTTACAGAATAGGTTTGAGTTGTTTCATCAGTGTTTTCGGGCAAAAATTTAATAACACAAAACACACCGGCGGCAACAACAACAGCCGAAAGAACAAGGCAAAGCAATGTTATAAGGCTTCTTTTTTTGGCAGAACCTGTTTTTTTCGTTTCCTCATACTGTGTATTGCGGGAAAAAATTGTTGATTCCTCACTGTCAAAAAGCTCTGTACCGTCACCTATTTCTTCTGGTTGCTCAGCCGAAGCTACAGTTTGTTCCTCATTAACTTCCTCTTCTGGAGTTATCGGTTTCTTCTCAAAATCCAAATTGCAATACCTCCAATCAAAACAAGAATAGGAAATACAAACATTGAAACAACTCTTACAGTATTTATCTGTGAGTCGGTAACGTTCATATAGCTAAGACGGGTAATTTTATAATCAAAATAAACTGCATCCGAACGGCCGGAGATAGAGTTAGTTGCTGTAACCGCAAACTCCATATTGCCGGCAGGAGAGCTGCTCCACTCTGAAGAAATAAGGTTTTCACTTGAAAAATAACCAACATAGCTTACAACATCATTAGAATTGTCATCGTAGGTTGAATCGCCTGTTACCATTGCAACCGGAATAGAAGCCTTTTCTTCACTTGAGGGGGGAGTATAGCTTCCGTCGGTTCCCTTAGGAGCCACAACTGCAGTTTCGCTGGTTTCTAAAAGCACGTGAGTTTTACGGCTGTCCTTCTCCTCATAAACCCTTGAAAGGGCAATGTTGTTGCTGCTTATATAAACCTTTTGAGCGTTGTTTATGGTCTTGGTAAGGTCGTCCTCGGCATTTAAAAGGAAAATATAGTTGTCCGATTTTTTAGAGGAATCGGTTTCATATGCAATTCCGTCCTCAACACCTATACCCCACTCCTCTAAAAAGTCATTAAGGTTGGGCGTTTCGGGTGAGCCTGTGCTACCGAAAACCAAAAAGCTCTTACCCTTTTTTCCGTCGTTATCTAAAAACTTATCAATAGCTCTAAGCTCTTCACCTGTCATATCGGCTGTAGGGGCAACAAGCAAAATAAGATCATAGTTTTCCAAGGTTGAAGCAGTAGCAAGACCCTCAATTTCTGTTACCTCAAAATTATAGCTTTCAAGTGCAGTAATATATTCATCTGCGGCACCGCTTTTGGAGATTGTAGATAAAAATCCAACCTTACGGTTTTCACTAGCCGCAACGGTATAAATTGCACCTGAAAGGGCAGATTCCAGGTTAGAAGCGGTAATTGAATAACTGGACATACCGTAATAAGAGGAATATCCGCCGGAATTATCCTGCAGAACATAAATATCATCAAAAACTACCACATCTGAAAGAGTAACCTGTTTGCCACCAATATCGCGGGTACAGCGAACAAGAATATCACCGTAGGTAATATCTATACTGCTTTCGCTTTCAAGCTTCTGAAAACTAGGCGACTGTGTATCAATATACTCAATCTTAATGTTGCTGTTATGCTTAGCATAAGCCTCTATAAGCGTTATTGTCTGATTGAAGTAGTTATAGGGTGTAGAATTTTCCTGAACGTAATATGTGTTATACGCATAGTTAACCATATCACTGCCTGTATAACCCTCTCTAGACGCGCAAACAATAACCTCAACCTCTTCATCAATACTTTTAATGAAGTTAATGTTCTTATCACTTAAGGTGTTTGACTTTTGGGCAGTAGCATCAATAGTTATTGGCAGACGCTGTGCGAGTACTGTGGTTAAAACATTAATAAGCACCAAAACCGCAACAACAACTATGGTAGTAACAAGAACAAAGCTGCTCTTTTTAAGGGCATTTTTGTTTCTAAGCTTCTTTTCACCCTTGGGTATTTTTCTAACCTTTTCTTTCTTGGTTCTTTTTTCTTTAATAGTTTCTTCTACCGGCATTTTTTCTTCGGTGTCAGAAATATTGTTTTGGAGTTCTTTGTTTTCACTCATTATATTTTACCTCCTTTAAGCCCAACGTTTGCGATCCATAGCAAGGGTTGTAAGGTAAATAAACAAAACTGCAATGCTAAGGAAGAAAACAATGTTTGAAGCATCTATCTGACCGCTTGTAAAGGCATAAAACCTGTTTACAAATGAAAAATAAGTACAGGCTGTGCTAACCCAAGCAACATCAACAGCAGTGGCAAAATAATCAATCTGCATAATAAAGAAAGAAACAACCATTCCCACAATTCCGGCAATTATCTGGCTTTCGGTCATAGAAGAAATAAAAAGACCAATTGCAATTATAGCCGCACCGTAAAGGGCAATACCTACAAGATTGCTTAAAAACATTACCCAGCTAACATCAGCCGAATTGACATTAAGAATAATCTCATAAATAACACTTGCGGTAAAGGGGAGCATAAAAAGGGTAAAGGCTGCTAAAAACTTACCGGTAACAATTTTCCAAAGCTTAACCGGTGCTGTAAGTAAAACTTGGTCTACCTTTTGCTTTTTGTCTTCGCTAACCAGCCTCATAGTTATAATAGGCGAAACGAAAAGCGAAACACTTGAAATGCTCATAAACAAAAACGAAATATCTGAATAACCCGCGCTAAACATATAGGTAAAATAAAGACCCATTAAAAAAAGCATAACCGCCATAACAATATAGCCTATAGGCGAAGTAAAATAAGCCTTCATCTCTCTTTTATAAACTGCACCCATTATTTTTCCTCCTCACCAAAAGCGGCTTCAAAGGCAGCCGCCTTGTCGCTGTCACTAAGAGCCTCATCTTTTTGGGCTTCACTTTTTTTGGCAACAAAGCTTCCGTCGGTAAGCCTTAAGAATATTTGTTCTAGGGTTAACTCGTTAGAATTAAGCTCTAAAATAGTCCACTTGCGGTCGCTCATTCTTGTGAAAATTTCTTTTCTGACGTCGGTCTCCTCAGCGGGTTCAATTTCATAATCCATAGAGCCTGGCTCAATAACACCTAAAGAGGTAATGCTTCTCACCCCTTTTATAGAAGCAATAAGCTTTTTAACCTCTGACTCAGGGCCCTGGGCGCGAAGATGAATTGTATGATTGCTTGAAAGATTGTGAGAAAGATTAACAGCAGTATCATCAGCCACAATCTCACCATTATTTATAATAAGTATTCTTTTGCAAACTGCCTGAATCTCGGAAAGAATATGAGAGCTTAAAATAATGGTGTGGTGTTTGCTAAGACCAACAATAAGCTTTCTTATTTCAATAATTTGCTTTGGGTCAAGACCAACGGTTGGCTCGTCCAAAATAAGAACGTCGGGGTTGCCTACAAGAGCCTGAGCAATACCCACACGCTGACGGTAACCCTTTGAAAGGTTTTTAATAAGACGGTTTTCAACATGGTCTATATGAACCAAGCGACATATTTCGTTAATATGCGGCTTTCTAGGAAACTTAACATTTTTTAAATCATAAATAAAGTTAAGATACTCTCTTACAGTCATCTCCTGGTAAAGAGGTGGCTGCTCCGGAAGATAGCCTATTCGGCGTTTAGCCAACTCAGGCTCTTCTAAAACATTGTACCCACCAACCGAAACCTCGCCGTCGGTAAGAGAAATATACCCGGTCAGTATGTTCATAATTGTTGATTTACCGGCACCGTTGGGGCCAAGGAAACCAACAATTTCACCCTCATCAATAGAGAAGCTAACATTCTTAACAGCCAGGTGATTACCATAGCGCTTAGATAAATTTTTAACTTCAATCATAAAGCTAACCTCCGCAAAAATAAACTCACATATTAATATAATAACTGTGAAATTTATATTTTTTGTAAACAAACTATAAATTGCATTATAGATAGTTAATATTTTATCATAAATAAGGACAAATTGCAACAAATTTAACTAAATATTCATAATATAAAAACAGGCCAAAATAGAAAAACCGTAATATAAATACTCGCCGCCCAAACAATCAAACTGGGTTCAAACTGGGTAATATTTAAGTTGTTTTAAACATAAAAATTTAATATAACACAGGTTTTGAACATCGGTCCGTTTTATTGTACATATATTGTTATATAATTTAAACAACAACAGAAAACCAAAGAAAAATTTTTAATTTAAAAATTTTTAAAAAAGGTATTGACAAAAGAAAAAATATGTATTATAATGAAATCACAGAAAAAGAACAAATGTTCTTTTTACAAAAAATCCTTTAATACTGCGGTTTTCCGTTAAAATAAATTTGTCGGAGGAATTAAAAATGTCACTTTCTGCTATTCTTATTACAATCGCCGAGTTTACCGTTGGCGGCTTCATCATCTGGGGTTTTTGGAACGAAGAAAAGGTTATTAAGTTTGAAGACCGTCTTCTTCGCCGCCTTGGTTTTAATGTTAAAAAGGGCCGCTCTGCTAAAATCACAAGGTTCGACCCCGGTTACGGAAAGAACAAGCACTGTGTTTAATAGCGGCTCAACCCATATACCAATGAGCAAATTTTTAACGTTAATACTTTTTCATCCTTTAATATATTCGAGGTGCCGCACTTTTAGTGCGGCACCTCGTATTTTTCTAATCATTGCTTTTAATGGGAGTAATATTAATTATAAAAAAACCGATTTTTATATTATATTCTCATTCGGCGGGGTTGATTCTGGTTATATTTTATGTTAAAATAAAGAAAAATCAAATTTTTATTTAAGGAGAATATGTATGAAAACAACTTTTAAAATCTTGTCTGTTTTGCTGAGTTTAAGCTTAATAGCCGGTGGGCTTTTGGGCTGTAAAAATGAAGAGGTTGCCGAAACTGTAACCTCTCAGAGCCTTGAAACATCTTCAGAAAGCTCCTTAGCAGAAGACACCTCTTCTGATAAAGCCTCTACATCTAAGAAAAACTCCACCTCTAAGAAGAATTCAACTTCTAAGAAAAACTCCACCTCTAAGAAAAGTTCTACATCTAAATTAACTACAACCTCACAGGAAAAGTTAACTGAAAGAGAATTAGTTCTTAAAGGCCTTGATGAAGAGATATATGCAAAATCCTTAGACTATGCGGGTAACTCCACCCGTATTGCAAACCTTATGAAAAAGTGTGAGCAAGGCGGTACATATACCCTAGGCTTCATCGGTGGATCTATAACCTACGGTGCTGGTGCTAGTAAACTAGAAACCTCTTACTCCAGCCTTGTTAAAGATTGGTGGGTTCAAAACTTCCCCCAAGCAACCTTTAAATTCGTCAATGTAGGTATAGGCGGAACCAACACCGTTATGGCAAGTTACCGCATTGAAGATGACCTTCTTGTGCATAACCCCGATTTTGTTATTGTGGATTTTGCCGTTAACTCTAGTAGTGACCCTGATGTACTTAACTCTTATTCTACTATCCTATATAAAGTTATGTCCTTACCTAACAGCCCCGGTGTCATGGCGGTGCATTTTACAAGTACTAACAGCAAAAAATACAATGCAGGTCTTTATGAAAAAGCCGCTAACTATCCCAGTGCGGGTATTGCTACCGCAGTAAGGAACTATCAGGTTCCCTCTATTAACTATCATAATTATGTTTGGGAAAAGCTTAATGCACGAACCATTATGTGGCCAAACATTGGTGCCGACTATATTCATCCTAACGATAATGGCCACCTTATTACCGCCACAATGATAAACAAACATTTAGAATATGTTAAGGCAAACCTAAACTCCCTTGTTGGAACCCCTCCTGCAATTAATCCCCCTGAAAGCGATTTTTATATGAACCAAGGTTATATAACCACCGGTACCGCCGGTACAACTGCTAACGGCTTTACCAAAAGAGATACAGGTGGCAGAGCCTTTAACTGTTGGGTTTCTGAAAAAACAGGCGATACCATTTCATTTACAGCCCCTGCCGGTGAAGAATTTAAAATATTTATTAATATGAGCAGTTGTCAGGGTGCTTTGATTGTTGAAGTAAACGGCGTAGAGCAGAAAAGAATAGAAACCAAGGATGCAAAGGTGCCCGCACTTATTGATGTTTTTAACATTAAAACCGGTGATTCGGTAGTTTTAAAATCAGAGGTTGAAAGCGGAACCTTAGCACTTTTCGGTGTTTGCTACAACAAATAATTAAACTAGGTGGCAGAATAAAACCCCACATTTGGCAAATAGCCAAATGTGGGGTTTTACTTAATTGTTTTCTTCAATTTTTTCTATAAGGTCAACGCGCCTTTGGTGTCTTCCTCCCTCAAACTCGGCGTCTAAAAACTCATCTACAATCATTTCGGCCATTGCCTGACCAACCACTCTTGCGCCAAAGGCTATAATGTTAGCATTGTTGTGCTGACGGGTAAGCCTTGCAGAATAAGGCTCAGAGCAAACAGCCGCTCTTATTCCCTTAACCTTGTTGGCGGCAAGCGAAATGCCTATTCCTGTACCGCAGATTAAAATACCAAGGTCACATTCACCCGAGGCCACTGCTCTTGCCACCTTTTCGCCATAAACAGGATAGTCACAAGATTCACCGCTGTCTGTTCCAAAGTTTACCACAGTATACCCCTTGGCCTCAACATACTTAGTAATGTGGTTTTTAAGCTCTACTGCCACGTGGTCGTTACCGATTGCTATTTTTTTCATTTTATTTTCTCCTTTGTTTTAAACACAATATAATTCCTATTTAAGCGCTATAACCGCCGCAAGGTTGCCCCTTTTTCCTGCTGTAGCTCTGTGGGAATGGAATATTTCACTATGACAACATGTGCATAAATCACTTACGCAAATATTTTCATTTTTTATTCCTGCATAGGTTAAAATCTGTCGGTTAGCCTCTTTTAAATTAAGCTGATATTTGCCGCTTCCTTTTGGGAAGAAAACTTTGCTTTGCTCAAGATAATTTAAAGCTTTAATTTGGTCTATAACCGGGTCGTCAACCTCATAACAACACATATCTATAGACGGCCCTATAGCCGCTATAATATTCTGGGGCAGACAGCCAAAGGCCTCTTTCATTTTTAAAACCGTTTTAAGCCCTATTTCTTTAACCGTTCCCCTCCAACCGGCGTGAGATGTGGCAACAACCTTTCTTTCAGGGTCGAAAAACAAAAGGGGCACACAGTCGGCATATTGTGTTACCAGAGTAACCCCTTTAAGGTTAGTTATAAGACCGTCAACATTCTCATAATCTCGCTTTATAACAATACCCTTACCTATATCCTCTTCGGTAATTATCCTTATATTATCGGTATGGGTTTGGTGAGAAAGTACCGCTTTTTTATAATCAAGCCCTAAAGCCGACAGCAAAATCTCATAATTTTTAGTTACAGACTCCTTACTATCACCGTTAGTAAAGCTCATATTCATTGAAGCGTATTGCCCACGGCTCATACCCCCTAAACGGGTTGTAAATGCAGCTGTAACCCCCGCCCTTTCCATGTTGGGAAAGGAAACATAAACCAAGCCATCTTTATTTATAATGTTAAGTGATTTAGATTTTAACATAATCATTCCCCTTGTACCACGCTGTCACCGCCAACCGAAAATCTAATGCTTCCTTTACCGTCGGACACTGCAGTGACCGTTTTGTCTTTATCGGTACGGTAAAGCTTTTCAAAGCCCTCTAAATTCTCAAAGGCTTCAAGGGTTTCTTTGTGGGGGTGCCCATAAGAATTATCCGCACCACAAGAAATAACAGCAAACTTCGGTGACGCCGCTTTTAAAAATTCAGCCGCGCCTGAGCTTGAGCTACCGTGATGACCGCATTTTAAAACATCACATTCCGGGTTAAGGCCACCGTTTAATATCTGCTTTTCAGCAATCTCTTCGGCATCACCCATAAACAAAAATTTGTCCTCGCCGTGGTGAAGTTTAATTACAACAGAATAATTATTAAGCCCCTCGGCCTCATCATAAAGAGGAGAAAGGCACTCAGCCTTATAGCCCTCACCTTCAAAAAGAATGTTGCCCCCTTGAGCACGGGTTAGCTTTAACCCCTTATCCTTTACTGCGTTCAAAAAATTCTCATAGGTTTTAGAGGTAGGCAGGTCTTGGGTTGCTACCTTTGGAGCGAATATTTGACCTATGCTAAAACCCTCTATAACCTCTTTCATACCACCAATATGGTCGGCATGGGGGTGTGTGGCAACAAGATAGTCTATTTTTTCAACAGCCTTTTTATTTAAGTATTTTACAAGCTCATCACCGTCGCCCGGGTTAGCGGCATCAATAAGCACCGTCTTACCGTCGGGCAGGGTGATAAAGGTGGCATCGCCTTGGCCAACATCTAAAAACTGAACCGTCATTGCGCTTTCGTCTGTTACGGCAGGGCTTTTGTCATCAAAGGGGTTTTGCTTTTCTATAGCCCCTCCAAACAAAAAATAAGCAATTGCCAAAACCGATATAACTATTGCAACAAAAGGCGTTTTTCTTCTTCTGGCCACAGTACCACCTCTTTTAAGCTATTTTAATTCATTATACTATAAACAGGCGGAATAATCAAACCCTTTTAGGGTTAAACCACAATTTTTACTTTAAATTTTTCCATCCAATAATTAAGCATTATCATATATGCCACTGTTTGAGGTGTTGTCATAAGCTGACCGTACCAAGGTTCACTTCGTTCAGTATAAAGTAATCCCTCAACCGCACCTTTATCCATAAGTTCAAAAAGCGGAGCGTTAGGATTGTTTAAAATGTCTCTTAAAATGTTTTTAACCGACTCAAAATATGCAGGGTTATGGGTTTTGGGGTAGGGGCTTTTCTTTCGCCAAAGTATGCTTTCGGGCAATATGCCCTCCATAGCGGTTCTAAGCAATCCTTTTTCTCTGCCCTTTAAATCTTTAATTTCCCAAGGCACACTATACATATATTCGGCTATACGGTAGTCGCAAAAAGGCACCCTAACCTCTAGACCAGAATACATACTCATTCTGTCTTTTCTGTCTAAAAGTGTTTGCATAAACCAGTTTGTGTTAAGATAAACCATTTCTCTCATTCTAGCTTCTAAAGGAGAAATTCCCTCTCTTTTAGATGCAGCTTTAATAGTTTCCTCATAGCGGCGGTTTACAAATTCTTCGCCATTCAATGCAGAAAAGTCTTTTCTTAAAAAGGTTTGCCTGTAAGCGGTAGACTGTGCCCAGGGAAAGCCATATTTAGAACGTATTTTTTCATCCCTGTACCAAGGATAACCTCCGAAAATTTCATCTGCGCATTCCCCTGACAGGGCGACAGTAACGTGTTTTTTTATTTCCTTACAAAAAATAAGCAAGGAAGAATCGACATCAGCCATACCCGGAAGGTCCCTTGCATCTACAGCCTTATAAAGAGCATCAACAACCTCGTCGGTATCCACAACTATACTGTGGTGTTCACTACCTAAATGCTCTACCATAATTTTTATAAATTCTTCATCGCTGTTTGGCTGGAATCTACTTGCCTTAAAATGCTTGTCATTATCTTTATAGCTTACAGAAAATGTTTGAAGTTTTTTTCCCTGTTTTTTAAACCAATCTGCAGCCACCGCACTAATTATGCTGGAGTCTAGCCCACCCGAAAGAAAGGTTCCCACCGGTACATCGCTAACAAGCTGTCCCTCTATTGCATCAACCACCAAATCTCTTACGTTTGCAACAATTTGTTCAGCCGAAAGGGTATTTTGAATATCTCTTAACTCAAAATATTTTTCCTCAGTAAAACCTTTTTCACTGAAAAATCCGAAATATCCCGGCTTCAGCTCAAAAACATCTTTAAACACACCGCACCCCGGGGTTCTTCCTGGGCCAATAAACAAAAGTTCACCTATTCCGCTTAAATCTATTTCGGCCTTTACCCTTGGATGGCATAAAAGCCCTTTTAGTTCACTTGCAAAAATAAAAGAATTTCCCCTAAGGCAATAAAAAAACGGCTTGACACCCATTTTATCCCTTGCCACAAAAACTCTGCCCTTATGTTTTTCATACACCGCAAAAGCAAAAATTCCATTAAATCGACTGACACATTTTTTTCCCATTCTTATATATGCCTTTAAAACCACCTCGGTATCAGAGTTAGTTTCAAATTTTTCACCCAGTGAAATAAGCTTGTTTCTTATGCTTCCTGTATTATATAGCTCACCATTATAACAAATAACATATTCTTCATCACCAAATTTTGCGCTCATTGGCTGTTTGCCCTTTTCAATATCTATAACAGCCAACCTACGGTGAAGCAAAACTGTCCTTTCATCACAAAAAACTCCGCCTTCATCAGGTCCCCTGTTTATCATAGAATTTTGCATATTCTTATGATATTCTTCAAAAATAAGACCCTCTTTAAAATTAATCTCTCCGGCAATACCGCACATTTTTACCGCCTTCCTTTCTTTTAAAGTATATGCAAAAATTAATTAATTCTTGATAATGTTTATACAAAAGAAAGGCTTATAAAAAGAAAACGGGCCGCTTTCAAGCGGCCCGAATTTTGGCTTTATCTATTAAATTTTTTCTGCAACCTCAAATACCTTTGCAGGAAGAGCAGATTCATCACAGGAAATTGTGAAAATGTAGTTTGTGTTGCTTTCTTCAGCGGCGGCAGACAGTCTTTCTAAGAAAGCTGCAAGCTCGTCATAGTTTCTGCTTCCAAGACGAAGAGTAGCATCTACAAAAATATCTGTTACATCATGGTTGGAAGAATGAATTCCGCAAAGAAGAGCATAAAGCTCTGAGTAACCGCAAATGCCATATGCTTCAGCGTCAATAAGACGTGCCTTATGTGTGATATTGTAAGTGAGGGTGTCACCCTTTTCTACGCAAACAACATTGCCCTTAGTGGACTCGGCAGTAGTATTAACCAAGTCTATAAGTTTCTTGGTCTTTCCTGAGCCTTTGTTTCCGATAATAAGTTTGATCATCGTTTGTTCACTCCTTAATTTTTGCTTATGGGAGATTACTCCCCAATATAACCGCCAAGGCGGTAATATACATTTTTATTTGCCCAGTCTGGCCTCAAGCTCTTTTTTCTGCTCTTCATAACCGGGCTTACCCAAAAGGGCAAACATATTTTTCTTATAGCTCTCAACACCGGGCTGGTCAAAGGGATTTACCCCAAGCACATAACCCGAAATTGCACAAGCCTTTTCAAAGAAGTAAATAAGGCGGCCAAGGTTTTCTTCGTCGGCCTTATCAACATTAATAACAAGGTTTGGAACTCCACCGTCGGTGTGGGCTAAGACAGTACCCTCAAAGGCCCTCTCATTAACAAAAGACATTGTTTTACCTGCAAGGAAGTTAAGACCGTCAGAGTTTTGTTCATCCTCTTTAATTACCATATCGCTTCGGCAGTCTTTAATGTTAACAACGGTTTCAAACATTAAACGTTGACCGCTTTGAACATATTGACCCATGGAATGAAGGTCGGTAGTAAAAATAAGAGAAGCCGGAAAAAGACCCTTATTTTCTTTGCCTTCGCTTTCGCCGTAAAGCTGCTTAAACCACTCAGACATCATTGTAAAGCAGGGTTCATATGAAACTAAAATTTCAATCGCCTTGCCTTTATTATAGAAAACATTACGAGCGGCAGCATAACGGTAGCAGTCGTTGTTTTCAAGGTCAAACTCTTTATAATCCTCAGCGGCAGCGGCTGCGCCGTTCATAATAGCCTTAATATCTGCACCGGCTACTGCAATGGGTAAAAGACCAACTGCAGTTAAAACGGAAAACCTACCGCCAACATCGTCAGGAATAACAAAACATTCATAACCTTTTTGGTCAGCCAAGGCTTTAAGTGTGCCTTTTTCCTTGTCGGTAGTACAATAAATGCGCTTTGCAGCCTCTTCCTCGCCATAGCGTGTTTCAAGATATTCTCTAAATACCCTGAAAGCAATGGCCGGTTCGGTTGTGGTTCCCGATTTAGAAATAACATTAACCGAAACCCTTTTGCCCTCGCAAATTCGAAGAAGGTCGTTCATTTGAGAGCCGCTAATGCTGTTACCGGCAAAGTAAACTTCAGGCACACCCTCTCTCAGCGAATTATAATAAGGTGATTTTAAAAACTCTATAGCCGCTCTGGCACCGAGGTAAGAACCACCAATGCCTATAACTATAAGAACATCACTGTCCTTCTTAATTTTTTCGGCGGTAGCCAAAATGCGGTCGAATTCTTCTTTATCATAATTAAAAGGAAGATCTAACCAACCTAAAAAGTCATTACCCTTACCGTTTTTATTAACAAGCTGGTCATGTGCATTTTTAATTTTATCAGACAAGCTTAAAACATCATCTTCTGTTAAAAAACCCTTAGCGAAGCGTTCGCTAAATGAAATTGCCATAATTACAACAAACCTTTTCTATATTAGTATCAATTTTACTATTAATATTGTACAATATTATTTGTGATTTTTCAATATTAAATTCAAATTTTTATAATTTTTTTACAAAAAATAGGTATTTTTCAAACATAGCAGACACAAACCTTTAAGCATAACGCTAAGGGTTTTAATTCTTTTTTGTTTTAAGGGCAGAGTGCCGCCCCTAACATAGATAAAAATGAATTAAAAAAAGAAATTTTATCAACCTGTTCTGCTGAAGTAATTGGTATTGCACCTATTTGTTTTCCCTCTGAGAAAAGTTTAACCTCTCCCACCTTATCTCCCTTTAAAACAGGGGCTGTAATGTCTTTGAAAAATTCTGCCTTTTTTTCTATTTTTTCCTCTGCACCCTTTTTAAGCAAAAATTGAAAGCTTTCAGTAGCTTCAACGGTTAAATTTTTTCTAACGCCCTTGGAAACCGGAATTTTTATTTTTTCAAGTGAGTCCGCCTTAATGCTTACAAAAGACCAGTTTGCAAAACCGTAATCTAAAAGCTTTTTAGCACCGGCAAACCTCTCGTTACTGTTTTCTCCCTTCATAACAACCGCCACAAGCTCCATGCCATTTCTTTCGGCGGTGGCCGACACACAACAACCGGCGTTAGAGGTGGTTCCTGTTTTTAGCCCGGTACAGCCACTGTAATATCTTACAAGCTTGTTTGTATTAACCAGTTCGCTTTTGCCATCTCTTAAGGCATCCATCCAAACGGTGGAATATTTTTTTATAAGGGAGTGTTTTATAAGAGCAGAAGACATTATTGCAACATCTCTTGCTGTGGTTATGTGCCCTTCAGTATCTAACCCACAGGCGTTTACAAAATTGGTGTTGCTCATTCCAAGCTCTTTTGCTCTTTGGTTCATCTGCTCTACAAAGGTTTCTTCGCTTCCTGCAACCAGCTCTGCTAAGGCCACCGTAGCATCATTTGCACTTGCAATCACTGCCGCCCTTAAAAGCTGGTCTACTGTCATTTCCTCCCCCGGCTCTAACCAAATTTGTGAACCGCCCATACTTGCCGCGTGGTCGCTGGTCTGAGCCACCGTATTAAGCGAAATTTTTTCGTTTTCTATGGCCTCCATAACAAGTAGAAGCGACATTATTTTAGTAACCGACGCAGGAGCTAATTTTTCGTCTGCATTAGCCTCGTAAAGCACCTGTCCTGTCTTTGGCTCCATTAATATTACAGACTTTGCTTTAATATCTAAATTGGTTATAGATGGCATTGTAGATGTAAAATCTGCAAGTAGCTGATCTGAAAAATATTCTGTTGAAACCTGAGCCGTCGCGCAATAAGAAAACAGCGATGCTATGAAGCACACAAGTGCCAAAGCTATCGCTGTTTTTTTGATTATGTTTTTCATTATAAAACCCCCATAAAGTAGCCTTGTAGTTTATATTATGAAGGTTTTTAAAAATTAATAACCTAAAGCTTCACCGCAAATAACAACCTTAATTCTGCCGTCGTTTTTTTGCTTACCTAAAACAAGATAGTTACGGCAAATTCTTTGTTCACAGGCGCAACCCCCAGTGAGCTTTGGGTCGTTACTGCTAAGTGAAATGCATTTTCCGGTTTTGGCGCAAGGTGTAGCGCAGGAAAGCCTTACGGCATTTTTAGGTGCCGCCACCGTCTTAACACGAAGCTCGGCTTCTTTCAAATTTTTAACTATTTTGTTTTCACCAACAATTATTATAACCTTGTCCGGCCCAAAATTTAAAGCCGCAAGGCGGTTTCCTCTGCCGTCAACATTATAAATTTCACCCTGTTGGGTTACTGCATTTGAGGAGGTTAAATACCAGTCTGCAAGAAGACAGTTTTTCATAACTGCCTCTACCTCTTTAGGGGAAAGACCTGGTGCTTCGCGGTCTAAAAATTCATAATCTCCGTTTCGAAGCAGAGCCATAACACCCGTCTCATTAAGGGTGACCGAGCCACCCACACCCACTATAGCCCCTTTTGGAATAAGGCTTTTAACAATAGGCAAAACGCCTTCTTTTTTATCGGCATAAAAACATTCCATACCGTTTTTCTCAAGGCTGGTTATAGTATTTTTAATTCTTTCTGTCATTTTGCCTCTCCTTAAAGATTAAAATTAATATTGAATTTTCAGTTTAAACTATTGTTCCGCCGCCAAGAACAATGTCACCGTCGTAGAAAACTGCGGCCTGTCCGGCAGTAACCGCCCTTTGGGGCTTTTCAAACTCGGCAATAACCGTATTTTTATCAACAGGGTGAATAATACATTCCTCTTCCCTTTGACGGTAACGAAGCTTACCCTTACAACGAAGCGAAGTTTCAAATCGGTCAAAGGCACTGAAGTTTATATCCTTAACCTCTACACGTGTGGTGTAAAGGTCTTTTTCTTCACCTAAAACAACATCGCCGGTAAGGTGATTCTTACTAACAACATATACCGGACGGCCAAAGCCAATTCCTAGGCCCTTTCTTTGCCCTATTGTATAGCACTCAGCACCCTTATGCGGTGCCATAACATTGCCCATAGTATCAATGAAATTGCCCATTGATAGCGGCTTATTATCACGTTTTTCAATAAAGGCGGCATAGTCACCGTCGGGCACAAAGCATATATCCTGACTATCGGGCTTGTTGGCATTTCTAAACCCGTTTTCGGCCGCAATTTCTCTTACCTCTTCTTTAGTTAAATCCCCCAACGGAAAAACCGTTTTGGTAAGTTGATTTTGAGTAAGAACGTATAACACATAAGTCTGGTCCTTAGCAATATCCCTAGGCCTTGCAAGTAGAAACCTGTCACCGCTTTTTATTACGCGAGCATAATGCCCCGTTGAAATATATTCTGCGCCTAAGGTTTTCCCTTTTTCCTCCATAAGGGCAAACTTAACAAATCGGTTGCAGTCGATACAGGGGTTGGGGGTATGCCCCATTCTGTATTCCTTTATAAACTTGTTTATAACACAGTTTTCAAACTCATGTTCAAAGCCGAAAACATAATGTTCCATACCAAGGGTACTGCAAACACGCGCCGCATCTTCGGCATCTAAAGAAGAGCCGCAAGACTTTTCGCCCGGGGCACACATACTGTGCAAACGTAGTGTAACACCTATGGGTTCGTAACCACCCTTTTGAAGCATTAGCGCAGCAACAGAGCTATCTACCCCGCCGCTCATTCCTATTAAAATTTTTTTACAGTTATCTGCCATGACAAATATCCTTCGAAAATTTTTAAAAGCAGAAAGCTTTAAATTATTTATACTCTAATTTATATGGGCCGTAAATTTCAAGCATTTCGTTTGAAAGCTCACCATCTTGTTTATAAATGTTAAGGTTTGGTAAAATTCTCATACCCTTACCACCACCAAGGCGCCCCTTAACCAAAACGAGCCACGGCTCACAGCCCTCGGTCTTACACACTAAACGAAGTTCCTTAGGTTCTATTTTGTGTTCAGCCATCAACGAAATAATTTCGCCAAGTCTTTCGGGTCGCTGACAAATTGCAAGTCTTCCCCCAAAAGTGAGCAAACCTGCCGCAGCACTAATAACATCCCTTAGGTCACACATAGTTTCGTGCCTTGCTGTTTTGTCGGCAGAGGTGGCACTTAAAAGCCCCGCCCCACTTGCTTTATAAGGTGGATTACAGGTTACTAGGTTAAATTCACCCTTAGGAAGATGCAAAAACGGATTCCTTATATCACCATTTATAACAGACATCTTATTCTGCCAGCCATTATAGGATATAGTTTGCTCTGCTAAGGCTACAGCCTCTTTTGATATTTCAAGACCAAAGGCCTTGGCTACAGAATTATCCCTCATCCAAAGTGCGGGAATGATGCCACAGCCTGTACCAAGGTCTACCGCCCTTTCACTGCGCCGCGGCTTGGCAAAATTGGAAAGCAACACCGCATCTGTACCAAATGTATGATTTTTTGATACATAAATTTCTGCACCGCCGCCTAAAGGTTGCAACGAAATATTTTCGCCAACCATAACTATCCTCTGCGCCACTTAACACCGGTGGCAGAGTCTTCAAGAATAATACCCATTTCTTTAAGGTTATCTCTTATCTCGTCAGCAAGGGCGAAGTTTTTGTTTTTTCTGGCTTCGGTACGCTTTTCTATTAAAGCCTCAATATCGGCGTCTAAAAGCTCGGTTTTTCTGTCATAAACAAGACCCAAAACTCCGCAAAGCTCGTCAAAAAGTTCCTTAGCGGCAGTAATGGTTTCCTTGCCTGGGTTTTCGCTTAACATTATATTTATATCCTTAACCAGGTTAAACACAGCCGCAAGTGCGTCGGCGGTATTAAGGTCGTCATCCATAGCCTTAATAAATTCTTCTCTTCTCTTTTCAATAAACTGAGATGCATCGCCGCCTTCACCAGCGTTTTTAAGAGCAAACTCCATATTATCAAGGCAGGTATAAAGCCTTTCAAGTGCGTTTTTAGATTGGGTTAAAATATCTACACTATAGTTAATGGGGCTACGGTAATGAGAAGAAATCATAATATAGCGAATGGGCTCGTAGCCAAACTTGTCGGCCACCTCGCGAACTGTAAAGAAATTGCCAAGAGATTTAGACATTTTACGGTTATCAACATTAATATAACCGTTATGCATCCAATACCTTGCAAAGGTGCAACCGTTAGCACACTCAGACTGTGCAATTTCGTTTTCGTGGTGGGGGAAGATAAGGTCTTGGCCGCCACAATGAATGTCTATGGTGTCACCCAAATATCTACCCGCCATTGCAGAGCATTCAATATGCCAACCGGGGCGGCCATTACCAAAAGGTGACTCCCAGAAAGGTTCGCCCTCTTTAGCACCCTTCCAAAGACAGAAATCCATTGGGTTCTCTTTATGGTCGGCAATATCAATTCTGGCCCCCGCCTCAAGGTCTTCAAGAGGCTGATGAGAAAGTTTGCCGTACTCATTAAACTTGGTTGCCCTGAAATAAACATCGCCGTCGGCAAGGTAGGCAAAGCCCTTTTCAATGAGGGTGCTTATAATATTTATAATTGCATCAATATTTTCGGTAGCCTTGGGGTGCACCGATGCCTCACGAACATTAAGTCCCTTTGCATCAACCCAAAACTCTTCAATATATCTTTTAGCAACCTCGGGAACGGTTATGCCCTCTTCATTCGCCTTCTTTATAAGCTTGTCGTCAATATCGGTAAAGTTTTGAACAAACTTGACACCGTAGCCGCGATATTCAAGATAACGGCGAAGCACATCGAACACACAAAGGGGACGAGCATTACCTATATGAATAAAGTTGTAAACAGTAGGGCCGCAGGCATAAATTTTAAACTCCTTGCCATCAAGTGGAGTAAGCTCTTCCTTTTTTCTTGTCATTGTATTAAATATCTGCATAATAAATTTCTCCTTTTATTTTTCACCCTCAGAATTGTCGCCAAGCCTTTTTTCAAGCTGTTTAATTCTAAGCTCTAGTCTGCAAATTTCTTCTGCAACAGGGTCGGGAATATGCACCTGGTCTAAGGGCTTAACCTTAGCACCCTTTCGGCGCACAATTCTTGCCGGAATACCCGCGGCTGTACAGTCGGGGGGAACCTCTTCTAAAACCACAGCGCCCGAAGCAATTCGTGAATTATCCCCAACCTTAAAGGGGCCCAGCACCTTAGCACCGGAGCTTATCATAACATTATTGCCAATGGTTGGGTGACGCTTTCCAACGTCCTTACCTGTACCGCCAAGGGTAACCCCCTGATAAATTAAAACGTCGTCGCCTATTTCGGCCGTTTCGCCTATAACTACACCCACACCGTGGTCGATAACCAGTCGGCGGCCTATTGTGGCGCCGGGGTGAATTTCTATACCGGTTTTTCTGACTGCTCTTTGAGAAATCCATCTGGCTATAAATTTAAAGCCGTGTAAATAAAACCAGTGAGCCACCCTATGCATTCTTATAGCCCTCACACCGGGATAAAGAAAAAATATTTCCCAAAAGCTTCTTGCGGCAGGGTCCCTTTCCTTAACTGCCGCAATATCTTCTCTTATTCTCTCAAACAAATAACATCACCTCAAAAAAATAACCGCTTCCCCTGTGCAAACACAAAGGAGGCGGTATAAACCACGGTTCCACTCCAATTTATAACTTAAAGCAAAAAGCCTTTGGCCTTTAACGGTGCCAACCGCAAAGGAATACTAAGATAAACCGTTGTTCCCTTGTGCAAGTGGGTGCACTTGGCTGCAACTTCTCCCGCCGCCCCTTTCAGTCTATGAGGGTGGCTCCCTTTTGGTTTTATTGCAGTTACTCTTCCCACTTATAGCATTATTTTATTAAACTTTATTATATTATATGTTATTACTTCTAATTTGTCTAGTATTATTTTTCAGGGTCTATAAATTTTGCATTCTGAACCACATAAATAGCCCCCGAAATAACCGTCATGACGGCTGAAACCCAAAGAGAAATATTGGTTACAACCAAAACAACAACCCCAAGAACTTCGCTTGTAGGAATTAAGGAAACAAGGTACTGACCCAAAATTGTAAGAATTATAGCGGCCATTTGGCTTACTGTTTTAGCCTTGCCCAAAATATTAGCGGCAATAACGGTGCCTTTTCCTGCCGAAACAAGACGAAGAGAGGTTATTAAAAATTCTCTTATAAGCACAATAAAGGTTATCCACTCAATACCAAAGCCTAAATTAAGCTTTATGAAACCCAAAAACGCAGCAGTTGTAAGCATTTTATCTGCAAGGGGGTCTAAAAACTTGCCAAAATCGGTAATAAGGTTGCGGCTTCTTGCAATGTTGCCATCTATCATATCTGTAAGAGAAGCGGCGGCAAAAATCAACAGAGCCACAAGATAGTGGTGAGGAAAATTCAAAAGAAGAGCCAATAAAAAGAAAGGTGTCATACAAATTCTAAGGACGGTTAATTTGTTGGGTAAATTCATTTTTTATTCCTCCATTTGGCCTAAAAGGTCATATTCAATAACATCGTTAATTAAAACATTTACAAAGCTTCCAACTGTCAGCTTTTGCTCAGCCGTAAAGAAAACCTTTCCGTCAATATCGGGGGCATCGGCGGCGCTTCTGCCAAAGAAGCATTTAATATAACTGTCATAGCCCTCTACCAAAACCTCCACGGTTTTTCCTATTTTTTTCTCATTCTTTTCCTCGGCTATGGTCATTTGGTCGTTCATAATGTTTTCGCTTCGGTCAAACCTTACCTGCATATCCACTTGGTTTTCAAACTCAGCCGCAGGGGTGTCCTCCTCGGCAGAATATGCAAAACAACCAAGACGGTCAAAGCGTATTTTTCTTACAAACTCGCATAGTTCGGTAAAATCTTCCTCGCTTTCACCGGGAAAGCCGGTAATAAGTGAGGTGCGAAGAGTAACCTCGGGTAGCTTTTTGCGAATATTTTCTATAAGATTTTCAAGCTGCTCTTTGTTGCCTCTTCTATTCATTCTTTTAAGAATTTTATCACTGCAGTGCTGAATGGGAATGTCTAAATAAGGAACAAGCTTTTTTTCACTCGCCATTAACTCTAAAAGCTCGTCGGTTATTTTATCGGGGTAGGTGTAAAGGGTTCTTATCCAATGAAGTCCCTCTATTTTGCAAAGCTCTCTTAAAAGCTGAGCAAGACTGGGCTTTCCGTAAATATCGGCTCCGTAATTTGTTGTGTCCTGTGCAACTACCACAAGCTCTTTTACACCGCCCTGGGCCAAAGCTTTAGCCTGGGAAACACATTCTTCTATAGGTAGGCTTCTGAAAGGGCCTCTAATATCGGGAATGGCACAGTATGTACAGCGGTTGCTACAGCCCTCTGCAACCTTTAAATATGCTGTATAAAAGGGTGTGGTAAGAATACGGTCACCCAACAGAGAAAGCTTTTCCTTTTCGGGGAAGCTTTCTTCACCCTTGCCATTAAGGGCAGCATTAACAATATCTACAATATCATCATTAGCGCCAATGCCGACAACGGCATCAACCTCAGGCATTTCTTTTTTTATTTGCTCTTTATACCTTTCGGCAAGACAGCCTGTAACAATAAGTGCCTCTAGCTTTCCGGTCTCTTTGTATCCTGCTACCTCAACAATGTTTTCAATAGCTTCACTTTTGGCTGATTCAATAAAACCACAGGTATTAACAATAATAACCTCGGCCTTTTCCTCCTCGGCGGTAATTTCATACCCCGCCTCTTTAAGCTTAAAAAGCAACCTTTCGGCGTCTACCTGGTTTTTGGGACACCCCAAAGAAACCATACCAATTTTTTTAGACATTTATATCCTCTTTCTTTGAAAACTCGTTAAGAGCAGTTTTTATATCTGAATAACCAAACCCACGCCTGTAAAGAGCCGCCACAGTTTTGCGAACCTGCTCATCGTTGCCCAATTTGTTTTTATATTTGGTTTTTAAAAGCTCTAGCACCGCTATGCTTTCATCGTATTCCCGTTCTGATAATACCTCTTTAGCCATATCAAGAGGCACACCCTTCTGGAGCATTTTACCTACAGCCGCCCGTTTAGAAACCTTGCGGTTTGAAAGCAATAAGGCATAATTTTCTGCAAACCGACGGTCGTTAACATAACCCTTTTTCACCATTTGGGCTACCGCAAAGGCAGCGGCTTTTTCGCTAAAATTACGGCACAGCTTTTCGAAAAGGGCTTTTTCGGTGGTATCGGCTTTAGAAAGATACCATACTGCCCTTTCCTTGGCTCTATAGCTTTCGCTTACCAAAACAAGCTCTTTTATCTCTTCATTAGAAAGCTCACAGCCTATTTCTATATTACAACGGCGCAAAATTTCACGGTCTATTAAAAGCTTATTGCCCTCATACTCTGCCTCATTAATTTTTTCAGGCTCGGGCAAAAGGCTGACCGCCGCAAGGTGCCGGCGGCGTACCTCAATATTTACAACCCTCATTAATCGTCAACTGCAACGTCAATGCTTATGCGCTTTTTAGGTGCGGCGGCTACCGGCTCAGCGCCTACCGGTAAAATTTCCGGCTCGCCTTTTTCATTGTTATCGGCACTGCCAAGCACCTGCTGATTAGTTTTCTTTGCGGCCTCTATAATCTTAGCGGCAATCTCCTCAGCAATATCAGGATTCTCTAAAAGGAAGTTTTTGGCGTTATCCCTACCTTGACCCAAACGAAGCTCACCGTAATAAAAATAAGCTCCCGAACGTTTAATGAAGCCATATGTATCGCCCAGGTCTAAAATTTCGCCCTCTCTGGAAATGCCCTTGCCATACATAATATCAAACTCGGCAGTTTTAAAGGGAGGGGCTACCTTGTTTTTAACAACCTTAATCTTGGTTCTGCTGCCTATCATTTCACTGCCGTTTTTAAGAGTTTCGGCCTTTCTTATGTCAAGTCTAACACTGGCATAAAACTTGAGCGCACGGCCACCGGTTGTTGTTTCGGTAGGACCATACATTACTCCTATTTTTTCTCTTAACTGGTTAATGAAAATAGCAACGCAGTTATATTTAGAAATTGCACCCGCCAACATTCTAAGTGACTGTGACATAAGCCTTGCCTGTAGACCAACGTGGGAGTCACCAATATCGCCCTCAATTTCGGCTTTGGGAACCAAAGCGGCAACCGAGTCTACAACAATAATATCAATAGCGCCTGAGCGAACAAGCGCATCGGTTATTTCAAGTGCCTGTTCACCTGTGTCGGGCTGAGAAACCAAAAGCTGGTTAATATCTACACCAAGTGCGGCGGCATAAACCGGGTCCAAGGCGTGTTCAACGTCAATAAAAGCGGCCTGTCCACCGGCTTTTTGAGCCTCTGCCACAGCGTGGAGAGCAACGGTGGTTTTACCCGAAGATTCGGGGCCGTACATTTCTATAATTCTTCCCTTGGGAAGACCGCCTATTCCAAGTGCCATATCTAAAGATAAAGAGCCTGTTGGAATATGCTCAACATTCATTGAAACATTTTCGCCAAGACGCATTACCGCGCCCTTGCCATACTGTTTTTCAAGCTGTTCTAAGGCAGATTTTAGCGCCTTTTCCTTATCTGATACAGGGGGATTGATTGGGGTTGCTTTTGCTTTAGCCATAAATTATTTCATTCCTTCCGATATATTATACTTTTTTATCCTTTTTTTATATCTCCAAATACCACACGGTCATTGCCTGAAAAATCCTTTAAAATTTCTACATTTATAAAACCGTTGGCTTCTAAAATTTCTTTTACCTTCTCGCCTTGGTCAAAACCTATTTCATAAATTATTCTTCCGCCTTTTTTTAGTAGCCTGTCAGTACGGGCGGTAATTTTTCTATAGAAATCCAGCCCATCATTGCCGCCGTCCAGAGCCATTTTAGGCTCTCTTTTAACCTCTTCGGCAAGACTTTTAATATCATCTGTAGGAATGTAGGGTGGATTGCATACAATTAAATCACATCTGTTAACAGGTATAAAAGACAAAACATCCTCCATAACCGCCGTGCAATTACAAGGGTTGAGCTTTATATTTTGCCTTAAAAACCTAAAAGCTTTTTTACTTTTTTCTACCAAGGTAACCTCGACCTTTGGGCAGTTTTTACCAATGGCAATACCCACAGCACCTGTTCCGGCGCAAAGGTCTAAAACATTTGCCTTGCTGTCAAGGGGGGCAAGATATTCAAGCGCCGTATCTACCAACAATTCGGTGTCCGGCCTTGGAACAAGTACTCCCTTTCCAACCTTAAGGGGAATTGAATAAAACTCCCACTCACCAAGTAAATATTGAAGCGGAATCCCTTTTTTTCTTCGGCTTATTATTCGCTTTATTCTTATAAACTGACCTCTGCCGATTTTCTCTTTTGCCGAAAAAAGCAGCTTGGTTCTGTCGGTATCGGTAGCATAAATAAGAATTTCGGCGGCCTCAAAGGTTGCCGATTCGGTATAGAGCTCAAGCTCACTTATAATATATTTTTTTGCCTCGCCAATTGTCAATTTTCTAAACCTTCTTCGCTGTTTTCGGCCTCTTTTGAAGCCTCGCCCTCGGGCAGCACTGCAATAATAGAAGCTATTGCAACCTCTATCATATCGTCCTCGGGCTCTTTGGTTGTTAACCTTTGAACCCATAGCCCGGGCGCGGCAATAATTCGGGTTATTTTATTATCATATTTGCCACAAAGCTTTATAAGCTCATAGCCCACACCACAGCTCAAAGGTACCAACATAATTTTTATAAGCACCCACAAAATTCTGTACTTTGTAATACCGGGGAAAAGGGTGACAGTTATAAGGCTTACCAAAATACTAACCACTAGCATTAATATCATAAAAGAGGTTCCGCAACGGGGGTGAAAGCGCATTTGCTTTCTTACGTTATCAACAGTTAACTCTAAACCCTTTTCAAGGCAAAAAATAGTTTTATGTTCCGCACCGTGGTACATAAACACCCTTTTAATATCGTTCATTTTAGAAACAGCGGCTATGTAACCCACGAAAACAGCAATCTTAAGCACTCCCTCAAAAAGGGGACGAAGTTTGTCAGGGGTTGCACCATTTGTAACAAACTCTAACCCATCAAAAAGCAGGGCCGGAACATACATAAAAAGGAAGAAGGATAAAACAACACCTAAAACCGAGCCTACAATCATTGCTATGTTTATAATTAGGCTTTCTTTCTTCTTTTTTTCCTTTGTTTTTTGCTCTTTTTCTTCTGCGCTAAGGTTTTCGACTTTATTTTTGTTTTCCTCCTCTAAATCGGTCATACCCGATTTATCAGCGGAATACATAAGTGCCTTGTAGCCCTCTATCATAGATTCTATAAGGTTTACCACACCCCTTATAAGAAAGGCTCCGAAAATAGGATATTTATCTTTAAGATGCTTCTCTTCAACATATTTAATATCAATCTCTTTTTCGGGGGTTCTCACAGCAATGGCGGTTTTCTCCGGCCCTTTCATCATAATGCCCTCAATAAGGGCCTGGCCGCCTACAGAAAATTTCTTTTTAACTCTCAGCAATAGTATCACCGTTCTCCTTTATTTCCATTAGGTCAATATTTTCTTCGCTTTTAGACTCTTCAATAACGGCCTTTTCGGGAGGAAATTCAACAACAGCCGTCTTTTCGGCCTGTTCAAGCTCAGTCTTAGAAGCAACAGGTAACACCACTGTAACGGTGGTTCCCACACCCTCTTTGCTTTCAATAAATAAAAGGCCGTTATGCTGTTTTATTATTTCGTCGGCAACGGCAAGGCCTATACCCGAACCGCGCACCGTTGTGTTAGACTTAAAGAATTTTTCCTTAACATGGTCAATATCCTGTTCGGGAATTCCCACGCCGGTGTCAATAACCTTAATGTGAATACAGTTTTCCTCTTCATAAGCTTCTACAAGAACGTGGCCGCCCTCGTTAGAATATTTTACTGCATTATCAATAATGTTAATAAACACCTGCTTTAGTCTATCCGGGTCGCCCATAACCTTTTTAAGGTTCCCCGAACAAACATAATCTAGCTTAACATTCAGCTTTTTAACAATTTCAACATACATATCGGCGGCCTGTCTAAGTCCTACCGAAATATCTATAATTCGTTTATTAACAGACAGTCTGCCCGACTGCATACGTGAAAAATCTAAAAGGTCCTCTACAAGGCCGGAAAGCCTGTCAGCTTCGCTTAAAATAACATCTAATCCCTTTGAAACAAGCTCATCATCACTGCCAAGTGACATACGGGCAGTTTCTCCCCAACCTCTTATAGCAGTAAGGGGTGTTCTAAGCTCATGTGATACCGAAGAAATAAAGCTGTTTTTTAGTGTTTCGGCCTGACCCAGTTCACTTGCCATATAATTAATGGCATCGCAAAGCTCACCAATTTCATCGCCCTTTTTGTTAATTTCCAAACGGGACTTAAAATCGCCCATGGCAATTTTTCTAG
The DNA here is from genome assembly GCA_017410605.1 of Clostridia bacterium. Taxonomy (GTDB): domain Bacteria; phylum Bacillota; class Clostridia; order Oscillospirales; family Acutalibacteraceae; genus UMGS1279. Next base: position 147,252 of record JAFQQN010000012.1, read on the forward strand.
CCACATTACTAACGGCCTGAACCGGCTGAACTATAGATTTGATAAAATATAGTCCCGAAAGTGCGGCAAAAAGCATAACACCAAGGCCAATAAGAATACACACAATCACCAATGACCATATATGGCGGTTAACACCTGCCAAAGAAATTACCCAACGGACTGCACCGTTAGAGCCTGTACCGTAATCGCCTAAAATTGTGGTTCGCGCCATAACCCATTCGCCTGTTTTTAAGGCTCCTGTCCACATTGCTGTGTCAGACTGAGAATTAAGCGCCGAGGTGTAATCGGGCATTTCGGTTTCCACCGGCTCAAACCCATTTGTGGTTATAATAACCTTGCCCTTGCGGTCAATAATTTGCACCTCTATTTTATCTTTGTGCTCAAAATTTTCTACATACTGCCGTGCAGCTGCTCTAAAATCGCTTTCGGAAACGGTAGCCAAAAGGGTAAAGCCCTGGCAAAGCTCATTAGCGTTGCTGTGGGCCATTTCGTAATAATACATACGAATAAAAACGGCCAGAAAAATTTCAACTATAATTACTGCTATGGCAATAACCGTTATAACATTTAAAAGCCAACGCTTGGTTATGCCCTGCAGTTTAAATTTTAAATCAAGCTTTTTCAAAGCGGCTACCTCTCCTTTCTTTATAAACTGTTGTTAAATGCAACCTTAATCTGCACAAATTTTTAAGCACCCTGGTTAGTGTTCCATTTATAACCCATACCCCAAACAGTCATTAAATATTTAGGTCTTGAGGGGTCGTCTTCTATTTTAATTCTAAGCCTTCTAATATTAACATCAACTATTTTTTCTTCACCGAAATATTCTTCTCCCCAAACGCGGTTTAAAATATCGGTACGGTCTAAGGCGGTGTCGGGATTGGTGAAAAAATATTCAATAATTTGAAATTCAACCTGTGTCAGTTCAATGTTGCGGTTGTTTTTAGCAAGTGTTCGTCTTCTTATATTAAGAGTAAACTCACCAAGCTTAATTTCATCACTATTTTGCTTTTTGGGTGCCACACGTTGAGTATCAACCCTGCGGTAAAGTGAATCAACCCTGGCCAGAAGCTCTGCAGGGGAAAAGGGCTTGGTAATGTAATCGTCTGCGCCTAGCATTAAACCACTGATTTTATCCATCTCTTGAGTGCGGGCGGTAAGCATAATTATACCCAGTGAGGGTGAACGGCGGCGAAGCTCCTTACAAAGGGTAAGTCCATCCATACCCGGCATTGAAATATCTAAAAGAGCAATATCAAAATCGCCCTGCTCTTCATAAATCTGCAAGGCTTCATCACCGTTTGAGGCCTCAACTGTTTCATAACCAACCCTTCTAAGGTTAATTACCTCAAACTCTCTTATAGCAACTTCATCTTCTACAACAAGAATTTTTTTCATATTAATGCCCTTCCTTTTGTTTGGAAAAGAAATTTATAAGCTATAGCAAGGCTTAAACGCCTTGGCTATAAATATAAACTCAAGTTAACCAATAATGTGCACCAGCGTTTTAATTTCATCCAGGCTGGTTTTTTCTTCCCCCTGATGATTGCCAACGGCGGCAACATAAACCAGGTTTCCACCTCTTGCCACCTCGCTGTACGCTTCAAGACCGTTGTTTGATTTATCCCACTCTGCATCGGTTACGGTACGTAGTTTGAAAAGTTCACCTAGTTTTGTCCCGTTTTCAGTATCCCACACAAAAACTGTGTACTGCCTGGATTCTACATTTGTTTCAATGGTTGTTTTGCCAAACCATCTTATAGGTATTTCAAGATAATATCCGTCACTGTAATTCATTGCAGCAAAAAGGGTTACGGTAAAATTAATACCGTCGAACCCACACCATTTTACCATACCTGCCACAGGCTGAGAGGTTTCGCCTGGAATATAGCTTAACTGTGATTCAATTATAGGAATATCATATATGCCATCAGAGTTAATATCCGTACAAAGGGTTGCGGAATTTCTATATGTTAATAACCCACCGTTTTCACCTGCCACAAGATCGGCGCGGCTTAGCTTACCCGACTGCAGGGAAAGAATTTCTGTATGAGTTCCGTTTCCTATGGCGGCATCTATAAATACCGCCGGTTTTCCGTTTGAAAGCTTAGTGGCCACAGGCTCATAAAAGTAGGTTACGCTTCCGTCAAGCTTACAGCTTCCAAGGTCATACAGGTCGTTAGCATCAAGCCCATAAAGCTTGGCTGTTGCAATCCCCTCTCCCGAATTGTGATTTAGTACCAACAGCTGTTTTTTTTCGCTCTGCTCTAAGGCACTACAAATTATTTTTGTATAGGCCTCTTGCATAAGGGGAACAAGGGAAAGACCCTTTATTTGGTAAACCGTAACCCTTTTGTCTACGTTACCGTAAACATTCCAGCCAACAATAATCTCGCTGATTCCGTCGTCGTTCATATCTGACAAAATAACCTTTTCAACGCCCACGGCCGCCATAGTAGAATCACTTATAGAAAGCCAACTGTCGTCTACCTTTTTCATAAGGTTAAGGTGCATTGTTGCCACATTGTCGCTAGATAGGGTGCTGTAAAAAGCAAGGGCAAATTCTTTTTCCCCCGCCTCCATTAAATCAGCCATAATGTAGGCCGAACGGTAATCACCGTCTGTAGGATATTTCAGAGTAAATTTTTCTTCTACACTTTCCTCTAAAGCCTGTCTTATATCAAGCATATCACCGGCAGGTTTTGGGGGTACGAGAAAATCCTCAGTAGTAAAATCTACATTGGCTACACAACCGCAAAGACTAAGGGCAATGCCCATAGAAAGCAAAACCGAAACAAAACTTTTAAAAGTGTTTTTTACAGCATTCATAGCACTATTTGCCCTTTCCTTAGTTTTTGTTATAATTATTCAATCTATTTTAACACACTTTAATAAAAAAATAAAGTAAAAAGCGAAAAAATTTACGGTAAGTTAAAAATAGTTTTCAAACCTTACATTTTTGTATTGACAAATTTGGTTTTTCGTCATAGAATATATAAAAATTAATATTCTTCGGGGCGGGGTGTAATTCCCCACCGACGGTGATTAAGGTTGTAGCCGGTTAGTTGGGTTTTTAACCTGATGCTTGAGCAAATAATAACCTTATAAGTCCGTGAACCGCTTTGCGGCCGATTTGGTGAAATTCCAAAACCGACGGTAATCAACTGTGTTTAGTTGTCAGTCCGGATGAGAGAAGAAGCAGTGTTTTACTACACGCCCCATAGCTATTGCTATGGGGCTTTTTTAGGAGGATTTTTATGACAAACAGTAAAATAGGTTTAACAAAATACATATCGGTAGTAGGCATTATGAGTGCAATAGGCTTTGTTTTAATGATGCTGGAGTTTCCTTTGCCATTTCTTATTCCCGGTTTTATTAAGTTTGATTTTTCAGAGCTTCCGGCACTTATAACAGCCTTTGCCTACGGCCCCCTTTCTGGTGTTTTGGTATGCCTTGTTAAAAATTTGCTTCACCTGTTTTTCACAACCTCTGCCGGTGTGGGTGAGCTTTCAAACTTTATTTTAGGTGCAATTTTTACCGGGGTTGCAGGTGTTATATATAAGGCAGGTAAAAGCCGAAAATCGGCCCTTATAGGCTCGGTCGTAGGTGCAATTACTATGGCCGCTATCAGCGTTTTTACCAACTATTTTGTTGTTTACCCCTGTTTCGAGGTTATTTATGGTATGCCAATGGAGGCTATTGTGGGTGCATACAAGCTTCTTTTACCCTCGGCTGACACCCTTTTAAAAGCTCTTGTTATTTTCAACTTTCCTTTCAATTTTGCAAAAGGAATAATAGATGCCGCAATATGCTTTGCGGTTTATAAAAAGCTTTCGCCAATTCTTAAAATAAGAAAATAAAGACAATTTTAATTTTTTCTCTTGACATTTTTCCCGTTTATGATACAATATTCATTGCGAAATTTCATATTTCCTTATCAAGAGCGGCGGAGGGACAGGCCCTGTGATGCCCGGCAACCTGAATTTTCAAGGTGCTAAATCCTGCGGCTTAAAGCCGAAAGATGAGGTTTAACAACCGCTCTTTCGACGAGCGGTTTTTTTAATCCTTAAAATTTTACGGAGGAAAATAATATGTCTAAATGGTTATTTACATCTGAATCTGTTACAGAGGGACATCCCGATAAAATAAGCGACAATATTTCTGATGCTGTTTTAGATGCCATAATTGAAAAAGACCCCAACGCCCGTGTTGCCTGTGAAACCTTCTGCACAACAGGAATGGTTACCGTTATGGGCGAAATCACCACCACTGCAAAGGTTGATATTGCTAAAATTGCCAGAAAAGTTATTTGTGACATCGGTTATGACAACGCCGAAAAGGGCTTTGATGGTAACACCTGCGGTGTTTCGGTTGCTATTGACGAGCAATCAAGCGACATTGCAATGGGTGTTGATAAATCCTTAGAGCAGAAAAACGGCGAAGATGATGAATACAATCTTCACGGCGCGGGTGACCAGGGTATGATGTTTGGCTTTGCCTGTGACGAAACACCCGAGCTTATGCCTATGCCAATTTCCCTTGCTCACCGCCTTGCCCGCCGCCTTACTGCGGTAAGAAAGAACGGCACTTTGCCCTATCTTCGTGCCGACGGTAAAACACAGGTAACGGTTGAATATGAAGACGGCAAGCCTGTTAGAATTGAGGCAATTGTTGTATCAAGTCAGCACAGTGCCGAGGTAGATATTGAAACCCTCAGAAAAGACATTAAGCGTGAGGTTATTGATGCCGAGCTTAAGGGTAATATGATAGACGAAAACACAAAAATCTTTATTAATCCCACAGGCCGTTTTGTAATTGGCGGCCCTCAGGGTGATACTGGTCTCACCGGCCGAAAGATTATTGTAGATACCTACGGTGGTTATGCTAAGCATGGTGGCGGTGCATTTTCAGGAAAAGATCCCACAAAGGTTGACCGCTCTGCTGCTTATGCCGCCCGTTGGGTTGCCAAAAACATTGTAGCCGCAGGCCTTGCCAAAAGGGCAGAGGTTCAACTAGCCTATGCCATTGGCGTTGCAAAACCCGTTTCGGTAATGGTTGACACCGCCGGTACAGGTGTGGCCGACGATGAAATAATTGCAAAGGCTGTAAATAAGGTGTTCGACCTTCGCCCCCTTGCAATTATAAAAGAGCTTGAGCTTAAAAAGCCCATTTACAAAAATCTTGCCGCATACGGTCACGTTGGCAGAACCGATATTGATGTAGCTTGGGAGCGTACAAACCGTACCGAACAGCTAAAAGCCGCATTAGAAGAGCTTAAATAAGAACGAAAAAATCGCTTTGGGGTTTCCAAAGCGATTTTTATTTATCTCAATTCTCGTTCATAATAACAGCCAATCCGCCCTCTGAGGTTTCTTTATATTCCTCTAAAATATCGTGTCCTGTTTTTCTCATTGCCACAATAACCTTGTCTAGAGAAATTTTTCTGGTATCACTTAAAAATGAGGCAAGACTGACAGCGTTTATCGCCCTCATAGCTGCCACCGCATTACGCTCAATGCAAGGAATTTGAACAAGACCGCAAACAGGGTCACAGGTTAGCCCCAAGTGATGCTCAATAGCAATCTCGGCGGCATATTCTATTTTGTCCATATTAAGGCCAAAAAGCTCTGCCAAGGCGGCCGCCGCCATAGCGCAGGCCGTTCCAACCTCGGCCTGACAACCGCACTCAGCGCCCGAAATTGAAGCGTTGGTTTTAACAAGGTTTCCTATTAGTCCGCCGGTTTCAAGGGCTTTTATAATTTGCTCGTCTTTAAATCCGTGTTTTTGTTGCTGATAGAAAAGCACTGCAGGTAAAACACCCGCCGCGCCGCAGGTTGGCGCAGTAACCACCCTCTCAAAAGAGGCGTTCTGCTCGCTTACGGCAAAGGCAAAAGCACAAACCATTCTGTTCTCTTTTGTTTCGGCGCTCTCATCTATATGCTGAGCATTGTAAAGATGCTTGGCCTTTTTATGAACCTCTAACCCTCCCGGCAAAATGCCCTGGTCTTCTATTCCTCTTAATATGGCCGACTTCATTGTGTTCCAAATTTCTTCCATATAAGCCTTAAAATTGTCGCCCTCGGTTTGTTCAACATACTGCCAAAGGCGAAAACCCTTTTCCTTGCAATATTCTGCAATATCCTTAAAGGTACGATGGGGATAAATTATAGGCGGTGTTACCAGGTCACAGCCCTCAAACCTTATACTACCTCCACCCACACTGAACACCCTTTTTCGGTTTATGTCTTTACCATCTTTATAAGCTATTATGTCCATTGTGTTGGGGTGGGGCAAATTTTCTGACTTAGTGTTAAATTCAACACTACAAGGGTGAGGCTTCATACTTTGAACTGCAACAACATCGGTACCATGCCCCCTGCCCGTTTTGGCCAAAGAGCCATATAAAACTACCTTAAACTCATCTGCGTCAAGGTTTTGCTCTTTAAAAGTAAGACAGGCCTTTTCAGGGCCCATTGTATGAGAACTTGAGGGGCCTCGGCCTATTTTATAAAGTTCTTTAAGTGATTCCATACCCTTTATTCTTTCACTTAACATTCCATCTCCGCCTTCAAGCTTAAATTCTTTGTTAAATCAAAATGCCCAGGTTCCGTTTTCGAAAATCTGAACCTTGTTACCGTTTTTATCAATTCCAACAATATTTAAATCTCGGCTGCCTATCATAAAATCCTCGTGAATAATGCTGTCGTTTATGCCCATTTCTCGGCACTGCTCAAAGGTCATATCTTCAAATCCTTCTATACAATCATTAAACCCGGCACCTAAAGCCAAATGGCAGGAAGCATTCTCATCAAAAAGGGTGTTATAAAAAAGTATTCCTGATTCATTTATAGGCGACTCAAAGGGTACCAAAGCACATTCCCCAAGATAACCGGCATTTTCGTCCATAGAAAGCATTTTGCCCAAAAGCTCTTCGTTCTTTTCGGCCTTATATTCTACCACCTTACCCTCTTTAAAGGTGAGTGTAAAGTTTTCAATAAGCTGAGCCTGGTAGGAAAGGGGCATAGTAGATACCACAGTACCCTCTGCCTTGCCCTTCATAGGTGTAATAAACACCTCTTCACTTGGTATGTTGGCATTATAGGTCACTCCACCTATTGTATCTCCCGCGCCGCCTAAAAATTTGGTGCCTTCAATAAGCCCAACCTTAAAATCTGTACCGTTAGATGAGCTGTACCAAAGCTCTTTAAGGCCTAACGAATTAAGATATTTACACCTATCACTAATGTTTTTGTTATGCTCTTCCCATTGCTTTATAGGGTCTGTGTCAGCACGGGACGCCTTTAAAATTTCTTCCCAAAGCTTTTCTACTGCGGCCTTGCGGCTAAGAGAAGGGAATAGCTTTTTAGCCCACTTTGCGCCGGGAACAGCGGCAATGCACCACTGATATTTATTATCCATTCTATCCCTAAAGGGCTTGAAAACCCTTCTTCTTGCCCCAAGAGCCTTAGAATATTTTTCTTGGTTTATTCCTCCAAGGCCATCTGGGTCTTCTGAAAGAATATAAATCATAGCGGGTAACTTTTCCTCTTGAAGCTTCATTCGCTCAATTTCCCAATTTTCTGTCTTAGAAAGATTTTTAAGGGTTTTATGGCGCACAGCGAGTTTGGTGAGGGGTTGATAATCCCACCTTACCTCAACCTCACCTGCGCCGGCTTTATAACACTCGTCTACTAATATAGCAATAAACTCCGGCTGGTCAAGCTCTGCATTTATAATAACCCATTGATTTTTCTGAATATTTACTCCCTTTGTAGCAATAAGCTTTGCAAAGGCACGAAGCTTCCTTTTTTGCATTTTAAATACCCCTTTAGCTATTTTTTTATTAATTTTAACATATTTAAAACTGAAAGTAAATTATTTGTTTAAAATATTATGATTAAAAACGGTGACTCTTTTCTTTTTATAATATTGACAATATTATTCTTAAATTTTATAATGTTTATGTAAAATTTTTTTCAGAGGCTTAAAATATGAAAATTATAAAGGCTGAACCTTGCCACACCCCAAAAATTATGACCATATATAAAAATGCCGTTTCTTATATGCGAAAAAACGGCAACCTCAACCAATGGGTAAACGGTTACCCCGGCCAAGCCCTTATAGAAAAGGATATTAAAAATGGCAATTGCTATGTCTTAATGGAAAAAGAAAATATTTTAGCTGTCTTTTGTTATTTTGAGGGTGTTGAGCCTACATACGTAAATATTTTTCATGGCAATTGGCTTAATAATGAGCCTTACGGCACCATTCACCGCATTGCGGTGGCCGAAAACGCACATGGTAGCGGTGCCGCAGAATTTTGTTATAATTTTTGCCTTAAAAAGGTTAAAAACCTTAGAATAGATACCCACCGCGATAATATTCCAATGCAAAAATCCCTTGCCAAAAGCGGTTTTGCAAAATGTGGAATAATTTACCTTGAAAATGGCGATGAAAGAATTGCCTTTCACAAAACAGTTTAACGGGCAAGAAGCAGTCTGCCCGAAAGGAGAATAACTATGGTAACAATTAAAAACCGGCACCTAACCGTAAAAATTGCCAAGCTTGGCGCTGAGCTTAGAAGTGTAGAACAAAACGGTAAAGAACTTATGTGGCAAGGTCACCCCGAAATTTGGACAGGGTGTTCACCTATTCTTTTCCCCATTTGCGGAGGTCTTAAGGAAGATAAATTTGTTTTCGAGGGCAATGAATATATTCTACCCAAGCACGGATACGCAAGACACACCCTTTTCGAGGTTGAAAGGCTGGAAGAAGATTCTGTAACCTTTCTTCATACCTCTAATGAAGAAACAAAAAAATGCTTTCCCTTTGATTATGAGCTAAGGGTTATTTTTAGCCTTAAGAAAAACTCTCTTGAAACCGAATATAATGTAACCAATACCGGTAACGGTAAGATGTATTTTTCAGTAGGCTCTCACGAGGCGTACGCAACCCCAGAGGGCATTGAAGATTATGATATTATTTTCCCCGAAAAGGTTACGCTTAATACCAGTGCCCTTTATGGCAATATTGTAGCCAAAGCTACAGCTCCTATTATAAAAGACACCAATGTTTTACCCCTTTATGAAAGCTATTTTGCCATAGACGCTCTGGTTTTCAGAAACTGCCCTGTGAAATCTGCCGCCCTTCGCAACAGGAAAACCGGCAAAAAAATAACAGTAGATTTTCCCGGTGCTTCAAGCCTTCTTTTGTGGCACAAGCCTAATGCCGGTTATATGTGTGTTGAGCCTTGGGTTGGTATTCCCGATATTGAGGGAAGCGGTTATGACATAACCGAAAAAGAGGGAATTATAACCCTCGATGCCAACAAGGTGTTCAGCGACATTCACACCATAACCTTTGAAGCCTAAAATGACCTTGAACAAGTGGCTTGAAAAAAATACCGTTTCCCTTAAGGGGAAGATTGTTGCCATTACAGGCTCCACCGGGGGACTGGGAAGAGAGCTTTGTTTTTATTTGGCAATGCTAGGGGCAGACCTTGTGTTGGTAGACCGAAACTTCACAAAATCCAATTCCCTTAAAGAAGAGATAATAAACGCCTTTCCCAAAAGCAAGGTAACGCTTATAACCGCCGATATGGAGGATTTTTCTTCTGTTAAGGCGGCTACAATTAAACTTATCTCCCTTAATATATATGCCCTTATTTTAAATGCCGGTGCATATAGCATACCCCGAAAAACCACCGACCTTGGCTTTGACAACCTTTTTCAGATAAATTTTATAAGTCCTTATTATATGGCACGAAAACTATTGCCCTACTTAGAGAAAAACAACGGCAGGGTTGTGGCGGTAGGTAGTATTGCTCATAATTATTCCAAAGCCAAAAATGAAGATATTGATTTCAGCAAGGTAAAAGCCAACAGCAAGGCCTATGGTAATGCAAAACGCTTTTTAATGTTTTCCTTGTGGGAACTTTTTAAGGATAAGGCCTCGCCTATTCTTGCTATAACCCACCCCGGCATAACCTTTACGGGAATTACAAACCATTACCCAAAGGTTATTTTTGCACTCATAAAGCACCCTATGAAGGTTGTTTTTATGAAGCCTAAAAAAGCCGCTCTTTCGGTTTTAAACGGGCTTTTTGAAGCCACACCTCACAATAACTGGATAGGCCCTCGCTTTTTCGGTATATGGGGTCTGCCAAAAAGAACCCTTCTTAAAACCTGTACACCAGAAGAACAACAATTTATTTTGAGTACCGCAGAAAAAATTTTCAAATCCTTAGAAAAGTAAAATTAAAAAGACTGCATTCCTATCCTTTTGGATAAGTTTGCAGTCTTTTAATTATGGTCATATTTCCAAAGGTAACCTTAGTTGTTTGCCTCATTTCGAAGATTACCGGCAGTCTTGTTGTTTTTCTCAAGCCAGTCATCATAAGCCGAAAAGCTTCCTGTTTCATTGTCGCGAGCAAAAGCATAGAATGCATCAATATCAACCTGAGTGGGAGCAGAACCGCTTGATGAATTGCCGTTATCAATAGCATATGCCATATCAAACACACTTATTGAATAGCTTTCACCGTAATAATATTTACCGTTTGAATCCTTTGCGTAGGCCCTTAAAACATAATCTTCACCAAATTTATCTTTGGGAATATTGGTTAAATAGGCCGTAAACACCTTATAAGTGTCGGTGTCTTCCCAAATTATATCCTTGTTGTCGTCGAAGGCAACGCCCCTTGCTTTGGGAATATCATTGTTGTCTAATGTGAAATCTCCGGTTATAAATTCTTTTTTTGTTGCAATAGTACCATATTCAACAATATTATATCTGTCAATAAATTCCTTGCTAATTCGGTTATAAACCCTAAGACCGTTTTTGCCGGTGCTACTGTTTTCCCCTGTTCTGATAGCCGCTGAGTTGTTGTATGCTGTATCAATACTTTCTATAACGACAATTCCTGTAAGCTGTGCGGTTTTTCCACCGTAAGTGACGGTCATATTCTGGTGGCCTAAAACATTTTTATCAAAGCCAAAAATCTCTGCTTTAGCTAAAGGAATAGTAACCTCAAAACCGGTATCATAAGTAAGCTTTATTTCTCCGCCTGTAGGTTCAAATTCTTCCTTACCCTTTAAATACACCGTCTTGGTAGGCAAAGAAACAATAGAAATTCCTGTAAGGGTTTGTGAAAAATGTGCGTGGGCCTTTACAAGCTCGGGGTAGGGGTAGCCAACCTCACCGTCCATTGTCCAAACCTCGTCAAAATCAAACCCGGCAAAAGCCTCGCTATTCTTCATTTGTTCTAAAGTGAGTGCAGTGACTGTGTCTGTTCCCTTACCTACACCCAAGCCCTTAACGATGTCATAATAACAGTTAGTAAGGGTGGTGGCTGTTTCTTTATTATATCCCAAAATTCCACCAAAGAATTTATAGTTAACACCAACAGAAAGGCTATAACAGTTTGTGATACAGCCCGACTCACTTCCGCCTACAATGCCACCGCTATAGTCGCCTGTTATTCTTCCACCGCTATAACAATTTTCAATTGTTCCGCCTTTGTTGTACCCGGCGACCATACCACTATAGGTTAATGGGCTTGTGGCTGAAGCTGAGTAAACACTGCCAAATACATAGCATCCTAAGATTGTTCCGGTATTATACCCGGCAACCGCACCAACATACATAGGCTTACTATTAGTGGCCTTGCCGTAAAGCGATTCAACCTGCAAAGAAACATTTTTAATTGTGCCGGAGTTATAACCGAAAAGACCCATCGTTGGTGAAATTGTAGGAGTAATATTTCCGCCTATAATGTAGTCGCCCGACCATTCATCGTCGCCACTGCTTGAAACCGCAAGACTTGCCGCCTTGCCCGAATTATATATTTTAAGCCCTGAAATAGCAAAACCGTTTCCGTCAAAGCTACCACTAAAGGGTATAGAAGAGGTTCCTACAGGCGTCCAAAATTTACCGTTGTTATAAAAAGAGCCACCTTCAGCAAAATCCTCTTCAGTGAAAACAATATCTGCACCCAGCTTATAATGGCCGGTTAGACCTTTTCTTATTAAATTAAGCTGAGCAGGAGTAGTAATAATGTAAGGATTTTCTGTGCTTCCATCACCCGAAGCGAAAGAGGCTTCTGCAAAAACCGTTGCACCTGTAAGATTAAAAGAACACATTAAAATACCAAGGGAAAGCAGGAAAACTATAATTTTTTTAAAACTCTTCATAAGTTTCTCCTTCAACACTAAATAATGACAAAAATATAAAATATATACTTAGTTATTATATCATTTAATTTGCATTAAAACAAGGGTAAACAATAAACAAAAAAATTGCCCTGCCTTTGGTTAAAAAGCAGAGCTAATTTTTAACAATTATACTTGTTCTGTCTAATCCTTTACACTTAGCTGGTTTTGGCTTTGACCTGTTTTTACAACCTCAAGTATATTGTTTACTGTAGTTTCGGCTATATTATTTAATGCTTCCTCTGTTAAAAAGGCTTGGTGAGAGGTTACAATAACATTTGGCATTGAAATAAGCCTTGCCAAAATATCGTCGTCTATAATATGACCTGAAAAATCTTCGAAGAAAAGCTCAGACTCTTCTTCATAAACATCTAAACAGGCGGCGCCCACCTGACGGGATTTTATGCCCTCTAAAAGGGCTTCGGCGTCTATAAGTGCCCCGCGCGAGGTATTGATAATAACAACGCCCTTTTTCATTTTTTGAATGGTTGTTTCATCTATCATATGGTCGGTTTCTTTTGTAAGGGGACAGTGCAAAGAAATAATATCTGCCTTTTTAAAAAGCTCACCAAGCTCTACAAATTCATAATCCCCTGAGGGGAATTTGTCGTAAGCTATTATTTTCATTCCAAAGCCTTTACAAATTTGGGCAAACACTCGACCTATTTTGCCCATACCAACAATGCCCATAGTCTTACCATGAAGGTCAAAACCCGTAAAACCGTTAAGGCTGAAATTAAAATCTCTGGTTCTTATATAGGCCTTATGAATACGTCTTATTGAAGTAAGCAGCATAGCCATAGCATGTTCGGCCACCGCATAAGGGGAATAGGCCGGTACGTGAAAAACTATAAGCTTTCCCTTGGCATATTTTAAATCTACATTATTATAACCTGCGCAACGCAGGGCCACCATTTTAACCCCCGCATCACAAAGTCTGTCTATAACCGCGGCATCAACTGTATCATTAACAAAAACACAAACTCCGTCACAGCCTGTGGCAAGTTTTGCCGTATCCTCATTAAGCTTGGTTTCGTAAAACTTAAAGGTTATACCGGACTCTTTACCGTATTTTTCAAAAGATGGTCTATCATAACTTTTAGCATCAAAAAAGGCGAATTCCATTACATTACCTCACAAAATATTATATAAATATTTTTCCACAACTATATAAATTTATTCAATTAATAAAGCGGTGGAAATTCCACCGCTTTATTTTACCACATTAAGCTGTTAAAAGCAAACCTTCCCGGGATTTAAAATGTTTTTGGGGTCGAAGACCTTTTTTATTCCCTGCATAAGGGCAATATGGCTTTCGCCGTATTGCTTTTTAAGATAACCTTTTTTTGCATAACCTATTCCGTGCTCACCCGAAACAAGGCCGCCTATTTCTTCAGCCTTTTTATACATTTCGTCAAAGCACACATTTAAAATTCTTTCCCAATCTTGGTCATTTAAATCATCGCGGCAGATATAAATATGAAGATTTCCGTCACCGGCATGACCAAAGCTTGGTATTCTTACATTCATTTTGTCTGCCAATTGGTGTGTGAATTTAATAAATTCGTCAACCTTGTTTCCGGGAACAACAACGTCACATTCGTCCATTTCTGTAGTAGAAGCCTTTATAGCCTCTAAAAACGCACCTCTGGCCGACCAAACCGCCTTTTTACGCTCTTCTGTATCAACAATATAAGCATCAATGGCGCCAATCTCTAAGCACAAATCGGCAACAGTTTTCATATCCTGTTCAACCTGAGCGTCGGTGTTTCCGTCGAAGGTTAAAAGAATATAGGCCTCGTTTTTAGTATCGGGGAACCTTTTTCCAAGGTAGCTTTCAGAAAATAAAATAGTATCTCTAGACATATATTCAATTGCTGTTGGTGTAACCTTTGAGCGAATAATGTGTGGTACTGCCTCAATAGCGCTCTTCATATCCTTAAAGGGTACAAGAAGGCTTATAGAAACCTTAGGCAGGGGAATAAGCTTTAAAACCGCCTCACAAATTATGCAAAGAGTTCCCTCAGAGCCTATAACCAAGTCTTTAAGGCTATAACCGGAAGAGTTTTTAGCAACCCTACCGCCAAGCTTCATTATTTCGCCGTTTGGCATTACTACAGTAAGCTCTCTTACATAATCTCTTGTAACACCATATTTAACAGCCCTCATACCGCCTGCATTGGTAGAAATGTTTCCGCCAATGGTAGCCGATTTTTCACCCGGGTCGGGGGGATATAAAAAGTCGTTTTCTTCGGCAAAGGCGGCCAATTCCATAAGCAAAACCCCCGGCTGAACCGTAACCGTAAGGTTATCGTTATCTAAATTTAAAATTTTGTTCATACCGGTAGTTTCAAGCAAAATTCCGCCCTCGGCTGCAACTGCAGAGCCCACAAGCCCGGTGCCGCTACCCCTTACAGTTACAGGAATGTTATTATCATAGGCGTATTTCATAATGTTTGAAATTTGCAGTGTGCTCTCTGCCTTTATAAGCATATCAGGCATTTTTTCAATACCGCCCAGCTCGTCATGTGCATAGTCGGGGCTTATTTCGTCACCCACAAAAACATTCAGGTCACCGGCAATCTGTTTTAAATTTAAAATATCTGTGTTATCTATGGTTTTATACATTTTTGTCGGCCCCCTTTATTTTTTCTATAAGCATTGGAACTATTTCATTTACATCGCCCACTATACCATAATGAGCAACATCAAAAATTTGAGCATTCTTGTCTGAATTTATTGCCACAATACAGTCAGAAGACTTCATTCCGGCGGTAAACTGAACTGCGCCGGATATTCCTAAACAAATAATAAACTTAGGTTTAACAGTCCTGCCCGAAAGACCAATTTGGTGTTTAGCGTCAAAAATGTTTGCCTCTGCAAGAGGTCTTGTACAGGCAACCACGCCGCCCAAAAGTCCAGCCAGTTCAGCGGCGGCATTTCTCATTGCTTCACTCATTGCTCCTCTTCCAATGGCAACAACTATGTCTGCCTCAGAAATATCAATGTCACTGGGCTTGTTTTGGGTTGACAAAACCTCTATAGCCGAAGCGCACATTTTAGAGGTAACTTCCATTTTTACAATTTCACCGCTTGGTGTGTCAGAGGGCTTGGGTTCTGCAAAAACCTTATATCTTACAGTACAAAACTGCGGCCGGGTATTAGGAGATATTATCTGCGCCATAATGTTTCCACCAAATGCAGGGCGTATTTGAACCAGGTCGGTATTGTCCTTCATTTCTAAAACGGTGCAATCGGCCGTAAGACCCGACTTCATTCTTGCGGCAACCCTGGGTGCCAATTGGCGACCTAAATTAGTTGCGCCTAACATAATTGAAGAGGGTTTGATTTTTTCAATAAAATCGCAAAATGCAGCGGTATAAGGCTCTATTCTAAAATCGGCTAAAGCCGGGTCATCATAAACAAAAACCTTATCTACCCCATAATATAAAAGCTTATTAATACCCTCGTTCATATTACTTCCAATAACCAAAGCATAAACAGGGTGGTTTATAACCTTTGCAAGTTCTTTTGCCTTACCAAGAAGCTCGTATGTAACCTTATGAATGTTGCCCTCTCTTTGGTCAACATAAACGCAAATACCTTTCCAAAGGTCTTTGTCTACATGTTTTTCTTGGTCTTCCACATATTCAACAAGGCCGCCGCTCTTTTTAACACAAAGCTTACACATTTTACAGGCTGAAGATATTGAAACCTCAGAGCCGTTATATGAAATTGCACCAAAAGGACAAAGCTTAATAAGCTCATCGGCCTTTTTTGGAGTTATTAACTGATTTTTAACTAATAATTCGCCCATATTCTACCCTCCTAAATAATCTTTTTGGCCGAAATAAGCTCAAAAAGAGCCTGTGACTGCTCTGCCGATGTTCCCTTAATTTCTTGTTTTTCGGCATTTTTCTCAGGCGGGAAAATTCTTTCTACCTGTGTGGCAGAGCCGTTAAGACCATAGTTGTTTGGGTTTTTATCATCGAAATCATCAAAGCTTAAAAACCTTACCATATCGTCGGTTACGGTCTGTTTAACCTTGTAAGAGGGCAGTCTTGGGGAATTAATATCTCCGTCAACCGAAATAAGACAGGGCATTTTTACCGACATTTTAACATTTTTGTCATCAAGAGCGGCGGTAAGATAAACCTTGCCATCTTTAATTTCTTCAATAGAAATTACGTTTGAAACATTAGGAAGTCCTAAATATTCCGAAAGCTCGGCTCCCACCTGGGCAGTGTCGCCATCGGTAGTTTGTTTACCGCAGAAAATAATATCAAATTCTCCTGTTTTTTCAATGCCTTGGGAAATGGTATAGGCCGTTGCAAGAACATCTGCACCTGCAAATTTTCTGTCACTTAGTACGGTACCGCTTTCAGCACCCATACAAATTGTTTCAACAATAACAGCCTTGGCCTGGGGCGGACCCATTGTAATAGTCTGAACGCTACCCTCATAACGCTCGGCAAGGGAGAGGGCCGCCTCGAGAGAATAAAGGTCGTAAGGGTTCATTTTACTTTGTATGCCGCTTCTTTTAAGAACACCTGTAACCGGGTCTACCTGAACGTTGTTAGAGCCGGGTACCTGCTTAACACACACTAGAAATTTCATAGCTGTCTTCCTCTTCAATTAATAATTTTCAACTAATTTTATCACATCAAAGTGACATTGTCAATATTACACAAAGTCCCTTTTAAAAATAATATATACTCTAGTGAAGTTTGACAAAACTTTCACATTCTTTTGTGTTTTTCACCCTTGAAAATTTAAAAGTTTGTGATAAAATAAACTTACAGTTATAAAAATAGCAATATTTTATTATGGGAGATAAGTTTAAATGAGCGTTTGTGAAAGGTTTTTAAAATATATTTCTTTTGATACTAAATCTAATGAGGCTTCTAAATCTGTACCCTCAACAAAAGGTCAGCTTGTTTTGGGTGAATTTTTGGTCGAAGAGCTTAAAAATATAGGTCTTAAAAATTCACATATGGACCAAAACGGTTATGTATATGCTTTTTTACCTGCTAGTAAAGGCTGTGAAAATCTTCCTGCCATTGGCTTTATTGCCCACCTTGATACCTCACCTGATGTTAGCGGCAAAAATGTTTCACCTGTTCTTTTAGAATATAAGGGTGGTGACATTGTACTTAAAAGCGGTTCGGTAATAAAAGAAAAGGAATACCCTTTCCTTTCTTCCCTTATAGGTCAGACACTTATAACCACCGATGGCACAACCCTACTTGGAAGCGATGACAAGGCCGGTGTTGCCGAAATTACCGAAGCAATGCATTACCTTATCACCCACCCCGAAATTAAGCACCCTGCTATTTCGGTGGCCTTTACACCCGATGAAGAAATAGGCAGCGGAGCCGACCTTTTGGATCTTGAGAAATTTGGTGCAGCCTGGGCCTATACAATAGACGGCGGTGCCCTTGGGGAAATAGAATACGAAAACTTTAATGCCGCCTCGGCCGTTATTACCGTTAACGGCATTAATATTCACCCCGGTGCTGCAAAGGGTAAAATGAAAAATGCCCTGTTGTTGGCCAATGAATTTATAGCTATGATGCCCCCGGCCGAAACCCCCGCCCACACCGACGGCTATGAGGGGTTCTACCATATTTGTGATATAACAGCAAACGAAAGCAAGGCAGAATTTGCAATGATAATAAGGGACCACAGCAAAGAAAAATTTGAACATCGTAAATCCTTTGTTATAAACCTTGCCAATTACCTTAACGTCCGTTATGGTGAGAATACCTTCAGCGTAAAAATTACCGACAGCTATTATAATATGAAAGACAAAATTCTCCCCCATATGCATATTATTGAAGAGGCAAAAACGGCAATGCTTTCTGCCGGGGTTGAACCTTTGGTGGTTCCCATAAGGGGCGGTACTGATGGCGCCCGTCTTTCCTTCAGGGGTCTTCCTTGCCCTAACCTTTCAACCGGGGGATATAATTTTCACAGTATATATGAGCTTATTCCAACCTCTTCACTTGAAAAAATGGTTGAGATTATTGTAAACATTGCTTCAATCTAGTTGAATTAAAACATAAGATGTGCTATACTAAGTGTTAGAATGTAAATTTTAGGAGGCCGTTTAAATGAAATGTAAATATACCGAGTTTATTATAATGTGCCTGGTTTTAATAGTTACAGTTGTTAATATGGTGGGTCTGGCCTATGATGGGCTTGCTCATTCCCTTTCCGACCTGCCAAAAGGCGAACTTGTTCAAAGCATTGAATCAGCCGACAAAAAACTCACCCTTAACCTTTACAAGGCCTCTCTCACAGGGGTGGGACATGCCGTAAGAGGCGAAATTGTTGATGCCAAAAACCAAGAGATTAAAAATATTTATTGGCAGCTTGACACTAAAATAGCCGAGGGGTTTTGGGTTAATAAAAATACCGTGAATATTAACGGTAACGTTGTAAATGTTGACGGCGAACCCTATGATAGCCGTAAAGCTATTGAACTTCCCGATGCATCACTTAAAAATCTTATTCAGAAAACCAGATAAGGAGAATTGTTATGAGTTATCAAACCGCTCTTCCCACCAAAGACGATACTGTTGCTGTTATGCATACATCTTTAGGTGATATTAAAATTAAACTGTTTACCAACGAGGCGCCCAAAGCCACAGAAAACTTTATTACCCACGCTAAAAACGGTTATTACGACGGTCTTATTTTTCACCGTGTAATTAAAGATTTTATGATTCAGGGCGGCGACCCAACCGGCACAGGTATGGGTGGCGAAAGCATTTACGGCGCACCTTTCGAAGACGAATTCACACCCACGCTCCATAATTTGCGCGGCGCCCTTTCAATGGCAAATTCCGGCCCATGCACCAATGGAAGCCAGTTCTTCATTGTTCAGGCCAACCAAGTTCCCGAGCAAATGATTCCCCAAATGGAACAGCTTAAGGACAGCGGCTTCCCCGAAGATATAATAGAAGATTATAAATCTTTGGGCGGAACCCCTTGGTTAGACTTCCGTCACACCGTTTTTGGTCAGGTTTTCGAGGGTATGGAAACAGTAGACGCTATTGCCACAGTTAAAACGGGTAATGCCGATAAGCCAGTTGAAGAGGTAAAAATTCTTAAAATAGATATTCTATAAATTTATACTCCATATATAAAGGAGAAGAAAAATGAAGGTAAGAAGCGATTTTGTTGTAAGAAGTGTTGCGGGTAGCAATGTTGTTGTTCCCACCGGTGCCGCAACAGTCGATTTTAACGGAATTATGACCCTAAACGACACGGGTATGTTTTTGTGGGGTCTTTTAGAAAAGGGTGCCCAAAAGGAGGACCTTTTAAAGGCCCTTCTTTCAGAGTACGATGTAGACGAAGCCACCGCAAAGGAAGATATTGAAAAATTTCTTACAAAGCTTCAGGAGGCAGGTCTTGTTGAATAATATTCCTCTTCACGACCTGTTGCCCACTATACAAGAAATAACCAATACCGGTAAAGAAGCCTCCTTCACCCCAGACGGCATAAGTATGCGTCCTATGCTTTACGGCGGCCGGGACGAAATTGTGCTTGTTAAACCCACCTTTCCCCTTAAAAAATATGCTCTACCCCTTTACGTTAGAAAAAACGGCAATATTGTTTTGCACAGGGTTATTAAGGCCCAAAGCATAAATGGTTGCAATGTTTATACTATGAGAGGAGATAACACCTTTGAAAATGAAATGGGTATTACCAATGAACAAATAGTTGCTGTGGTTACTCGTTTTAAACGAAATGGTGTTTGGCACTCTACGGAAGAAAAGGGATATTTGCTTTACTGTAAAATATGGCATATGGTCTTTCCTTTAAGAAAGCTTTTTAAACGTGCCATAGGCCTTTTAAGAAGAACTTTTAGAAAAATTAAAAAATTTTAACAGAGCCGTAGTTAACTACGGCTTTTATGTTTTTTTGTCGAAAGAAGGGATATTTTGCAACTTCCTGTACAGGTTTTAAAAATACTTGAAAGGTTTAATCTGGCCGGTATTGAGGCTTATACCGTTGGGGGAAGTGTACGCGACAGCCTTCTTGGGGTTGAACCCTTTGATTTTGACATAACAACAAAGGCCACCCCCTTAGAGGTTAAGGCCTTGTTTAATGATATAAAAATTATAGAAACAGGTATTAAACACGGCACTGTCACCCTTGTTTTAGACGGGCTCCCTGTGGAGGTTACTACCTACAGGGTAGATAAAGGCTATTCTGACGGCCGTCACCCCGATAAGGTTTCGTTTTCAAATAACCTGAAAGAAGATTTAGCGCGAAGGGATTTTACAATTAACGCTATTTGCTACTGCCCCCATAAGGGGTATTTCGACCCCTTTGGCGGAAGAGAAGATCTTGAAAATAGGCTTATTAAAACCGTTGGCGATGCCAACAAACGCTTTGAGGAAGACTCTCTTAGAATTTTAAGGGCGCTTCGCTTTTCCTCTTTTTTGGGCTTTGAAATTGAAGAGGACACCAAAAAAGCTATTTTTCAGTCTGCCCACCTTATGTGTAATCTTTCAAAAGAAAGGGTGTTTGCAGAATTTAAAAAGCTTGTCACAGGTAAAAATGCCGCCACAGTTTTATGTGAATTTTTACCCATTTTACATTTTGCCATAGAAAGCCTTGGCCAATATAAAAGCTGTGCCCCGTGCTTTGATTCCCTTAGTTATGTCAGTGATGACCTTTCTGCTTCTTTGGCAGCCTTTTTCTGCTCGTTAGAGATGGACGGCATTAAAACCTGTAATCTGGCAGAAAAAACCCTAAAAATTTTAAAAAGCGATAAAAAAACCTCCCAAGAGGTGTGCAAGGTTATTACTGCCTTTAAAACAGGTTTTCCCTGCACAAAAGAAGAGGTTAAGTGGCTGTTAAACCGTGTAGGCGAAACAGCTTCATATAAAACGGTTAGGCTTTTGGCCGCTTTTTCCCCTGAAAGGGAAGAAGATATTAAATATCTTACCCTTACACTTGACGAAATTATAAAAAACAATGAATGTTATAAAATATCTATGCTTAATATAACCGGGGACGATATTTTGGCCTTAGGTATTGAGCCTCAAAAAATCGGGTTGGCTTTAAACCGCCTTTTAACTGCGGTTATTGAGGAAGTATGTATAAATAGAAAAGAAGAGCTTATTGCCTTTGCTCATAATTTTAAGGAGGATTTTTAATGAGAAAAAAACTTCTGTTAGCCGAAAATTCCAACCTTTTTGCCGAGGTTGAAAGAAAAAACACAGAGAATGAGGGTCTGAAAATAAGACTTAAAGATAGCCGTAAAGCAAAAGAAACCCTTGAAAAAGAAAATGCAGAGCTTTTAGAAAAGCTTAAGGCTTCTTCTGATTACATAAACACCCTTGAAGAAAAGGTTGGCGAATTAGAAGAAGAAAACAATAATTTAAAGGCAGAATTAATTAAAACGAGGGAAAGTTGTCCTCCCCCTATTTTAATAGAGCCTGAGGAAGATAAATCAGAACCAATCCCTTTAAGCGAAACCGACAACAGTATTAAAAGTGTTATAGAAGAAATTAGCGTTTACGAGGCTCCCTCCCCCGAAAGCATACCACAAACCCCACATCTTTCGTCAGAACAACGTGAAGCCTTGCGCACCAAAGGTGCCGAAGAAATAGGCCGTGTTACAAAAGTAGTGGCCCTTGCTACGGCCAAATTAAAGGCCGACCCCAACGAGAATACTGACCACCTTTACAGCCTTGCCCTTGGCACAAACGAAAGCTTTAAAATGCAGGTTCTCTCTATTGTAGAAGCCGAGGGAGACTTTGATGAACTTTGCAATGAACTGCATCAAAAAGCCACTTTAGTTATAGAAAAACTTAACTCTTTATAAAATAAAAATAATGTCTTTTTTGCAAAGAGAATTAAAAGCATTTGTCTTAAAACAGACAAATGCTTTTTCTTTTTTCATTTTAAAAATATTTTTTCAAAACCACCTAGAATATAACCTTATTTTATTGCTCTTACCTTTGCCATTTTAATTCACTTTTGGTTTGCCTTATGCAATCGTCCTTTGGCGATGAGCCAAAGTGGAGTTTATAGGCACGGTAAAAACTACTGTATTCCTCATAACCGCAAATTTCACTTACCGTGTGCGGCATAACACCTTGGGAAAGAAGCTCTTTTGCAATTAACAATCTTTTGGTTACTATATAATTCCATACCGTCGAACCGGTCATAGCTTTAAATTTTCGGCTAAGCTGAGCAGAGCTTATAAAAAACTTACCGCATATTTCTTCTATACCCGAAATCTTCATTAGGTTTTGGTTTATATACTCTATTATCTCTATGTCCTTAACAATATTTAATTCTTCGCTTTTGTTTAAGTATAAGTTCTTGCAAATTTCATTAAGCAAAACGGTTAAGTAAATTTGTTTTTCTTCAAAAGAGGTTACACTGCACACCTGTTCTAAAAGGTATAATATATGTTCTTTATCTTTGAAATATATTTTATTATATTTACCTAATGGCTTTTGGTCAATAACCTGAATAAGCGATTTGGCGTAGTCCCCTAAAAGACATTCCGGACCGAAAACCACAACATAACGCTCATAGGGTATGCTGGTGTTAATAAGTAGCGAATGTGTTTCTGCTTTTTTGATTAATAGAATATCGCCCTCGTTCAAATTATAAATATTGCCTTCAACATAATATTTTGCATCACCCGATAAAAAGCAAAAAATTTCATATCCCCCATGGGTGTGTGCTGCAAACTTTTCAACATCAGGCTCTTTGGTATAACTTTTCTGTGCGTAAAAATATGGCTTCACATAATCACCTCATTCTCTTTCAAAATTACTATATCACCATTTGCAATAAAATACAATAGTTTTAGTCTTTTTTTGCAATTGATTTAAAAAAATAACTATTATAAGATATAAATATAAAAAATAAAAGGGGGATTTTGTTTGCAAAACATCAAAATTTTTGCTTTTTCCGACGAGGTTGGTGCGAATATTGATAAACAAATCAATGCACTAATGAGAAACAACCTTAATGGTATGGAAATAAGAAACGTCGATGGCACAAACATTTCTGATATTATGGCAGACAAGGCCAAAGAGGTTCTTAAAAAACTTGAAGACAAAGGGCTTAGGGTTTGGTCTATAGGTTCACCTATAGGAAAAATAAATATTAACGACACTTTTGAGGGGCATTTGGAAAAATTCAAGCACACTCTCGAAATTGCTGAAATTTTAAAGGCAGAAAAAATCAGACTATTTTCTTTTTATATGCCTGAGGGTGAAAACCCTGAAAATTATAAAGAAAAGGTTCTCAACCGCCTTAACAGTTTTGTTTCGGTTGCCAAAGATTATAATATAACCCTTTGCCACGAAAATGAAAAGGGTATATTCGGCGACATTCCCGAAAGGTGTGCCATAATACATAAAGCTTTGCCCGAAATTAAGGCTGTTTTTGACCCTGCCAATTTTGTGCAATGTAATGTTAACACATTAGGTGCTTGGGAAACTTTAAAAGAATATGTAGATTATATGCACATCAAAGATGCAGATAATGATGGCATTATAGTCCCCGCAGGAAAAGGAGTAGGTAACATTAGGCAACTTGCTGAAGATTATCTTTCCCGTGGAGGTAACACCTTTACTATGGAGCCGCATCTTTTCGATTTTGACGGTCTTAAAAATCTGGAACAGGCTAATGAAGCCACCAAAATTGGCGGTGCATTTGCTGATGCTGATGAAGCCTTTGATACTGCATGTAACAGTTTTAAAAATATTTTACGAGGTGAATAAATAATGGAAATTGGCGCTCAATTATACACAATAAGAAACTTTTGCAAAACTAAAGAGGACTATGCCGAAAGTTTGTCAAAAATAGCCGATATTGGCTATAAAAATGTTCAAATTTCAGGTGGCTGTGAGGTAGAACCCGAATGGCTTTTAGGAGAACTTAACAAAAACGGCCTTAAGTGTGTTGTAACCCATTGCAATAAGCTTAAACTTCAAAACGAACCTCTTTCGGTGGTGAAAGAGCATGATGTTCTTGGTTGTGACTATATAGGTCTTGGTTATTTTCCTTTTGAAGATGTGGCAGAAGCATTAAAGCTCTTTGAGGAAAAATATAGTGGGGCCGCCAAGACTCTTAAAGAGAATGGCAAATTTTTCATGTATCATAACCACGCCTGTGAATTTAACAAGCTTGACGGCAAAACCTTCCTTGAGCATATTGCTGACAAATATTCTAAAGAAGAGTTGGGCTTTATATTAGATACTTATTGGGTGCAAACCGCAGGTGGCGACCCGGCATGGTGGTTAGAAAAACTTTCGGGAAGAGTGCCTTGCATTCACCTTAAAGACCACACATTTGATAGAAAGATGGCGGTTTTGGGCGAAGGCAATATTAATTTCGATAGAGTTTTTGAAAAGGCTGAAGCCTGTGGCACAAAATATATGCTTGTTGAACAGGATGATTGTAACGGCGAAGACCCGTTTGATTGCCTGAAAAGAAGCTATGAATATTTAAAAGCAAGGGGATTTAAATAATGAAAAAGATTAAGCTAGGTATTATAGGAATTGGTAATATGGGTTCCAGCCATATGAAGAAAATTCTTGAGGGCCAATGCCCCGAAATTGAAATTACGGCGGTTGCCGATATTAACCCAGAGAGAATTGATTGGGCAAAAAACGAATTTCCCGACCAAAATATAACCTATTTTAATAGCGGCATTGAAATGCTTGATAGCGGTCTTGTTGATTCTTGTCTTATAGCCACACCCCACTATGACCACACCTCTCTTGCTATAGAATGTATGAATCGCTCAATTCATGTTATGCTTGAAAAACCCGCCGGCGTTTACACCAAACAGGTTAAAGAAATGAACGCTGTTGCCGAAAAACACCCTGAAGTAGTGTTTGGTTTGATGTTTAACCAAAGAACAAACTGCGTTTACAGAAAACTGAGAGAATTGGTTCATTCGGGAAAATATGGCCAGATAAGAAGAACTAACTGGTTAATTACCTCTTGGTACAGACCTCAAAATTATTACGATTCGGGAGATTGGCGTGCAACCTGGTCGGGTGAGGGCGGAGGCGTTTTGCTTAATCAGTGCCCCCATCAGCTAGACCTGTGGCAATGGATATGCGGAATGCCCGTTAAGGTTCAGGCCAAGCTACATTACGGTAAGTGGCACGATATTGAGGTTGAAGATGATGTTACTGCTTATGTTGAATATGAAAACGGCAGTACCGGTGTGTTTATAACCTCAACAGGCGACTCTGAGGGCACAAACAGGTTTGAAATTCAAATGGATAAGGCTAAGTTTGTGGTTGAAAATAACCAACTTACCCTTTGGGAATATGAAATGACCGAACAGGAATTTTCTAAAACCAGTAAATCTATCTTTGGCAAGGTTAAAAGCACAAAGATTGATGTTGAAACCGACGGCGAAAATCTTCAGCATGTTGGCGTTTTAAATAAATGGGCCAATGCTATTTTAAATGGCGGAGAGCTTGTGGCAGAGGGCAAAGAGGGTATTAACGGCCTTACTCTTTCCAATGCTATGCACCTTTCTTCTTTCTTAGATAAAGAAGTTTCTATACCCTTTGATGACGAACTTTATTACGACCTGCTTATGAAAAAGGTGGCAACCTCAAGAAGAAAAACCGTTAAAATTACGGGCTTTGCAAACGCTGACGATGTTATGGAAAGCACAAAATCATAATTGAGGTTGTTGTATGATTAGAAAAAACGGCTATTTTTACGAGCAAAAGGAAGACCGATTTGAAATTTATCTTCCCGCAGGTGACGGCTATATGAAGTTTAATTTGCTTCATATAGTTAAACCCTATGTAGATGGCGGTCTTTACCAAAATGCCAATTTGTGGAGACTTTATCAGTTGTATCTTTTTGAAAGAAAAGACGATGATTTTAAGCCTGTTTACGATTTTCCCATTGTCAATATAGGCGAATGGGAATGGGCTGTTAAAATTAAAGATACCCCGGATTTTCACGGCGGCTTTCACGGTTACGAAGGTCTTGTAGATACTTCATTTTCAGCCGAGGAAGACTTTTTTCTGTTTGAGCAAAATAGTAAAATTTATCTTCAAGGAACCGAAAATGAAGAAATTGCCCATCACTATAAAAAGTATATTTTTAGCAAAGACGGGCTTACCCTTTCTCAAAGGGTTGTTTGGACAAAGGCTATGCCAATTGAGAGATCCTTTATGACAATGCTTCCTATTCGCAGAAAAGAAGGTGACTTTTCTATTACAGACACAGCCATCTATAAAGGGAAGAGCTATGATATAAGCGAAGCTGAACATAGCACCCCCATTTCATTTTTCGAAACAGGGGGAAAGCTTGACGATGAAATTACTATTTTAGGTTCATCTTCAGGAGTTTCGGCAACGGTGAGCGTTGACTTTGATAACACCTTTTTCGTTGCTAATCCCAACAGATATAATAAACTTTATGTTTGTAATGCCAAAAACACCTATACAAAGGTGGGCGAAGAATGGAAATCTAAAACCACCTATAGCTTTTCTTTCAAAAAACCATAGGTGGCTGGTGTAAAATTTAAAAGAGATGCGGTGCATAGTGCCGCATCTCTTTTTGTATATAACTATTTATCCTGAGCCATAAGAATGGTTGTAAGGGTATATGTTCCCTCTGTAGCAACAATCTTAACCTTCACAGTATTGTTTCCGTCATAGAACTTAATTGTACCCTGGAAGTTAGCACCTCTTGGGTAGTTTGCGTTATAAGTATTTTCGGTTGCAACCTTTTTGTTATTTACATATATATCGGCTTTTCCGCCTGTGGGGCTTACAACCCTCATAAGAGCAAAGAACTTCGCCTTTTCTATAGTAAATTCAATGTGACCACCCTCAGAAATTATCCAAGTTTCCCAGTTTGAGGTAGTGGTAGAATCGAAGTTTGTATATGCTCCGTTCGTAACACCTTCTATTGAAGTAAGCATTGCGCCAATATTAGTGTTGCCGTACATCTGTGCGCCCAAGAAGTTGTTGGTGTATTCATCAAGGGGCTGTTCGGGGATACCAGCAACGTCGTTTATTGTACCGGCCTTATACTCATTATAAACCTTGCCAAGATAGTAGTTTATAGCGTTGGCAACAAGCTTGTGACCTGCTTCGTTGGGGTGAATGTAATCTCCCCAAAGGTCAGTCCAGGCTATAGCATCATTGGAATCACTTTCGCCGTCGTTATTAGAGTCTAAATAACAATCCCACATTACACCATAGTAATCAATTACCGGAACATCAGTATAAAGCATAGGCGCGGCATGAAGACTTTCACAGTTACTGCCCTTAATAGAAGTTCCTTGCTGATACTGTGCATTATTAACATTACCGAATATTACAGAAAGGGTGGCAACGTTTTTAGAAATAAGGGTGCGAAGAATAGCCTCGTAAGAACCGGCACAATAAGCGTTTGCGGCTGAGTCGTTAGTTGTAAAATCTACAATAACAATGTCGGGGTTATAGGCTAAAACCTGGTCGGTCAGTCGGGAAATGCCAAGAACAGATGTGGTCGCACCTATACCCGCATTTTTATAATTAACAGTAATGTTCGGGAACTTGGCCTGAAGCCACTCATAAACAAGATATGAATAACTGTTTTTAACATCTGTACAGGCAGCCTTTTGTGTAATGGAACCACCCAGTCCAACTATTGAAATATCTTCACCCGCTTCGGCCTTTTCGTACAGAGCTTTTAACAGCGCCTTATTGCCCTCGTTTGCAATTGCTCTTTCAAAAAGCGGTTCATAATAACCGTCTTTTAATGCCGCTGTAAGTTCAGCACCGGATAATGTATCCTCAACCTTTGCTTTGTTGCGAAGAGCACCGGGAAGCTTAAGATTTTCTTTAAGCCATTTGTCATAATTGTCGAAGCTTCCTGTTTCGCTGTCTTTTGTAAAAGCATAAAATGCATCAATATCGGTCTGGGTCTGAACCCCAACTGCATCACCATTATCAATAGCAAAAGCTACGTCAAACGCGCTAATTTCATAACTTTCGCCGTAATAGGTTTTACCACTTGAATCTTTAGCATAGGTTCTCAAAACATAGTCCTCCCCTAGCTTACTTTCGGGAATGTTGGTGAGATAGGCAGTAAACACCTTATATGTATCGGTTTTATCCCAAATAATATCTTTTTCAGAATTAAAGGCAACGCCCCGAACCTTGGGTATTTCGGTGTTTTCTAAGGTGAAATCCCCTGTTACCAATCCCTTAAGGGTTGCTATAGTGCCGTATTCAACAATACTATATTTGTTAATAAATGAGAAGCTAACCATGTTATAAATTCTCAAACCGTTTTTGCCGGTTGTACTGTTTTCAGCAGTTCTTATAGCCGCCGTGTTGTTATATGCAGTTTCCAGATTATTTTCAGGATTAAACGGAAGAACGATTCCCCCTAAATCAACCTCAACATCATCGCCTGTGGCGAAAGCGGTTATTGGCGTTATTCCTATAACAAGCAATAAGCTTAAAAGCAGCGCTGTAAGTCTTTTAAAAGTTTTCATAAAATACGCCCTCCTCTATTTTTTTAAAATTATAACATAGATTGTTTACATTGTCTAGATAAAAATATTAGTATAGCAAAAGATGTTTATTTTTGACATATATGTGTTTGTTTTTGACATAAAAGATGCCCCACAGAGCATTCCATAGGGCATCTTCTGAATAAAGAATTATTAAACTTTATCGCTATTATTTTAGGCGAGTTGCATTGCCGTTTTTCTCCACTTCCACCATCTGCGATGGTCCCCCTTCCCCGTCCGGGGAAGGTGAAAAAGGTTTGTGCTAACTTTATGTCTGCGGGGTAGAAACTAAGTTAAACCCGCTATTTTGTACGGAATTGGATCAAGCGCCACGCGCTAAAAGGTATAGCGTGTGCTAACTTTATGTCTGCGGGGCAGGAACTCAGTTAAAATCTCTAATTAATACGGAAATGAGTTAAGCGCCACGCGCTTACACGCGTTTTACCTTTCTTCTCTGAAATAGGTGGTTCCAAGGCTTTCGGGGGGCTGATACTCTCTTTTCTTTCTCATACTTGTAAGCACTAAAACAACAAGCGTTACAACATAAGGAAGCATTTTAAAAATTTCTTGTGAGCTACGTCCCAAGCCGGGAATATAAAGGTATACAATGTAAAGTCCGCCAAAGAGGAATGAACCCCAAATGCTGTGCTTAGGCTTCCAAAGTGCGAAAATTACAAGGGCAATTGCAAGCCAACCGCGGTCACCAAAGCCGCCGTTTGTCCAAGAGCCGCCGGTATAATCCATTATAAAATAAAGACCGCCAAGACCGGCAATAGCACCGCCAATACAGGTTGCAACATATTTATAGAGCGTAACATTTATTCCGGCCGCATCTGCTGTTGCAGGGTTTTCACCAACTGCACGAAGGTTAAGACCAACCCTGGTTTTTGTTAGAATAATTGAAGATATGATTGCTATTATAACGGCCAGATAAGCAAGAAAACCGTAGGAAAGGAAAAGCTCACCAAACAAACCAAGCTTGCTTGCAAAGGGCAAGGTGGCCTTAAAGGCATTGCCGGTAAACATTAGCGAAATGCTGCCGCCTTCACCGAAAAGCTTTGTGAGAGAGCCACCGAAAAAGTTTCCTATACCAACGCCAAAGGTAGTAAGGGTAAGACCTGTAACATTTTGGTTGGCATGAAGTGTAATAGTAAGAAAGCTATATATAAGTGCCAACAATGCAGAGCCTACTATAGCCGACATAAAGGTTATAAAAATAGCTAAAAACGCATTGGGGTTGTCGGTAGAGCGCTCATAAAAATATCCGCCAATAACACCCGAAATACCACCCATATACATAATTCCCGGAATACCTAGGTTCAGGTTGCCCGATTTTTCGGTGATAATTTCGCCTGTGGAGCCGTAAAGCAGGGGTATTCCCTGAATGATTGATTGCTTTATAAAGAAAACTATACTAGCTAAAATTCCCATTTATTTGCCCTCCTTAGCCGAAGCACTCAAATTACCTTGATTGTGCTTTTTGCGTAAGTTAAGCTTGTAATTTACAAAAAATTCGCTTCCTATAATGAAGAACAAAATAACACCTGTAAGAATATCTGCCACACTTTCGTTAAGGCGGAAAGCTGTAGCAATTTCACTGGCGCCTCTGTCTAAAAATACTATTAAGAACGAGGTAAGAGTCATAAGGGCGGGGTTGAACTTTGCAAGCCAGGAAACCATAATGGCTGTAAAGCCCATTCCACCAACTGTGGTGGTAGAAATTGTGTGGTCGGTGCCCGAAACCAATAAAAGGCCGGCTACACCGCAAATTGCACCCGAAATTGCCATTGTTCGAATAATAACCTTTTTAACATTTATACCAACATATTTTGCGGTATTAACGCTTTCACCTACAACAGAAATTTCATAACCCTGTTTACTATATTTGAGGTAAATATAAAGGCCAACAGTAAGCGCGGCAACCACCAAAATATTAAGCAGATATTTCTGCCCGAAAATAACCGGAAGCCAACCGCCCTGGGTAGAACTATTAATAACTCCAACGGTGTTAGAACCAAGGGGATTTTCCCAAAATACAATGCAAAAGGCTACAAGCTGAGTTGCAACATAGTTCATCATAAGGGTGAACAGCGTTTCGTTGGTCTTCCAGTTGGCATTGAAAATTGCCGGAATAACCGCCCATATAACACCAGCCAACACCGAGGCTATAAGCATTATCGGAATAAGTAAGCCGATAGGGAGCTTGTCCCCTAAATATATCATACAAACCGATGTGGCAAGACAGCCCATTAAAACCTGTCCCTCTGCACCTATGTTCCAAAACCGCATTTTAAAGGCAGGTGTAACAGCCAAGGAAACACAAAGAAGCATTGCAAGGTTTTGAAGCATTATCCAAACCTTTCTTGATGAACCGAAAGAACCCTTTATTAATGCACCGTAAACCTCAATGGGGTTTTGTCCTGTCAGCAACACAATAATAAAGGCACAGGCAATAAGTGCCAAAACAATGGAAATGCCGCGAATTATCCAGCCTTTCCACCATACTACCTCTGCCCTTTTAGAAACGCGAAGTAGGGGTTCGCTGTGCTTTACTGCATTATTTGTCATTGGCTTCGCCTCCCTTTGCTTTGGTCATAAGAAGACCGATTTCTTCCTTGGTGGTGGTTCGGGCATCTACAATTCCTGTTACCTTACCGCCGCCTATAACTAAAATTCTGTCACTAAGCTCTAATAAAACGTCTAGGTCCTCGCCAACAAAAATAACCGCAACGCCTTTTTCCTTTTGCTCGTTTAAAAGGTTATAAATCATATATGACGAGTTAATATCAAGACCCCTTACGGGATAAGCGGCCATTAAAACTGTGGGAGATGAAGCAATTTCTCTTCCAACCAAAACCTTTTGAACATTACCTCCCGAAAGCCGCCTTACAGGGGTGCTTGCGCCGGGAGTTACAACTCCAAGCTGTTTTATAACCCTTTCAGCAAGGTCCTTAGGCTCTTTTCTCTGTAAAAAGGCCGAATTACCCTTGGTATAGCTGCGAAGCATCATATTGTCTACAATATCCATATTGCCAACAAGACCCATACCAAGCCTGTCCTCAGGAACAAAGGAAAGGCGAACGCCCATATTTCTTATTTGTAGGGGTGTTTTGTCCTTAAGGTCCTCCTCTTGCTTTGTGGTAGGGTCAATATAAATAATTCTTCCCTCTTCAAGGTGCTGAAGACCTGCAATAGCCTCTAACAGCTCTCGCTGACCGCTTCCTGCAATACCGGCGATGCCTAATATTTCCCCTGAACGGGCAGTAAAAGAAACATCGTCTAAAAGCTTAACACCCTCGCGGCTAAGGCAGTCGATATGTTCTACCAAAAGTCGTTCTTCGGTGTTTTTTGGCTCACTTCTGTCAATGTTAAGACTAACTTTTTTGCCCACCATCATTTCGGTAAGAGCCATTTCGTCGGTTTCACTGGTTTTAACCGTGTCGATATATTCGCCTTTACGAAGAACCGTAACCCTATCTGAAATAGCTAAAACCTCATGAAGCTTGTGGGTTATTATTATAATAGCCTTACCGTCATCACGCATACGGCGAAGAACGGCAAAAAGCTTTTCGGTTTCCTGTGGGGTGAGAACGGCTGTGGGCTCGTCAAGAATTAAAATATCTGCCCCGCGGTATAAAACCTTAATGATTTCAACCGTTTGTTTTTCAGAAACCGACATTTCATATATTTTTTTGTTCGGGTCAATTTCGAAGCCGTATTTTGAGGAAATTTCTGCAACATTACGGCTGACCTGATTAATATTAAATTTACCCTCACCGTTAAGTCCTAAAACTATGTTTTCGGCGGCAGTAAATACATCCACCAGCTTAAAATGCTGATGAATCATACCTATTTTATAATCGAATGCATCTTTAGGTGAGCGAATAACAACCTCTTCACCGCCAATTATAATCTCGCCCTCGTCAGGGAAGTAAATGCCCGAAATCATATTCATAAGGGTGGTTTTTCCGCTTCCATTTTCTCCAAGCAGAGATAAAATTTCGCCCTTTTGAACCGACAGGCTAATATTGTTATTAGCGCAAACGTTTCCAAACCTTTTGGTAATGTTTCTAAGCTCTATGGCAGGTGTATTTGTCACAGCTTTTCCTCCTACAGCTTTTAATCTTCAAAAAAGCCCAAATAAACTTTAAGCTTTTTTCAAAACTAAAAATCAAATAAGGCGGGGCGCCTTAACACCCCGCCATAAATTTGCGGATTATTTTATAGTAATACCGTCAATGTCAATATCGAAGTAAGGAGCAGAACGGAACTTAGATTCCTGGAACTCGCCGTTTGCAACAACCTCGGTATCCTTTTCAAATGCAGCATCAGAATCAACATCGGCCTTATAGGTGGTAAGGGTTTCGCCCTTAACGGTAAAGGTAGCGGTATCGAATACCTTAATTTCGCCGTTTATAAGCTTTGCCTTAACATCGTCAAGCTTTTCCTGTGTGCCGGGGGGCGGCAACATTGGTGTTAAGCTTGGTCATTTGAACAACATCGTCCTTAAGACCGCCGCAGAAATCGGAAGTGATTTTGGTGCCTTCGGCAACTGCCTTAATCATATGCTCAAAATAAGGTTGCCAGTTAATTTTCGAAGAAATGATAGCAGTATTGGGGCCCCAACCACTGGTATCAAGGTTGTAAGCAACGTTGGGAACCTTAGCCTCTTCACAAGCCTTAGGTGCACCCTCAGAGTCAGCATGCTGGCTGATAAGAACGCAACCGCCGGAAATAAGAGCATTAGCTGCTTCCTTTTCCTTAGCAATATCGAACCAAGAGTTTGTAAACTTAACATCCATTGTTACAGAGGGGCAAACAGATTTTGCGCCAAGGTAGAAAGAGGTATAACCGGACTTAACCTCTGCATAAGGATAAGCACCAACATAACCCATTTTTGCTTCAGCAGCGGTAATTTTGCCATCTGTAATCATTTGGTTGAGCTTCATACCTGCGGCAACACCGGCAAGATAGCGGCCTTCATAAATAGAGGCAAAAGCATTGTGGAAGTTTGCAAGTTTTTCGGTATGCTCTTTAGTGCCGGTAGCATGGCAGAACTGAACATCCGGAAATTCCTTTGCGGCCTGAATGATGTGGTCTTCATGACCGAAGCTGTCTGCAAAAATAACGTCACAGCCATCATCTGCAAGCTCGGCAGCAGCATCGTAACAAGCGCTGGTTTCAGGAATGTTTGTCTTATACTTTACATTTTCTTCCTTAAGGCCAAGAGCCTTTGTGGCTGCATCGGCAGCATCCATAAAGTTTTTGTCATAGGTAGAGTTTTCGTCGTGAAGGAATATGAAACCAACCTTAACTTCGTCAAAAGAGGTTGTGTCTGCTTTTGAGCTTGTGTCTACGTTTGTTTCATTTCCGCAACCGGCAAAAACGCCAAGTACCATAACAAGTGCGAGAACAAGTGAGAGTACCTTTTTCATTTTGTTTTCCTCCATTTTTATTTCTATTACAAAAGCCATTGGCTGTTTGCACATTTTTACTAAAAACTACAAAATAATTATACCTTCGACCTTTATTTTTTTCAATCCATTTTTAAAACTTTTTTAAGAAAATAAAAATATTTATCATCGGTTTTCCAAAGAAAAATTAAATACCTTTATAATCTTCCGGAAATATCTCTTAAAAGACTAACGGCATCTTTACCCATTGGAAGCTTTACCGAAAAATGAACCGGGTCGCTGGTTACAAGCCTTACTCCGTTGCCTATTTTAGGCATAAGAGCTCCTGCAAGTTCCGGTGTGAAATCTTTAACAAAAAACCTTATTTCACCCCTGTCGCCCGAAATTTCGGTTATTCCGTTACGCTGTGCCGCACCCTTTAAAAGGGCAATATCTATAAGACCCATAACCTCTTTAGGCGGTTCACCAAAGCGGTCGCAAAATTCGTCAATAACCTCGCTTTTATCGTCGTTGGTCTTAATATCAGCTATTTTTCTGTACATTTCAAGCCTGTGAGAAAGGTTGGGTATATAGCTTTCGGGGATATTTGCGTTAATCTCAAGATCTACCGAACATTCACTATAGGCCGGTTTTGTTTTCTCTCCCTTTTCCTCGTCAACGGCCTCGCCCAGCAGCTTTATATACATATCGTATCCAACAGCTTCCATATGTCCGTGCTGTTCGCCGCCTAAAATGTTACCCGCTCCCCTTATTTCAAGGTCGCGCATTGCAATTTTAAAGCCGCTTCCAAAGGCGGTATATTCTCTTATAGCCTCCAGTCTTTTGGTGGCTATCTCGCTTAATGCTTTGCCATATTTAAAGCAAAAATACGCATAGGCTCTTCGGTTGGAACGTCCTACTCTTCCCCTTATCTGGTGAAGCTGAGCCAGACCCATTTTATCGGCATCTTCAATAATAAGGGTGTTTGCGTTTGGAACATCTACCCCTGTTTCAATAATGGTTGTACAAACCAAAACATCAATCTCGCCGTCTAAAAGTTCTTTCCAAACTAAAGATAGCTCTTCCTCACTCATTTTGCCGTGAGCAATTCCAATATTATATTCAGGTAATACAGCCTTTAAACGGGCGGCCGTCCCAGTAATGCTTTCTACCCTGTTGTGCATATAATAAACCTGTCCGCCACGGCGAAGCTCTTTTCTTATTGCCTCTAATAAAACACCGTTGTTCTGCTCCATAACATAGGTTTGAACAGGCTGTCTGTCCTGAGGTGCCTCTTCAATAGAAGACATATCTCGAATTCCCGACATTGCCATATTAAGGGTTCGGGGAATGGGTG
Source organism: Clostridia bacterium (assembly GCA_017410605.1). GTDB lineage: Bacteria > Bacillota > Clostridia > Oscillospirales > Acutalibacteraceae > UMGS1279. Next base: position 182,746 of record JAFQQN010000012.1, read on the forward strand.
TTGCGGTGAGGGTTAAAACATCTACCTTAGTAAAGGCCGTTTTTAGCTTTTCCTTTTGGGCAACACCAAAGCGTTGCTCTTCATCTATAATAACAAGCCCCAAATCTTTAAACTTAACATCGTCAGATATAAGGCGGTGGGTTCCTATTACCATATCCACCTCGCCGCGCTTTAAATCCTTAATAATTTTAGTTATTTGACCCTTGGTTTTAAAACGGGAAAGCATTTCAACCCTTATGGGAAGCTCACCAAAGCGCTCGGTTGCGGTTAAAAAATGTTGCCAGGCCAAAATGGTAGTAGGCACCAAAAGTGCACACTGTTTGCCCTCGCATATACATTTAAATGCCGCTCGAAGAGCCACTTCGGTCTTACCAAAGCCAACATCACCGCAAAGCAAACGGTCCATTGGAACGGTGCTTTCCATATCGCCCTTTATTTCATCTATAGCGCGAAGCTGGTCGTCGGTTTCCTCAAAGGGGAACCTTGCCTCAAAATCTTTTTGAAGCTCTCCGTCGGGGGAAAAGGCAAAGCCCTTTGTTTTAAGCCGCTCACCGTAAAGCTTTATAAGCTGTTTAGCCATATCTTTAACCGCAGCCTTTACCCTGGTTTTGGTTCTTTGCCATTCTGCACCCCCAAGGCGGTGTAAAACAGGCCCGTTTTCTCCGGCGGCGCCAATATACCTTGAAACCATATCAAGCTGTGTTACCGGCACATAAAGAACATCGGTGCCCTTATATTTAATTTTAATATAATCCTTAGCCACATTACCTGTTTCAATTCTGTGTATGCCGTCAAACTGCCCTATTCCGTGTGAGTAATGAACAACATAGTCGCCCACCTTAAGCTCTTCCAGGCTGTTAAAGGCTTCTGCCCTGTTTTTTCTTTTCTTTTTAGATTTAGAAAGGGAAAGTGGCTTATGGGTAATAACCGTAAGCTTTTCTTCAGGTATTTCAAGGCCAAAAGGCAGTGTGTAGGGCATAACATATACACCCTTGCCACTGAAAATATCGTCGGGCGAAACCAAAGAGGCAGTTATTCCGTTAGCCTCTAGCTGAGATATTAAAATGTTTGCCCCCTTTTCACCGGTGGCCATAATAACCACTGTGTTTCCCCTTTTAAGGGCAGGGTTTATATCGTCTAACAAAACATCCATACTACCCGACCAAGGAGAAAGCTGACTCACCGCCGCCGCGGCAACCGATTTTGGCGGTATAGGGTAGCCACTAACCGTAAAGCTGTCGGTATATATTGTAGGAAGCTCGGTTATCCACTTCTCCAAGTGGCTTTTATCGGCAAAAAAGCTGTCGTTAGACGCTACAAGTCCACTTTCTATAACATCCGAAAGCTCCGCAGTTCTTGTTTGCTCTAAGGCTTTCAGTCGGCTTAAAATGTTTTTGGTATTGTCAAATAAAACTACCGCATTATCTATATAGTCCCTTGCAAAAGAAGCCTTTCCAAGGCGGTTCATATATCGGTCGGCAGAAATTGTAACACTGCTTTTAAGGGTATCAATATCCCTAGATACCGAGTCCTTATACTCCTCACTTTTTACCCTTTTATCCTCTATTATGCTCTCCAGCACCTTTATAAGCTCTTCCGGTGTTGCGGAAAATTCTGCGGCAGGAAGCAGGGTTATCTTTTCTGTATTCTCTGTTCTGCGCTGGGTCTCGGGGTCGAAATAACAAATAGTGTCTACCTCGTCGCCCCACATTTCAATTCTAACCGGCTTTTCTTCGCCGGGGGTGAATATATCTATAATTCCACCCCTTTTAGAGAACTGCCCCACACCGTCAACCTGACCCGTAGACTCATAACCTATTTTTACTAGATGGTGACAAAACTCTTCGGTATTAAGCTCATCACCCACACAAAGCTCTGTCGCCCCGTTTTTCAGTGCCTCAGGCGAAACACATTTTTGGGTAAAGGCCTCAATATCGGTAAAGACCGTGTCAAAATTTCCATTCAAAATTTTCCAAAGTGATGTTATCCGCTTATGCTCATATTCCCTTGAAAAAGAGGCTGTGTGTAGCAAATTAAAATCCCTTGCAAAAAGGCAGACGCTTTTTTTGTTGAAGGCCGAAAAACCCTCATAAAAACGCACAGCATCACTTTGTGTTTCGGTTATAATCCACACCTTTTTGTCGGTTGATTTTACAATTTTATCAACCAACGCCATTTTCCCAACCTCAGGCAAACCAAACAGGGCCGCAGGGGAGTTTCCCTCCCCCACAGCCTTTAGGGTTTGTGCTACACAAGGCAGATTTCCTATACTGTTACTTAGAAACCACATATTCTACCTCTATCAGCAATTTAGCTAAATGTAATCTATTTATTAAAGCGGTTCATTGCAGTGGCAATATCCCGTTTTATAATGCATAAAACTGCCTCAGCGGCAAATTCTATCATTTCTTCAATTTGCTTTTCCTGGTCTTTTGGGAATTTTCCCAAAACCCAGTCTTTAATATCATAATCGGGGTGGGGTTTTTGACCGCAGCCTATTTTAACCCTTGGGAAATTCTCCGACCCGCTTAATTGTATGATATCCTTAAGGCCGTTATGCCCCCCCGCAGAACCCTTCTGCCGTATTCTGAGTCTTCCCACATCTAAGGTAACATCATCAGAAATTACTATAACCTTTTCTATAGGTATTTTATAAAAGGCCATAGCCTCGCTAACCGCCTGACCCGAATTATTCATAAAGGTCTGAGGCTTTAAAATAAGGCAGCGGTGCTCACCTATTTTAACATCGGCATAAAGGCTTTTAAACTTGTTGCGGTTACATTCACAACCAAGGTCTTTACAAATGGCATCTACCGCCCTAAAGCCAACATTGTGCCTTGTCTTTTCATACTGCAGTCCGGGGTTGCCCAGTCCTACAATTAAATAATCAAATCCACCCGTAGGGGCCTTTTTAAATCTTGAAAACATAAACTTCTTCTCTATTCTAAATTATCTGTCAACAGCATAACCGCCGTAAGAGCGGCAAGGGGTGCCGTCTCGGCCCTCAAAATTCTTTTACCCAAGGTTATAACCTTAGCACCGGCATTTTCAAGCATCCCTGCCTCTTCTTTTGAAAAGCCACCCTCGGGGCCTGTTATAATTGCAATCTTTTTTGCCTTGTCGTTTTCCCAAAAGGTTTCTCCTAGAGGACTACCCCCACCCTCGTAGCAAAAAAGCACTAAATCATAACTTGAAAGTTGCTCACTTAAACGTTTAAGGGTAACCACCTCTTCAACCTGAGGTAGCTTTCCTCTTGAGCTTTGTCCCGCGGCCTCGTTAGCAATTTTTTGCCACCTTAGGGTTTTGGCCTTTAACGCTTTTTCGTCGGGGCGGGAAACACAATTTTCAGAGATAACAGGAACAATAAAGTCTGCCCCAAGCTCTACGCTGTGCTTTATAACCTGCTCAAGCTTATCACCCTTTAAAAGGCTTGTGCAAAGGGTTACCTCAATGTCCGGCTCGGTAACATTTTGGGTCTCTTCTAAGACGTCAAGCTCTATCTTTTCTTTTGCCACCGATCGAATAACACAGGAAAAATCTTTTCCCTTGCCGTCAGAAACAGTAATAGCCTCACCCGGCCTCATTCTAAGGGAACGGGAAATATGAGATGCCTCTTCCCCTTCTAAAAACGGATTTTCCTTAAAATCTTCCTTAAAAAACCTTGGCATTATTCTTCCTCCTCTTGGTCGGCGGTCAGGTCGTCATCAAGGTTTATCCAAAAGCCTCTGTTAAACTCTCCGCCTTGACGGTAAAGCTCTTCTATCGGCTTTTCTTCGGCCAAAGGCTTTTCCTCATAATCGTCAAGGTCAATGGTTTCTTCATAATAGCTTTCGGCTAAAATCAGCTTTTCGGCGGCTATATCATTTTTCCACTGCTCTAAAAGCTTATCTCCCTCAGGATATTCCAAAACCTTAAAGCGGTTGGTTTTTCTTAATATTAAACAACCTAAAATATAAATTACAAAAATAAAAAGAGCGCCAAGACTGGTTATAACACCTATTTTTAAATTTGGGTTTTGGTAATGGAATACAATTTCGTTTTCTCCACTGCTTACCGGCACTGCCATAAAGCCAACATTAACCTGTTCAATATTAACCTTAGCCCCGTTCACCGTGGCTGTCCAGCCCTTTTCATAGGGTATTGAAAAGAATACCAACTGGTCGCTTTCTGTAGAAATTTCTGACTTAAACCCGCTTTTTGTACGCTGAAAGCTTGACACCGCCGAGGCTCTGCGGTCGGCCGAATCCTTTTTTAGCTCTTCGCTGTCAAGCATAAAGGAATGAACGCTACCGGCCTCACCCCAATCGCTTACATTGGCCTGTTCAACATTTTTAAGGAAATAGCCATACTTTGCTATCTGTTGGTCACTTAACAAAAGGGCCTTTACCATCATATTAGACCGGCGCGACTCTTCAATTTCGTCACATTGCTCTTTGGTTATATAATAATCATAGGTAAAGCCATAGGGTAAATAATTTTCATTCTCCCAAACGGTATATTTGCCCTCGTTGCTGTAGAATTTAAAGCCCGACATCAACGGCTGACCCATATCGTCTGTAAAGGCCTCTCCGCCGTTTCTTTCAAGCAAATATTTAACACCCAAAAGGCTTCTTGCAGCGTAAGAAGCAGTAGTAGGCCTACTTGCCACGCCTCTTTCCTCACCAACATACTCCCAAAAGTCAGTAACCGAAACAGGAACAACCGAATGGAAAGCGTTTATAGAACTGTACCCTAAATACATAGCGGTGTTGTCTACGCTGTCATAAACATCTATTCTATAGGTGGTTTTATCCCCCGGAAGCTCTAGCTCTTCTTCTAAAAGGGCATCTATCATAACGCTGTGAGTATCATAGGAATGGGTTTTTCCTGTTCCTATAAAATAGGCGGCATAAATAACACTTAAAACCAAGGTGAGGGCGGTGGTGGTTTTTATAAACTGCAATCGGTTCCGTTTAAGGGTTTTAAGCATAATTCCAAGTATTATAAGCGAAACCACCGCAATAGCAGAGGTGGCTAAAAAGCGGTATAAATATAGGTTGTCATCGCTTTGGGTATAAAGGCCGAAGGCAGTGAATTTGCCATCTTCCATTTCTCTTGGAAACAAGCCTATAACCAGCACAGTAGCAAGGGTTATTCCCGTTACCCACTTATAGGGTGAGCGCCAATTAATTTCTGTGTTCTCAACACAGTACACCGTTGCAAGGCACATTAAAAGCACCGGCATATAATACCAACGGGCATAATAGGCGTGGTTGAACATATAAAAGGCACTGTTTAAAATGGGCACCAGTGCCATAAAAATGAGTATGCCTACCATTCTTCTGAGCCAACTGCCCTTTTTCTGTTGCATAAAGGCAAAAACACCAACCATAGAAAAAAGAGGTAGCCAACCGCCAAGAGAAGACCATTCAACCTCGGCTTCGGGGAAGAATACAGGCCTTGCAGGAATATCCGGCGGGAAGAAGAAGCACTGAAAAATATTAAGATAAATTTGTTCCTTGCCGTAGGTTATGGCTCCCCAACCGTGTAAAATTTCGGTAAGTCTGCTATTTCCAAACAAGCTTGCCATGGTTGGAAGCATTATTGCGGCCGAAATTAAAAGGCCCAAAACCGCCTCAAAAACAAACCACAAAAACACCGATACCTTAAATTTGTAACAACCCGAAAACATTCTTACAAAGAAATAGATAATAACAAAAATAACCATTCCATAGAAGAAGAAATAGTTTGATATGGCCGCAAGGGCAACCATTAAAGCAAAGTATCCCCTTTTATTTTCGGCCAGAAACTTTTCAACCGACCATAAGAGCAAGGGGAAAACCACAATAGCCTCGTGAAAATGGTTGAAGAAGATATTATAAACCGAAAAGCCCGAAAAGGCATAAAGCAAACCGCCCAGCCTTGCGGCCTCAGGGGTTCTTGTAAACCGCCTGATATAAATATATCCTGTAAGAGCACTTAGGGCAAATTTTAAAATTAAAAGTGGACCTATAAGGTAGGGCACAAAATTATTAGGAAAGGGTAGGGTAAGCCAGAAAAAGGGGCTTCCCAAAAGGTAAAATGAATAAGAGCCTATAAAATCTACACCAAGGTCGGTGCCCCAGTTCCACCCAAAATTGCCGCTTCTTACTGCCTCGTGACAAAGCTTATAAAAGGGAACCTGTTGAACATTAAAATCACCGTAAAAGAGAAAATAGCCTTTATCCATAACAATAAAGGGAATAAAAAATGCGGCGGCAGTGACCAGAGCAAGAAAAAATGTTGAAAGCCATTTTTCTTTAGGTTTACCCAAAGACATAAGCTTGTTAGCAGAAAAAGCCATATCCTTAACCCCTTTCTTCGCCTTTTAAGTAAGGCTTAGACATTAAAAATTTCACACAGATATATGTGGTTAAAATATATACAGCAAAATTAACAGCCGACATTACAATAAGCATTTCACCGTAGCAATAATCAATAAACCAGTCAGATGTGTTCCAATGGAACATAGGTGTTATATGGTTTAATAATGTAGTAACAGAGGTTAACGTAAAACACCAGAAAAGACCTCGGTGTTTTTCTTTTATAGCCGCGTAAAGTATAAATATAAGCACCACAAACTGATACCTTTCGTGCATTCGGCTCATAAACATAAAAAGTGAATTCATAAAAACAAAGCTTATAACCCACATATTGCGATTTTTAATAAAAACATAAAAAACCAAAAGTCCTATAATTATCAAAACAGTCATAACGGTGCTGAGCATATTGTAGGTAATAGGCCCTAAAATTGGGGTGCTGTCCTCAACCCAGTTAAGCCCCAACATACCGTAAAAATTAAAAGCATTTAAACTTAAAAGGGGGTATTTGCCCTGACCCCCAAGGTAAACCTCAAAAAACAAAAGCGGGCTTTTCGAACCTATCATAAAGGGCAAAAACATTCCGGCTACGGTAATGGCAGCAACACCTATGCCCTTCAAAAATATCTTTGGGCGATTTTTCAAAAACAACTCCATTAAAAATATGGGTGTAAAGAAAAGGGCTTGATATTTTGTCATACCGGCCAAAGCAAATAAAAAACAAGCGAGTAGCGGTTTTTGCCTTTCCAAGGCCGAGAAGCTTATTAAAAGCATAAGGCACATCATACCGTCGGTCTGACCCCAAAAAGAGCTGTTGAAAACTGTTACAGGGTTAAAAAGCCACAAGGCGGCGGCAATAAGTGCGGTTTTGTAGCTATATTTTTTTAATATATAAAAAAGGGCCAAACCACAAAGCATATCAAAAAACACAGGCCAAAACTTCATAAACACCATATCGGTTAAAATGTGCCACTGGGGGCCCACCGCCCTATAAGCAAGACCTGTTAAATAAAGGAAAAACAAAAACACCGGGGGATAATCTAAAGAAATTTCATCTGCACGGGCGTAAACATCAAAAAGGCCATCCGGCAGTGCCAGGGCCCATTCTCTGTACCAAAGGGTATCATATTCGTTAACATAACCCACACTGGCTACCAGCCTTATTAAAAAAGCGAATATAAAAATGAGTGCTGTTAGGTCAAAAATACGTTTTTTATATGCCGTATTTAAAAGAGTTTTCAGAAAATCCCCTCCAAACCGTAAATATCCATTGATTATTATAGCAGAAACTGTTATAATAATCAATGCAATATTAGAAGATTTAACATTTGGGAGGTGTCATTATGAGCAGTAATTATTACGGTATGCTTTTTCGAATGAAGTTTATTCGCCGTTGGGCACTTATGCGCAATCTTTCCACCGAAACACTAAGCGACCACACTCTCGAAACTGCCTTTATTGCACACAGCCTTGCCACTATTGCAAAGGTTCGTTTTTCAGAAGAGGTAAACCCCGAAAGGGTGGCTCTTGCGGCCCTGTTTCACGATACCGCCGAGGTTATAACCGGCGACCTTCCCACCCCGGTAAAATATTATAACGACGATATTAAATTTGCTTATAAAGATATTGAGCAAAAGGCAGAAAATACACTTATTTCTATGCTGCCCGAAGACCTTAGAGGTGAGTTTGAACCAATATACCGCTCCGACAGGGTTACTGCCGCTTATGTTAAGGCGGCCGACAAAATTTCTGCCCTTATAAAATGTAAGGAAGAGCTTTCTTTAGGCAATAAAGAATTTAAAGCCGCCGAAAAATCCACCGAAAAGTCAATAAAAGCCATGAATCTTCCTGCCACTAAGGTGTTTATTGAAGAATTTCTTCCGGCCTTTTCACAAGGGTTGGATGAAAGCATGAAGCTTAAATAATTTTAAAATGAATTACAAAGGAGACATAATTATGAACAACAGCGCTCCACCCATTAAAACCGCCACAGCTTGCTTTTCAGGAAGTGACCTTAAATTTAATTCAGAGCTTTTCGGCGGTGCAAAGCTTAACGCCATTTTTGGCGGAATTACCTGCGACCTTAGCAATGCAAATATTAAAAATGACTGCATTATTAAGGCCAACGTCCTTTTTGGGGGAATAGACATTATTCTTCCTGAAAATGTTAATTTTAAGGTTAAATCCCGTTGCCTTTTCGGTGGCACCTCTGACAAAAGGAATGTTCCCCACCAAAAAAAGGCCCCTACCGTTTACATAGTTATAAACTGCGCCTTTGGCGGTGTGGATGTTAAATAAAAACATTCAAACATATTAAAAAGCAAGGTTATCAATTAAGATATCCTTGCTTTTTCTTTAAGCGCTTATATTACACAGGTAGATTTAAACCATAACCCAATGCTATTCCCGCCGCCGCCGAAGAACAAATTATAATAATTGGGTGAACCTTTTTAAAGGCCAGAACCGCCATTATAAGACAAAGAGCCGCTGAAATATAAAAGGAAAGAGTGCTAAATACATTAAGGCCTACCCCCTGTGGGAAGAAAACTGTTTGCCCTACAGACAAAACCGCCGCCGCAATAAGCCCAATTACCGCCGGTTTAAGCCCCGACATGGCACCCTGAACAGTTTTGCTGTTTTTAAAACGCTCGTAAAACCTGGCCACAATAAGAATAATTATAAAGGAAGGTAAAACCACACCCAAGGTTGCAAAGAAAGAACCCAAAACGTTTCCCCATACGCCAAACTCATTGCCTATGGTTTCGGCGCCTATATAGGTTGCCATATTAATTGCAAAGGGGCCGGGGGTAGATTCGCTTACTGCAATAAAATTAATAATCTCTTCCTCGGTAGCCCAACCGTGACCCAAAACCTCCTCCTGCATAAGGGGAAGCATTGCATAGCCACCACCAAAGGTAAACAAGCCTATTTTAAAAAAGGTTGCAAAAAGTGATAAAAGGTTTAAAATAAGCTGCATCATTTTGCCCTCCTCCTAACAATTATACTATTAATAAGACCGGCTACTGCGCAACAAATAATAACCAGAAGTACGGGCAAATCTAATACCGCCACAGAAACAAAGGCAAGGCCAAGCAGAGCGTATGCGAACACCTTTTTCGGGCATTTTTTATACATTGTCCACACCGATTTTAAAAGCAAAGCCAAAACCCCGGCGCGAATGCCGAAAAAGGCATATTTAACAGCCTTAAGGTGTTGAAATTCCCTTAAAACAAAAGAGATTGCCAATATAATTACAAAAGAGGGCAGTACCACCCCTAGGGTAGCAAAAAAAGAACCCCAAAAGCCTGCAACCTTATAGCCTATAAAGGTTGCGGAATTTATTGCAATAGGGCCGGGGGTAGATTCTGCAATAGCAATAACCTCTAAAATATCATCGTCGGTTATCCACTTTTTGTTTTCTACCACCTCACGCTGAATAAGGGGTATCATTGCATAGCCTCCACCAAAGGTGAAAGCGCCAATTTTAAAAAAGGTTATGAAAAGGGTTAAAATTCTTTTTAACCTTGAGTTTTTTTCTTCCATTATAAAAAGCCTCTCTTCAAAAAAAATGGCAGTCTTTGACCTAAGACCGCCAATATGCTATCAAATCTAATTATACACATACCCTAATGACATTGCAATAAAAAATTTTTGTTTTAGAGTAATTTTGTAAAAATGATAAATTTTTTTGCCCTTTAGCAGGTTGAATTTTTTGCATTTTTTTGTTATAAATTGTTGTGTTTATATTGAAAAATACTAAAAAATGTTATATAATTGAAACCTAATGTTGATGTTACTGTAATAGGCAATGTTTATATGTTTATTTTTGCCCTTATAGTCAAAAATATAATAGCCTATTATTCCTAACAATGAGCAAAAAATTAAACGGAGGAATTATTATGGAAAATAACAAACGCCCCGAAACTATGGAGCGCATTACCACAAAAGCTCTTGCAGATGCTTTTATTGAAGACCAGATAGCCAAGGTTCGCGCCCAAGTAGGTGACAAAAAGGTTTTACTTGCCCTTTCCGGCGGTGTAGATTCCTCAGTTGTTGCTGCCCTTTTAATTAAGGCTATTGGCAAACAGCTTATTTCGGTTCACGTTAATCACGGCCTTATGCGTAAGGACGAATCTGAAAATGTTATTAAGGTTTTCAAAGAGGGTCTTAATGCTAACCTTATTTATGTAGATGCCACCGACCGCTTTTTAAACCTTTTGGCCGGTGTTTCTGACCCTGAAACAAAGCGCAAAATAATAGGTGCCGAATTTATTAATGTTTTCGCCGACGAGGCAAGAGCCTTAGAGGGCGTTTCTTTCTTAGCTCAGGGCACCATTTATCCTGATATTATTGAAAGCTTTAAACAGGCAGAGGGCAAAAAGGCTGTTAAATCTCACCACAATGTTGGCGGTCTTCCCGAAGACCTACAGTTTGAGCTTGTTGAACCTATTAAGCTTCTTTATAAAGACGAGGTTCGTGTTGTCGGTGAGGCTTTGGGTCTTCCCCACGGTATGGTTTACCGTCAGCCATTCCCCGGCCCCGGCCTTGGTGTTCGTTGCCTTGGTGCAATTACTAAAGACCGTCTCCATGCCCTCCGCGAGGCAGATGCTATTTTAAGGGAAGAATTTGATAAAAACGGTCTTGCCGAAAAGGTTTGGCAGTATTTTATAGCTGTTCCCGATATAAAAAGTGTTGGTGTTAAAAACGAAAGCCGTTATGAGGGTTGGCCCGCAATTATACGTGCCGTTAACACTACCGATGCAATGTCTGCAACAATAGAAGAAATTCCCTATGCTCTTCTTCACCACATTACCCACCGCATAACCCATGAGGTTGAGGGTATTAACCGTGTTTTATTAGACCTTACTCCAAAGCCAATTGGCACTATTGAGTGGGAATAATATAAAAAATATAACCTGTCTGATACAAGCCATCTTACGAAAGAAGGAATTTATAATGGATAATAAAGAAAGACTTGTGGGCACCGTTTCAAGAGGTATCCGTTGTCCCATTTTCCGCGAGGGTGACGACCTTGCAGGTCTTGTAACCGAAAGCGTTTTAAACGCCGCCGAAAACGAAGGCTTCAGTCTTCGCGATAAGGACGTTATTTCACTTACCGAGTCTATAGTTGCCAGGGTTCAGGGCAACTATGCCACCGTTGACGATATTGCTGCCGACGTTAGGGCAAAGCTTGGTGGCGGAACAATTGGTGTAATTTTCCCCATTCTTTCCCGTAACCGCTTTGCAATATGCCTTAAGGGTATTGCAAAGGGCGCCAAAAAAATTGTGCTTATGCTCAGTTACCCCTCTGATGAGGTTGGTAATTCCCTTGCCACTTATGACCTTATAGATGCCGCCGGTATTAACCCCTATTCCGACGTTCTTTCTCTTGAAAAATACCGCGAGGTTTTCGGTGTTCAGAAGCTTGAATTTACCGGTGTTGATTATGTTGAATATTACGGCAACCTTATTCGTGAAATGGGTTGTGAGGTTGAAATTATTTTCGCCAACCAGGCAAAGGCTATTTTAGAATATACCGACTGTGTTTTAACCTGTGATATTCACACCCGCCAGCGTACAAAGCGTCTTCTTAAAGCCGCCGGTGCAAAGGTTGTTTGCGGTCTTGACGATATTTTAAATGCCCCCGTAAATGGTAGTGGCTGTAACGAAAAATATGGTTTGCTTGGTTCTAATAAATCTACCGAAGATAAAATCAAGTTGTTCCCCCGTGAGTGTCAGGGCCTTGTTGAAGATATTCAGGCTCGTGTTTTAAAGGCAACCGGCAAAAACGTAGAGGTTATGGTTTACGGCGACGGTGCCTTTAAAGATCCCAAGGGCAAAATTTGGGAACTTGCAGACCCTGTTGTTTCCCCCGCTTTCACCTCAGGACTTGTTGGTACCCCCAACGAGCTTAAGCTTAAATACCTTGCCGATAACGATTTTAAAGACCTTTCGGGAGCTGAGCTTAAAAAGGCTATTTCAGAAAGCATTAAGGCTAAAGACGGCAGCAGTCTTGTAGGTAATATGGCCGCACAGGGCACAACACCCCGTCAGCTTACTGACCTTATAGGTTCTCTTTGCGACCTTACAAGTGGTTCGGGCGACAAGGGTACCCCCGTTGTTTTGGTTCAAGGCTATTTTGACAACTATACAAATTAATTTTATAATCCGGACTGTCTTATGGTTACAGTCCGGGTTTTTAGTTAACCTCTTTTGCTTGACATTTATTTGTTTTTTGATATAATTACAATGTTAGAAACTGATTATTGAATTTTGTGGGTGTGATAGCATGTTTAAAGATAAAACGTTACTTATAACCGGTGGTACAGGAAGCTTTGGTAATGCCGTTTTAGACCGCTTTCTTAATACCGATATTAAAGAAATCCGCATATTCTCACGTGATGAAAAAAAACAGGACGATATGCGTCACCTGTATCAAAGCATCTGCCCCGAAGCAAGTAATAAAATCAAGTTCTTTATAGGCGACGTGCGTGATCTTTCAAGCGTTAAAAACGCAATGCACGGTGTAGATTATATCTTCCATGCCGCCGCCTTAAAGCAGGTTCCAAGCTGTGAATTTTTCCCCCTTGAAGCCGTTAAAACCAACATTATAGGCACAGACAATGTTCTTACCGCCGCCATTGAGGCAGGCGTTAAAAAGGTTATATGCCTTTCTACCGACAAAGCGGCTTATCCCGTTAATGCAATGGGCACCTCAAAGGCTATGATGGAAAAGGTTATAGTTGCGAAAAGCCGTACAGTTTCCCCTGAAGATACCACTATCTGTTGCACAAGGTACGGCAACGTTATGTGTTCAAGAGGCAGCGTTATTCCCCTTTTCATTGAACAAATTAAAGCCGGTAAGCCCCTTACCGTAACCGAGCCCTCTATGACACGCTTTATTATGTCTTTAGAAGAGGCGGTTGAGCTTGTTGTTTTCGCTTTTCAAAATGCCGAAAGCGGCGATATTATGGTTCAAAAGGCCCCCGCTTGTACTATAGAGGTTTTGGCAACCGCCGTAAAAGAGCTTTTTGGTGCAGATAATGAAATTAAGGTTATAGGAATTCGCCACGGCGAAAAAATGTATGAAACTCTTCTTACTAATGAAGAATGTGCCGGCGCTATTGATATGGGTAATTTTTACCGTGTTCCCGCCGATAAGCGCGACCTTAATTATGATAAATATTTCAAGACAGGGGACACCACGCGTAACACCCTTACAGAATTTAATTCCGGCAATACTGAGCTTTTGGATGTAGAGCAGGTTAAAGAAAAGCTGCTTTCACTTTCCTATATAAGAGAAGAACTTGCTGAATTTAAAAAGAACAAATAAGCCAAACAAAAGACTTTATCCGGGGGGCTAATTCTCCCCCGGATTTTTCTTAAATATATTGACAAAAGTAAAATTTTAGGGTAATATATATTGGCTGTATTAATAAACCGCAAAACTTGGTTCGCTTTGTCAATTTAATATCTACGCCTCCTTAGTTAAATGGATATAATAAACCCCTCCTAAGGGTTAGTTGTGAGTTCGATTCTCGCAGGGGGTGCCAAAGCAAAAAAGCAGACTGCCAATCGGTCTGCTTTTTTAGTTAAATGGATATAAGAACCTCACCCATTTGCAAAATCAAAGATTTTGAATGGGTCCCGAGAACCTTGATACGGCTTCTCCGTATGAGGAACCTCACCCATTTGCAAAATCAAAGATTTGTCAGTGGGTCCCGAGAACCTTGATACGGCTCCGCCGTATGAATAAACCCCTCTTAGTCGGGGATTTGTTCTTTCCTCCCAATCTGCAATTTAATAAAAATATGCCTCCTTAGTTAAATGGATATAATAAACCCCTCCTAAGGGTTAGTTGTGAGTTCGATTCTCGCAGGGGGTGCCAAAAAACCAATCTCCGCTTTTATGGAGGTTGGTTTTTAAATTCCCTAGAGAATCGAAAAGGGCAATTGCAAAGCAATAAAAACAGTCCGGTGGACTGTTTTGGTGCCCGCGTGCGTGCCACAAGCGGTAGCGCCAGTGGGCGATTCTCGCAGGGGGTGCCAAAGCCCCAAGGACGATAAGTTCTTGGGGCTTACTTCTTACCTATTACCTCTTCATTCTTACCTAAAAAGTCCTTGGAGCTTTGGGGAGTAATATGTAAGAAGTGATATGTTTGGTGTGGTTTCGCCACGAATTACAAAAACAATGCTTCACATTGTTTTTCTTGCAACATTTCCCCCAAACTGTAAAGTATTCTTGCTTGACTACATAAGGAAAATAATGTATAATTTGAAAAACAACTTAGCGGAGGCGTTTAAAATGAACAAGATTAACCGAACCTGTTTAGCAAACGAGCTTGAAAGCCTTATAAATTCCACCCCCGATGGAGGAGTATGTGTTTTAGAGGCGAAGGAATATTACCTTACAAGACAGGTTGTTATAAACAACAAAAAGGGAATAACCGTTGATGGAAGTAAAGCTACCATTGTTACCAAATATGTTAACAATGATGATTATTCTAAAAGTACAAATGCCTTTTTAATAAAGCATTGTGATAATGTTACTCTAACCGATTTTGTAATGGAAACTGATGTTCCAACAAACCTGACTGCCACCGTTGAGTTTATTGATTTTGAGGAAAATACCGTTATTTTTGCGGTAGACAAAAACTTTGAGGTTCACGGCGATGAGGTGCTTATGGCCTTTAACTCCTTTGACAGTGAAGGCTCACCCGATTATCGTATGCAGTCTTATTTCCGTCACCCCGACCCCAACATTGTAACCCTTATCTTAGGCGAAATTCTTCTTGCAAACACCTATGCCAGCGCTAAATATGACTATTTTGGGGACAACCGTTTTAAGGTATATTTTCCTAAAGTAAGCCCCAAGCTTACGGTTGGCGACAGAGTATGTATTCGCCACACAATGTATGGCCCAAGCGCCATTACACTAAGCGACAGTAACGACACTCTGCTTAAAAATATTACAATGCATTCGGTTCCGGGAATGGGCATTGTTGTGCTACCCCGTTGCAAAAACCTTACCATAGAAGGTTTTAAAATTGTTGCTAAGGAAGGCAGTAATACTCTTATGCCCGGCAACTGTGACGGCATACATTTGACCGGACTTTGCGGTAAGCTTGTTATGAAAAACTGCGCCTTTGACGGAATGGGTGACGACGCTCTTAACGTTCACTCCACCGCAGGAACAATAACTGGGCTTATAGATGAAAGAACTATAAAGTGTGGGTACTGTAAAAAAGGCCCCGATGGTACTCTGCCCGAAAGATGGTGTGAACCGGAAGACGTTATAAAGGTGTTTGACCCTGTTTCAATGGCACATACCGGAACCCTTAAAGCCATATCCTTTAAAGATGGCATCCTTGAATTTGAACTTATTTCGGGTACATACAAACAGGGCGACACTATGCAAAACACAACCTATGCCCCCGCTTTAGAAATAGACAATTGTGTTGTAAAAAATACAAGGGCAAGAGGCTTTGTTGTTCAGACAGAGAATGTTGAAATTAAAAACTGTTATTTCTTCGGTATGTCCTCTAACGCTATTAAGGTTGCACCCTGTTTCTCTTATTGGTATGAGGTTGGCCCAACCAACAACTTTTATTTCCACGATAATGTTATTGAAAAGTGCGCATTTGTTACCCCCGGTACACCGATTATTGGCATATTAACCAACCATAAGGTTAGCGATAACACAATATCTCATCTACACAAAAATGTTCGAATAGAAAATAACATTATTAAAAGAGCCCATAGTAACTGCATTACCGTTATGGCAACCGACGGCGTTAAGGTTTCGGGCAACCGATTTGAAAACCGTATGGAAAAAGATACAGACCCCATAAGCCTTGTTAACTGCACCGAGATTGTAGTAGAGGATAATAAAGATATATAACGAAAAGCCGTCAGCATTAAACTGGCGGCTTTTGCTTTATGTGTTTTTATGTTGAATTTTAAGTAACTTTTTAAGAAGCTCTGACAACGGAACTATTAGTATTCCCGCGGCAAGATTTCCTATGCCGTGTGTAATATCAAAGGGCAAACCTGCCACAACCCAAGCCACCGTTTGCTCAAAATTAAGCCCGAAAAACAGTGCCTGAACGGGGGCATAAAGCAAACCAAAGGCAAGGCCGTGAAGCCCACAAACTATTGGGTAAACAACACAGGCTATCCTTTTCGGCATTTTTTGTGGCAAAAGCATTGTAACCGCCCACAGAACAGTCCAAATGTAGAGGTAAGGAACCCACCACATAGTAAAACCTGCATATAATCCGTTAAGGAACACATAAACATAAATTGGTATTAACGCCTTTTTGCGAAAGATAATAGTAAAAACAACCGTAAACATTCCGAGCAGGTGAATGTTTGGTAAAGCTTCCATAATCACCTTTGAGCAGAACATAAGGGCGCCAAACATAGCAAATAAAACCATTTCCCGTATGCTCAAAGAGATTTTCTTTCTGCTTTTGGGCTTATTACTTTGTGTATTCAAGTTGATATGTTACACCTTCTGCAATTTCAGTGGTATCAACGCCGGAAGTTGCATATTCCCCGTCAACATAAAAAGCCCAATAACTTTTATCTACGTCATAATCGGCTGTAATGCCGTTTACAACCTTTATATAAAGGCCGTATTCACTCTCTTCGCCCTCAATAAGCTTGTTTTCAAGTAGGGCGGCTCCCACTGTGTCTTTATCTGTTTTTACAGTAAAAGTTACGGTTTGTTCTTCTGCCTTCACCTGAACTATAACAGTTTTTGTTCCCTCGCCTAACTGGGTATCCTTTGTATATGTTGCGTTTTCCCAAAGTCCTGTTTTGTCTACAGAATTTCCACAAGCCACAAGACTAAAAAGGCAGATAATGGCAAGTACGACAGAAATAGTTGATTTGATTTTATTCATTTTTCTCATTCCTTTCTTTTTCAACAAAAGGAGCCATATTTTCGGCTAAAAATAAAAGTACCCTTCAAAGGGTACTGTGAGTAAAGAGAGGTATCCTGCCATACCAAAAAAGTTAGAGAAAGCCTTAACTATATCTTCACACATCTCCCCATTTGCCCAAGAGACTTTTATGTGTCGCAAACCGATAAGCATTCCGACTTGACTTGTATAATACAAGAGTTACGGTAATGGCTGTTGCTGCGGATTTGCACCGCTATTTCCTTATCCCCGAAGCATACCGTCTTGCAGTATGTTCGGCAACAGATGTACTTCCTACATCTGTTGGTCTGCGCTTATTCTTTTGTCCACTACATTATATAACAATACCTTATTTTTTTCAATACTATAAAACAAACTTTTTGTGGTAAAAATATAGACAATTTTCAAAAAGTATATATAATAAATAGTAGTGTTTAAATTTTTTTGGAGGTTTACTTATGAAGCTTAACACAAAACGCACCGTGCTTGTAGGCTTTGCATTTCTTTCAATATGCGCCTTCTGGCAGATGTACGACGCTTTGGTTCCCAAAATTTTAACCGGCACCTTTAATATTTCAGAAACTGCCAGCGGCTTTATTATGGCGGCAGACAACATTCTTGCCCTTTTTCTACTGCCCTTTTTTGGCAGTCTTTCTGACCGCTGTAAAAGCAAGTTGGGCCGAAGAAGACCTTTTATTTTATTCGGCACCCTTTTAGCAGTCGCCCTTATGATATGGCTTCCCGTTCTAAGCAATAGCTATTATTCTGCCCCCTCCACCTTTAAATTAGTAGCCTTTATTGTTCTGCTTGGCCTTATTTTGATAGCTATGGGTACATACCGCAGTCCTGCGGTTGCCCTTATGCCCGACGTTACACCAAAACCTCTTAGAAGTAAAGGTAACGCTATTATAAACCTTATGGGTGCAGTAGGCGGTGTGATTTATCTTGTTATAACCACCGTTCTTTACTCAAAATCTCGCGTAGAGGGTCTTGACCACATTAATTATCTTCCACTTTTTATTATAGTAGGGGGAATTATGCTTCTTGCCCTTTTAATGCTTATGCTTTTCGTGAACGAGCCTAAACTTTGTGCCGAACAGGCCGAATATGAAAAAGCGCACCCCGAAGAAAGCCTCGTTAAAAAAGACGAGGTTGGTAAAACCGTTATGCCCAAAGAGGTTAAACGCAGTCTTATTTTCATTTTAATATCTATATCCCTTTGGTTTATTGGCTATAACGGTGTTACAACCTGGTTTACACGCTATGCCCAGGTGGTTTGGAATATGGGCGACGGCGAAGCCTCGGCCTGTCTTACTGTTGCAACCGTTGGAGCCATAGCAAGTTACATTCCCGTTGGTGCCGTTGCAAGTAAGCTTGGCAGAAAAAAGACCATTAAATTTGGTGTTGTACTTCTTGCCCTCTGCTTTGCCTCAGGTTATATATACACCCTGTTCTTTAACAGTTTTTCGCCCCTTTTATTTATAATCTTCGGTCTTGTTGGTATTGCCTGGGCCTCTATTAACGTTAACAGTCTTCCTATGGTGGTTGAAATGTGTGCCGGAAGCGATGTTGGTAAATTTACCGGGCTTTATTACACCTTTAGCATGTCAGCGCAAATTGTTACCCCTATTGTTGCCGGTTTTTTATTAGAAAATGTTAGCTACAAAGTGCTTTTCCTTTATTCTGCAATATTTGTTGCCCTTGCCTTTATTACAATGAGCTTTGTAAAACACGGCGACAACAAAATTGAGGCCAAAAAAGGGTTAGAAGCCTTTGATGTAGAGGACTAAATAATGAAAGTTTTACTGGTTTTAATAATTTGTGTTTTTTTGTTGTTTGTTTTGTTTATACTTTCACTCATGGGAAAGCGCCACTCTGTTCCCACAGTGCTTAAATCGGCTAAATATGCCCACCGTGGGCTTCACGACAAACCCACTATTCCTGAAAACAGTATGGCCGCCTTTGAAAAGGCTGTTTTAAGTGGCTATGGAATAGAACTTGATGTTCACCTTATGCGTGACGGTGAACTTGCCGTTATTCATGATTCAAGCCTTAAGCGCACCGCTGGGGTAGATATTAATATTGAAGACCTTACTACAAATGACCTTGAAAATTACTACCTTGAGGGAACCACAGAGCAAATACCCACCTTAAAACAAGTTTTAACCCTTGTTGACGGCAAAGTTCCTCTTATAATAGAGCTAAAATCTCAAAACAATGCCAAACAGCTTTGCTCTGCCACTGTAAAAGTGCTTGAGAGCTACAGCGGCCAATGGTGTATGGAATCTTTCGACCCCCGTTGTGTAATATGGTTCAAAAAAAACCGACCCGATGTTACCAGAGGGCAACTTTCGCAAAACTTTTTTAAATCTAAAGATTCTAACCTTTCCTTGCCGCTTAAACTTCTTTTGACACTTCTTTCCTTTAATTTTTTAAGCCGACCCGATTTTGTTGCATTCTGTCTTTCCCACAAAAACACCTTATCTTTTGTCTTAGCAACAAAGCTTTGGGGTATTGATGGCTTCGCCTGGACAATAAGAACAAAAGAAGCATTGGACCTTTCAAAAGACTATGGTTTTACCCCGATTTTTGAGGATTTCGTACCATAAAACTACTTTTTATAAAAAAAATTAAAAAAATATAAAAAAAGTATTGATTTTTTTAAGAAGATGTTGTATGATAGTGTTACAAGTGAAAGTTTAGGAGGATATATTCGTGAAAAAATACCTTACACCCGATTTAGAAGTTAAAAGTTCCTCTTTAAAAGTAGTTATGATTGGAAGCGACGTTGAACTCGATATGGGTCAGCTCGATCTTACAGCAGAGGACTAAAAGTTGTTAAACCGTTTTTACATTTCAGTAAAAACGGTTCTTCTTTTTTAAAAAATTTTACAAGCTGTTAACTTATGCCACATAACCAATGTGGTATATTTTTTAATGTAAAAAAATAAAACTGCAAAAACAAAGGATGGTTTATATGCGAAAAAAGCTTTTTAAATCTGAATCTAAGCGTTTATTAGATTTAATGATTAATTCTATTTACACAAACAAGGATATATTTTTAAGAGAAATAATATCTAATGCCAGTGACGCATTAGACAAGCTTCATTACATTTCCCTGACCGATGAAGCAGCCAGAGAAAAATGCAGCTCTCCCGAAATACACATCACCTTTAACAGTAACGAGCGTACCATTACAGTTTCCGACAACGGCATTGGTATGACCGCCGCCGAGCTGGAGGAAAACCTTGGAACAATTGCCAGAAGCGGTTCTTTAAAGTTTAAAGAAGAGATGGACAAAAAAGACCGCACGGAAAATGACATTATCGGTCAGTTCGGCGTTGGTTTTTATTCAGCCTTTATGGTTGCAAAGGACCTTACAGTAATAAGCCGCTCTTATAAAGACGACACTGCCCACATTTGGAAAAGCCAGGGTGCCGACGGCTACACCATTGAAGAGTGTGAAAAAGAATTAGTCGGAACTGACATTATAATGCACCTTAAAGATGACACCGACACCGAAAACTACTCCGAATATTTAAGCGAATACAAGCTGAGAAGCCTTATTAAAACCTATTCTGACTATATTCGCCACCCAATTAAGCTTCCTACTGAGAAGCACCGCGAGGTTGGTGAGGGCGACGACAAAAAAACAGAAGCTTACACCGAGATTGAAACTGTAAACAGTATGGTTCCCATCTGGCAAAGAAGCAAAAGTGAAGTTTCTAACGAGGAATGCTTTAAATTCTACAAAGAACATTTTTACGATTTTAACGACCCCGTTTCGGTTATTCGAATTAATGCAGACGGTCTTGTTTCCTACAAGGCCATGCTCTTTATCCCCTCTAAGACCCCTTACGACTACTATACTAAGGAATATTCAAAGGGTCTTGCCCTTTACCAAAGCGGCGTTATGATAATGGAAAACTGCGAAGACCTTTTGCCCGACTATCTTCGCTTTGTAAAGGGTGTGGTTGACACTAACGACCTTTCCCTTAACATTTCCCGCGAAATATTGCAGCAAAGCCACGAGCTCAAAACCATTGCCTCTAACATTGAGAAAAAGGTTCGTACAGAGCTTAAGCGCCTTTTAGATAAGGATTTAGAAAAATATCTTACCTTCTGGTCGGCTTTCGGTCTTCAGCTGAAATATGGCGTGGTTTCAGACTACGGCTCTCACAAGGACAACATCAGTGACCTTTTACTCTTCTACTCACAAAAAGAGCAAAAGCTTATAACCCTTAAGTCTTATTTAGAAAATATGGCTGAGGGTCAGGAAAAAATTCTATATTCTTGCGCAGACAGTCTTTCCTCTGCCCAAAGCACCCCTGCCGCCCAATTAGCTAAAGACAAAGGCTTCGATGTTCTCTGTCTTACCGACGAGGTAGACGAATTTGTAATGAAAACCCTCATGACCTATGGCGAAAAGGCCATTATCTCGGTTAAGGACGAAAACAGCGGACTTATTTCTGAAGACGACAAAAAAGCCGCCGAGGAAAAGGCTAAGGAAAGCTCAGAGGTTTTGGCCTTTATCACCGAAAGCTTAGGCGGTGCAGTTACCGAAACCACCCTTAAGAACGGTCTTAAAGATTTTGCGGCATCGCTTGGAACCACAGGCCCAATTACCCTGGAAATGGAAAAATATTTCGCCCAAATGCCGGGCGAGGACCACCCCAAGGCTCAGCGTGTTTTAGAGCTTAACCCTGACAGCACAGCCTTTAAAGCCATTGAAGCTTGTTACAAAGGTGACCCCGAAAAGGCAACAAAGTATGCAAAGCTTCTTTATGGTACTGCCCTACTTACTGCAGGGCTTACCTTAGACGACCCCTTTGAGTTTAGCAAACTCATAACCTCCCTTATATAAGCGCGTGGCGCTTATCCCAATTACGTATTGAATAGCGATTTTAGTTGAGCTTTTACCCCGCAGACGGAAAGCGAGTACAAAACCAAAATCTATAACGTGTGACGTTTAATCCAAATCCTTATTAAATAGCGATTTTAGTTGAGCTTTTACCCCGCAGACGGAAAGTGAGTACAAAACCAAAATCTATAACGTGTGACGTTTAATCCAATTCCGCATTAAATAGCGATTTTAGTTGAGCTTTTACCCCGCAGACGGAAAGTGAGTACAAAACC
>JAFQQN010000013.1 GCA_017410605.1 Clostridia bacterium
CGACCTCTAGCGTGACAGGCTAGCGTTCTAACCAGCTGAACTACCAGGCCATAATGGTGGGAACAACAGGGCTCGAACCTGTGACCCTCTGCTTGTAAGGCAGATGCTCTCCCAGCTGAGCTATGCTCCCACGTTACCGCCTTGCTGATGTCTCATCGGCGACGAACGTTATAATACCACAAATAAAAGCGTTTGTCAACACTTTTTTCGTAATTTTTTAAAAATTATTTTTCAATCATTTTTCTTATTTCGTCTGGGCTGAATTTATATACCTTATCACAAAAATGGCACTTTACTTCTATGTCCGGCATTTCTTTTGACATATCCTCAAGCTCTTTATTTCCCAACGATACAAGGGCCGATTTAACCCTTTCCTCAGAACAGTTACACCTGTATTCAACCTCTTCCGAGTAAAGCTCTTCAACCTCAAATTCCTTAAGGGCAAGTTTTATCATATCTAGGGGGGTCATACCCATGCTAAGCATATTAGTAACAGAGGGCAAGTCTACAAGACCTTTTTCAACAAGCTCTGCAGTATCGTCACCGGCGGCAGGCAAAAGCTGAATAATAAAGCCACCTGCAGATTTAACTGTAAGGTCGGGGTTAACCAAAACACCCAAAGCGCACACAGTGGGAATTTGCTCACTTGTTGCATAATAAGATGTTATATCCTCTGCTATTTCTCCGCTAACAAGGGGAATACAGCCGTTATATGGCTCTTTCATTGCAAGGTCTTTTAAAATAAAAAGATTACCCTTACCTACTGCTCCTCCAACATCAAGCTTACCCTTAGAATTCAAAGGCAGTTCTACAATATGATTAGTAACATAGCCTCTAACATTGCCCATATTATCTGAAACGGCCACAACGCTGCCCAAGGGGCCATCACCGGCGACCCTAAGGGTTATACTACTCTCTTCGTCTTTTAGCATATTTCCCATCATTGAGGCGGCTGTAAGCAACCTTCCCAAAGCGGCAGTGGCTACAGCCGAGGTGCCGTGAATTTGCTCTGCGGTGGCCACAACGTCTGTGGTATCAACAGCTGTTGCCATTACAAGGCCGTCACTGGTTATTGTTCTTACTAGTTTTCCCATTTTTACTTCTTCCTTACTATATATAATAGGCGCTCACTGTTTTCTTTTGGCTTTTCTCCGCTTTCCCAATCAAGGCAGTCGACAAAATCCAAGCCGGAATTATCAACCATTTGTAAAAGCTCATCATTGCTATATGCCCGTTCAGAAAAATCTTCGCAAAGGCGATCATAGCTTCCGTCTTCTCTTTCTACAAAAAGGTCTAGAAAAATATCAACAGTTACACCGTCTTCACACTGGTTTTGCCACACACAAAAAGCGTTTTCACTTTCCCTTACAAAAGTATTATTACCCAACACCTTTGAATGCTTATATAAGGTATTAACATCAAACATAAAAAGTCGCCCCGGCTCTAAAAACAGCGAAACCTTATCAAAAGCCTTTTGCAAAACCTCTTTATCGGTAATATGATTAACGCTGTCAAGCAAACAAACTGCACCATCTACCGTACCGTAAAGCTCTAGCTCTTCGGCAGACTGATTTAAAAACAGAGGGTTCTTTCCACCCTGAGGCAATTTTTTTATTGCCGCCGAAAGCATTCCCTCAGACCTGTCAACGCCTATAACTTCTATTCCCTTTTCGGCAAACTGAAAGGAAAAACTGCCGGTGCCACAGGCAAGGTCTAATAACAGCGTGGGGGCTTGGTCGTATTTTTTAAAGTATGCCAATATTCTTTCTGCATTAACTTTATAATCTACATCTTCTGTAAAAGCATCATAAAGAGCCGAAAATTCATCATAAGCCGACACTTAATTCACCCCAAGCCGCTAATTTTATATATTTATATAATATAACACAAAAAGAGAAAAAAATCTACTGCATAAAACTACTTTTTTCACAAAAATTCAAAATTTGTTAATAAAACTATTGAATTTGTTCCTTTAATATGCTAAAATACCGAAGTAAAATTTAATATGGCTATGTGAAACCGTCGGGAATTTTTTCAAACAACCGGCGGCGGATAGTACTCTGGAGAATCCTGTAAAACAGGTGCCGAAGGGGCAAGGGGTAACCCGAAACTCTCAGGCAAAAGGACAGAAGTTGTTTTTAACCTTACCGTTATAGGTTTTTGGTTGATTTTCCGGAGTGTTACGTTAGTAACGCTCTTTTCTTTTTTAGCCATAGAAAGGATGTTTAAAAATGAAAAAGCTTTCCCGTTTGCTTTTGGCAGTGGCAGCTTTAGGCTCTTGCCTATTGCTTACAGGCTGTGAAGGCAACGCGCTTGTTAAGGGAATCGAAACCGTTAACGGTGCAATCAATGAATTTGTGTGGGTAAAAATCGGTCTTATTCTTCTTATTGGAACCGGCATTTTTATGACCTCTATCACAAAGTTTTTCCAGGTTTCTCACATTGGTCACTGGTTTAAAGAAACTCTTGGAAGTCTTTTTACCAAAAGTGTTATAGGCCACACTAAGGAAAAAGGTGCAATCTCTCCTTTCCAGGCCCTTTGTACCGCCCTTGCCGCAACAATAGGTACCGGTAACATTGCCGGTGTTGCCGCCGCAATTTGTATTGGCGGTGCCGGTGCAGTTTTCTGGATGTGGGTTGCCGCATTCTTTGGTATGATGACCAACTATTCTGAAAACGTACTTGGTATTTTCTACCGCCGCAAAAATGATAAGGATGAATGGTCCGGCGGTGCAATGTATTACCTTAAAGACGGTCTTGGTTCTAAGAAAAACTGCAAGTGGCTTGGCTCAATCTTAGCCGTCTTGTTCTGTATCTTTACTCTTCTTGCCTCCTTCGGTATTGGAAGCATGGGTCAGGTTAACAAAATAGTTGCCAACGTTGCTAACGCCTTTGATATTAAAGCCCTTTCCTCTGTAACCGTTCTTGGCGGCATAAGCCTTTACAACATTGTTCTCGGCCTTGTTATTATGGCTCTTACCTCTCTTATTGTTCTTGGTGGTCTTAAGAGAATTGCCAACGTTGCAGAGAAAATTGTCCCCTTTATGGTGGTTCTGTTTGTAACCGGAAGTCTTGTTATTATCGGTGTAAATTACGCAAACATTCTTCCCGCATTTAAGGCCATTTTTGCTAATGCATTTACCCCCATTGCTGCAGTAGGCGGCGGTATTGGTGTTGTTATTAACAAGGTTGTTACCCAGGGCTTCAAGCGTGGTGTTTTCTCAAACGAGGCCGGTCTTGGTTCCTCTGTTATGGTGCACTCAAACTCCAACATTATTGAACCTGTAAAGCAGGGTATGTGGGGTATTTTTGAGGTATTTGCAGACACAATGGTTGTTTGCACAATGACCGCTTTAGTTGTTCTTACCTCCGGCGCTTACAACCTTGAAACAGGTGCTATTCTTGACGGCTATAACGACGCAACCTTGGTTGCCGGTGCCTTCAACCAGGTGTTCTCTTGGGGTAATATAGGTCAAAAATTTATTGCTGTTGCAATGTTCCTCTTTGCCTTTACCACCGTTCTTGGCTGGTCACACTACGGTTCAAAGGCTTGGGAATATCTTTTTGGCACCAAATCGACAGTTGTGTTTAAGGTTATTCATATCATAACCATTATGTTTGGTGCTGTTATGACCTCCTCTCTTGCTTGGGATATTTCTGACACCTTTAACGGTCTTATGATGATACCCAACCTTATTGGTGTTCTCACCCTTTCAATGTTAGTTGGTAAAATCACAAAGAACTATGTTGACAGAAAATTACGTAAAAAAGATATTAAGCCTATGATTTCCTACGACCCGGAAATTCAAGCTATGCAAGAGGCTGCTTTAGCAAAAAAAGAAAACAATTAAACAATTTAAAAAGGCTGAGGTTCTTTAAAACCTCAGCCTTCAAACCGCTGACAAAGGTAAGTCAGCGATCTGAGAGTTATCCCGAAATTACGAGATAACTCTATTTTTTATGGTATAACAAAAATCATACCGATACGCCCAAAACCATACCAAAGAAAAGGCAGTTGAAAACTTTGTTTTTAAGCAGTATACTTGCCAAAAGTATGACGGCTATTCCTGCCTTACCTAAATATTTACAATACTATTGTATGGTATTTCAATAATTTTATAGTCCATCATAGAACCTCCGCTTAATGTAATTTTCACCGAAAGACGGGAAAACGATTTTAGCTTTGAACCATTTTTCTTTGCTTCGGACGGTGTTATTCCGTGAAACTTAGAAAAAGTTCTCTATGGGTTGATTGTCACCTGGCGTTCCCAGTCTTGACATTTTTTTCATTATATAATATAATATTGACAATGTCAATTTACTACTATTAGAGGTATAACTATGAAAAAAGTTTTTTGCTTAGGTTCTGTCACTACCGATATTCTTGTAAAACCGGTTGACAGCGTTCCCGCCCCGGGAACATTAAGAAGTGTTGATTCCATTAATACCTGTGTTGGCGGTTGTGCCACCAACTGCGCTATAGATTTAGGTAAGCTTGGAATTCCAGTTACGGTTTCATGCCGTATTGGCGATGATTTTTACGGTGAATTTATTAAATCAGAGCTTACAAAAAGCAATGTAGATATTTCGGCTGTTGTCACAAAAGAATCTCCCTCCACCACCCTTTCTATAGCCTGTATACAATCTACCGGGGAAAGAAGCTTTCTTTACAACCCTGCCTCTAGTGCCGCTTTTTGCATTGATGATATAAACTGGGATACTGTGGACTCTTCCAATATTATTTTCTATACAGGAGCAATGCTTCTTACCTCTTTCGACGGTAATCCTTGTGCTGAATTTTTAGCTGAATGTCAAAAGCGCGGAAAATACACAGTTATGGATACCGCTTGGGATTTTGATGATATATGGCTACCAAAAATTGAAGCCGCTCTTCCCTTTGTGGATTTGTTTATGCCCAGCTACGACGAGGCAGTGAAGCTTTCGGGCCAAACCGAGCCCGAGAAAATTGCAGAATTTTTCTTAGATAAGGGCGTTAAAAACGTTATAATAAAGCTTGGTGCTGACGGTGCTTATATAAAATCCAAAGATATAAACGGCAAGGTTTTCCCAACATATAAAAGCATTAAACCTGTTGATACTACAGGTGCCGGGGATTCTTTCTGTGCAGGTTTCTTGGCTGGTCTATCACAGGGCTGGAACTTTGAAGAATCGGCAAAACTTGCCAACGCTGTTGGGACCCATTGTATTATGGCTGTAGGTGCTTCTACCGGAATAGTTTCATTGGAAAAAACTCTGGAGTTTATGAAAAACACCCCATTAGAATAAAGGAGAACAGAACATGTTAGTAAATCTTAATGATGTCTTATTAGACGCCAAACGTAATAAATATGCTGTAGGACTTTTTAACACAATAAATCTTGAAATGGCAAGAGGTGTCCTTTCCGCTGCAGAAGAAATGCGTTCACCTGTTATAATTGGTACCGCAGAGGTTTTACTACCCTATGGCGGTCTTAGAGAATTAGCACCTCTGCTAAAAGATATGGCCAAACGCGCCTCAGTTCCGGTGGTTCTTCATTTCGACCACGGCCTTACAGAAGAAAATGTAAACCTTGCAATGGATTTGGGCTTTAGTTCAATTATGTATGACTGCTCTACCTTAGATTTTGAGGGCAACCAAAAGGCTGTAGCCGATATGGTTAAAAAAGCTCACTCTAAGGGCATAACCGTTGAGGGAGAATTGGGACATGTAGGTGCCAATTCTGATAGTGCTGAAGGCTCCGGTGAGGGTGATGAAAGTATTTACACTGAGCCGGATAAGGCTAAAGCTTTTGTAGAAAACAC
Organism: Clostridia bacterium; assembly: GCA_017410605.1. Classification (GTDB taxonomy): domain Bacteria; phylum Bacillota; class Clostridia; order Oscillospirales; family Acutalibacteraceae; genus UMGS1279. The sequence continues at coordinate 5,803 of JAFQQN010000013.1, forward strand.
AAATGTAGATGCACTTGCCGTTGCTATAGGCACTGCACACGGCGCTTATAAGAGCGCACCAAAGCTAGACTTAAAGCGCCTTGAAGAAATTGCCTCTACTATTTCCACCCCCCTTGTTCTTCATGGAGGTTCGGGACTTAGTGATGAAGATTTTAAAAACACCATAGCCGGAGGTATTTCTAAGGTTAACATTTTTACCGATATTAACTGCGCCGCTTCCAAGGCCGCATATGATAATTTCCAAAACGGTTGTGGTATAACTGACTTAATACCCCACATAATAGAAGCCATTAAGCTTGAAACAGAAAAGAAAATGAAGCTTTTCGGCAGTGTAAATAAAGCCTAAGTTATTAAAAATATTTTAAAAAAATCGGCGGTTTTGGTGTTGACAAAGCCGCCGAGTTGTGCTATAATTCTGTGGTAATGTTAATGGAGAGATGTCCGAGCGGTTTAAGGAGCTGGTCTTGAAAACCAGTGACTCGCAAGAGCCAAGGGTTCGAATCCCTTTCTCTCCGCCATTTTTATCAGTTTAATAACTTTTTTATAAGTTACAATTTGGAGTAGTACGGGGGTTGGTTACGGGCTACACATTCGAGCGCATCCGGTGGATGATGAAGTGAGAATTTGTAGGCGCAGCGGTCAAAATTTATAGGCGCTTAAAGCCATAATAAATTTTGGGCACCGCAAGAGGGCACGTTCGCCGAGGAACCTTCGTAAATTTCCACCTTTTAAAATCAGTTTAATAACTTTTTATTAAGTTACAATTTGGAGTAGTACTCAAGTTGGTGACGAGGCGCCCCTGCTAAGGGCGTAGGTCGGGTAACCGGCGCGAGAGTTCAAGTCTCTCCTACTCCGCCAAAAAGAAACGACAATTTTCGACAGAAGATTGTCGTTTCTTTTTGTTCTTTTCACTTTTCTCTTTTCGTTCTTCTCTCTTCTCTAAAGTTGTCGTTTCCAGATAAAAGGTAAGAGAGAAAAGAGACGAGAAAAGGTAGCTTTGCTTCGCAAAGCATTTAATTAAAGAACTAATTATGATATAATACATACAGAGGTGATGATGTATGAACAGTCCTTTACTCGATAAATCTCTTGACTTTGCAACACAGAAGGAATAATTTTTGTTGTTCCTCAGCTGCCAAAAACAAATAACATGCAACGTTCAAACGCAATAAAAAACTTACTACAGTTGTAAATGATATATTGTGTAATCCAACCCTAACCCGCTATTGCACAAAGCAAAAATATATGCTATATTCTTAATTGAGGTGATACAAATGATTTTCGGACCTGCTTCAAAAGAACAATTATATGAATGGCGAACAATCCACAAACAATATAAAAACAAACTAATTCCAAACCGAAAAAGCGGCAAAGAAGTATTAAGCTTTCTTCAAAATAAATATTCCCTTGAAGAGTTTAATGAGGAAAAAGCTTTTCTTGCAATTACACAAACTGTTTTAAATAACCAATTTCAAAAGCAAAAGCTTCCCGAAAATTCAATCCCTAAACCAAGGTGTTATATTTTAAAGAATGAGGGCAACGGTAAATTTATTTACGATAATCAAGAGGACATATGGAAAGGTATCCCTATTTTTATTGGTATTGATTTAAGCTCGGGCTATGTTCAAATTGAGGGAAGCTGCATTTTGTATGATGAAATTTATGCGTTTCAAGGCATAGATGAATATGATATTGAAAACTGTGCAAGGGTCGCAGATTATATAGATTGCTTAAAAAAATTCAACCCACAGCTTTACCAAAAATTACAAAAAGACTAAATTTTAAATTAAGTTTTCTAACTCATTATGTCAAAGATAAGTTAGGAGGATAGAAAAAATGAAACAACTTTTTAACTGTGCTATGAGCATTGGCGAAGAAATGTTAATTTCGGGGGCTGAAGTCCATAGAGTTGAAGAAAGCATCAGACTAATGTGTGAGCGATTTGGAGCCAAACGTGTTGATGTTTTTATAATAACCAGCAGTATGGTTGCAACCCTATACACAAAAGAGGGCGACAGCTTTACTGAAACACGCCGCATAAGTACAATAAGCAACAATTTCGAAAAGCTTCATCGTTTAAACCAGCTTTCAAGAAATATTTGCTCTTCAAACCTTACAGCAGAAGAAATAAAAATAATGTTTGAAAAGGCAATAAACTGTAAAACATATTCTTTTATAGTTGAATGTATTTTCTATGCAATAATAGCCTCAGCTTTCACTTTATTCTTTGGGGGAAATATTATTGAGTCTGTTATTTCTTTTATCACAGGTGCCATTGTAAGGCTAGGTATTCTATTTTTCGAAAAAACCGTTGGAAACAATATTTTTACAAAATTTTTAGCAATGGTTATTGCCGCCAGTCTTTCCTTTACTGCGCTGAAAATAGGGTTAGTTTCTTCTGTAGATAAGCTTATTATAGGAAATATTATGACACTCATTCCCGGTGTTGGTCTAACAAATGCCCTGAGAGATTTATTTACCGGCGACAGTATTGCCGGAATATTAAGAACAATTTCGGCTGTACTTACAGCACTTGCAATTGCTGCCGGGTATTTTCTTGTGACAATTTTGGGAGGGTTTTTAATATGACCAATAACGAAATTTTACAGGTTATAACAGGATTTATTGGTTCTATGGGCTTTGCGGTATTATATAATATTCGAGGTAAACGGCTTATTTTCGCAGGTCTGGGCGGATTTCTTTCTTGGGGACTGTTTGTTATTTTAAATAAAATTATACCCAATGAAGCTGTTAACTATTTTCTTGTAGCCTTTGTTATATCGGTTTATGCTGAAATAATGGCAAGAATTCTTAAAACGCCAACCACAACCTTTATAACTACTTCTCTAATTCCACTTATACCGGGTAGTTCACTTTACTACACAATGGCTTATGCTTTTGAAAACGATTTTGAGCGATTTCTTCAAAAGGGCGCATACACACTTCAGCTTTCCTCTGCCCTTGCCCTTGGAATTATAGTTGCTACCACACTAACAAAACTTATAAATAACTTATTAAATACCAAAAATAAGCTTTAACACACCGCCAAAATCTTTTTTCAAGAGGAAGATTTTGGCATTTTTAAAATAAATAGTAAAGTAAATGAAAAAAGCTTTTTAATTAGTAAAAAAAGGATAAAAAAATATTGATTTTTAGTTCTGAAATTAGTATAATATATTTGATTGGTTTAAAAATCCTAATATGCTTTATTCTAGCTATTAGGTGCTTCATAAATCCAACTTAATTTTCTTTGAGCGGAGGTGTAAAATAATGTTGGCTTTAACCTTAAATGTAAACTATCCCGATTGGTTTGTTTGCGCTCTTGGTGTTGGTACTGTATTTATCGGCCTTGTTGCAATCATTATTCTTTGTAAGATTTTGGGTGCTCTTTGTCAGATAAACACCAAACTGCCTGAAAAGAGCAAAGAACAAGTCTCCTCTGTCACACCTGTTACCCCTGTAAAAGCAGCCGGTCCTGTTGAGATTCCAAATCGACGCGAAACAATTGCCGCAATTTCTGTAGCAATCGCTGAGGACCTGGGAACAGATGTTTCTGCTATCAGAATTGTTTCTATTGAAAAGGCTTAAGATTTGCAAAATATTATTGAACAACATATTTTAAGGAGAAAAACTTATGAAAAATTATAAAGTTAATGTTAATGGAACCGAATACAAAGTTTCTATAGAGCTTATCAGCGAAACAGAGGCAGCCGCTCCTGTTGCTGCACCTGCCGCTCCTGCCACTCCTGCACCTGCTGCTCCTGCCACTCCTGCAGCTCCTGCTGCATCCGCACCTGCCGGTGGTGAGAAAATTAATGCTCCTATGCCCGGCACCATTCTTTCTGTTAATGTTGCCGTTGGTGATACAGTTTCTAAGGGACAGGTTGTAGCTGTTTTAGAAGCTATGAAAATGGAAAACGAAATTATGTCTCCTGTTGACGGCAAGGTTACTTTTGTAGGTGTTACAAAGGGTGCAACTGTTGAATCGGGTAGTGCTATTTGCGTTATTGAATAAGGCGGTGCTTTTATGTCTCTCCAGCAAGCCTTAGAAGCTATTTTAAATTTCTGCAAAACCACGGGCTTTGTTTTGTTAGCCAATAACTGGCAAATGCTTATAATGGTTGGCATATCATGTGTTTTACTTTATCTTGCTATTGTCAAAAAGTTTGAACCCCTACTTCTTTTACCAATAGCCTTTGGAATGTTACTCACCAACCTCCCCGGCGCAGAAATGTACCACGAAATGCTTTTTGCCGGTGGCCATGTAAATTGGGAATTTTTTGGCGGTGCAGAATATTTTAATTCTGCAAACCTTGTAGCTCCCGAACTTTACCAAATTCTTCAAACCGGCGAGGTTGTTTTGAACGGACAAACTATTTTAGGCCATATATCCGGTCTTTCACTGGACAGTGCCGCAACCTTCAACGCTGCCGGTGCTGTTGTTTCTTCCGCCGGTGAGGTTTTGGCTAACAATGTTAACATAATTATAGATATTATTGGGCCTACCGTTCAAAACGGCGCTCTAGTTTCGGGCTCTACCGTTTTTGCAACCGGTGTTCAAAGTGTTTCAGCCGGGCTTTTAGATTACCTTTATTTAGGTGTTAAGCTTGGTATTTATCCCTGTCTTATTTTCATAGGCGTTGGTGCTATGACCGATTTTGGTCCCCTTATTGCCAACCCCAAATCGTTAATTTTAGGCGCCTCCGCACAGATTGGTATTTTTGCCACCTATTATGCCGCAAAGCTTACAGGAATGTTCAATTCCCTTCAAGCTTCATCTATTGGTATCATCGGTGGTGCAGACGGCCCCACAGCCATTTATGTTACCGGCAAATTAGCACCTGAGCTTTTAGGCCCTATTGCCGTTGCCGCTTATTCTTATATGGCTTTAGTTCCGGTTATTCAGCCCCCCATTATGAAGGCTCTTACCACAAAGAAAGAACGGGCAATTGTTATGAAAAACCTTCGCCCTGTTTCTAAAACCGAAAAAATTGTTTTCCCCATCGTTGTAACAGCCTTTGTTGCTCTGCTTGTTCCCTCTGCCGCCCCCTTGGTTGGCGCATTAATGCTTGGCAATCTGCTTCGTGAATGCGGTGTTACCGAAAGGCTTTCTAAAACTGTTCAGAATGAGCTTATGAATATTGTTACAATTTTCCTTGGCATTTCGGTTGGCGCTACCGCAACCGCCGCAACCTTCTTAAAGCTTCAAACAATTCTTATTATTGTTATGGGCGTTGTTGCTTTCGGCGTTGCTTCGGCCAGTGGTGTTCTTTTTGCCAAGTTTATAAATTTGTTCCTAAAAAACAAAATCAATCCCCTTATCGGCTCGGCTGGTGTTTCTGCTGTTCCAATGGCTGCCCGTGTTTCTCAAACAGTTGGCCAGAAGGAAAATCCCGGTAACTTCCTGCTTATGCACGCTATGGGTCCCAACGTTGCTGGCGTTATCGGCTCTGCAATTGCGGCCGGTGTGCTGATTGCATTGTTTGGATAATAATACGGAGGTATTTTTATGGAAAATAAAAAGCTTTATATAACCGATACCATTCTTCGTGACGCCCACCAATCACAGGCCGCCACAAGAATGCGTGTTGAAGATATGCTTCCCGCCTGTGAATTACTTGATAAAATGGGTTATTGGTCCCTCGAATGTTGGGGCGGCGCTACATTCGATTCTTGTATGCGTTTCTTGGGTGAAGACCCATGGGAGCGTCTTAGAAAGCTGAAAAAGGCTATGCCCAACACTAAGCTTCAGATGTTGCTTAGAGGTCAGAATATTCTCGGCTACAAGCACTATGCCGATGATGTTGTTGATGCTTTTGTTAAAAAATCTATTGAAAACGGTATAGATGTTATTCGTGTGTTCGATGCTCTTAACGATACCCGTAACATGGAACAGGCTATGAAGAGCATTAAAAAATACAGTGGTATTTGTGAAGCTGCAATAAGCTACACAATCAGCCCCGTTCATAACGAAGAATACTTTATTAACCTTGCCAAAAAGCTTGAAACAATGGGTGCAGATACCATTTGTATTAAAGATATGGCTAACCTGCTTTTGCCGGTTGATGCATATAACCTTGTTAAAAAGCTTAAAGAGGCTGTAAAGGTTCCTATTCACCTTCACACACACAACACTACCGGTACCGGTGATATGACAAACCTTATGGCCGCTTGGGCAGGTGTTGACATTGTTGACTGCGCACTTTCCCCCTTAGGCAACGGTACTTCCCAACCTGCGACTGAGGCCTTGGTTGCAACCCTTAAGGGAACTGAGCGAGATACAGGTTTAGACCTAGGTAAGCTTAGCGATGCCGCTGTTCACTTTAGAAAGGTTGCTAACAAACTTAAAGAACAAGGCAGCCTTGACCCCAAGGTTTTGAATGTTGATACTAACACCCTCCTCTATCAGGTTCCCGGTGGAATGCTCTCAAACCTTATCAGTCAGCTTAAACAGGCTAATGCAGAGGATAAGTATTATGACGTACTTGCAGAAATTCCTCGCGTTAGAAAAGATTTTGGTTATCCTCCCCTTGTCACCCCTACAAGCCAGATTGTTGGTACACAGGCTGTACTGAACGTGCTTTCAGGTGAGCGTTATAAAATGGTTACTAAAGAATCTAAGGGTCTTCTTAGAGGCGAGTACGGCCAGGTTCCCGGTGAGGTTAACGAGGCAGTCAGAAGAAAAGCCATTGGCGATGCTGAGGTTATTACCTGTAGACCTGCCGACCTTCTTGAGCCTGAGATGGATAAATACCGCGAGGAAGCTAAAGGCCTTGCCAAGAGCGAAGAAGACGTTCTCAGCTATGCTCTCTTCCCTCAGGTTGCCGCAAAGTTTCTTGCAGAGCGCGACGCCAAGCCCGAAGCAAAGACTGAGGACGAGGTTCGCACCCTTATTGTTCAAGATATTACCGAATAATTCTAAAAGACAAAACCGTTACTTCTTGTAACGGTTTTAGACTGTAGACAAAGTCCCGAAAGGGGCTTTGTTTTTTTGTATAACGAAAACCCGAACGTTTCACCGATTGGTAAAAGGTTCGGGTTTGAATGCTTTGGGTAGTTTGAACTTAATGACACGAATTAAAAATGCCTGAAAACCAAGGATTTTTTCGTTCTTTTTATTTAATTCTTAAAATTAACTACTTTTCTCACATTTTCTGAATTATTATCTATATACTCTATGTAAATCTCCGTTTCATTTAAGAAAACTAGTTTTTCACAAGTTGCCATAGAAAAATTCAAGTCCAACTCATTTGAATACCTCGAACTTTCGAAAAATCCTTTTATATAAAGTTTTGGCTTTTCTTCAGGTTTAAAGTAAGCGATATAGTATTCTTTTGTTTTAGTGTTTATGTAATCCGCGTATATGCTAAACGGGTTAAATTCTTCAGATATAGTTTTATCGTATACATTGAAATATTTCACAGAAAAAGCGTTCGTTCCAAATCCTAAATGAAGTTTAAGAACACCCTCGCCTTTATCCTCAATTCGAGGTGCGGTTCCCGTTTTAATATCTTCAACCAATATATCATTTCCACTTGTTATTCTATATCTATATTTTTGTAAGTCTTCCTCATATATTTGGTAAAAGGGTGTTTGTATAATATATTTGCTTGTATCAATATCAGTTTGTGAATTATTAATGGGTAAATCATTTTCGCTGTTATTCTCTTGATTAGTACCACACGCAGAAAAAGATAAAATTAAAACCACAGATAAAATAAGCAAATAGATTCTTTTCATATAATCACCGCCTTGGGTGTATTATAGCATAAAAGTGGCGATAAATCAATGCGGAGCATTGTATGTAATCCGCAACTTGTTGCGGTATGTAGTCAACACGAAGTGTTGGATGCAATCATTTCAAAGAAATGTATGTAATCAATCCGAAGGAAAATACACCTGCGGTGATGCCATACACGCTACGCGTGATTACATACCATTCCTTCGGATTGGATAAAAATAAGACAGTCCGAAGACTGTCTTATTTTTTGGTGCCGCTGACCGGACTTGAACCGGTACGGTATTGCTACCGAGGGATTTTAAGTCCCTTGTGTCTGCCTATTCCACCACAGCGGCATATTAACTTGAACAAATAATATGATATTATATTTTTCCTAAAATGTCAAGTAAAACTTTTATTAAAATAAAGATTTTATAAAATTTTATGCGCATTTAACAAAGAATAAGCCGACGAAGAAAAGAACATTCCCCATCGGCAGTTTTTAATTTATTATTCTTCCATCGGTAGAGATGGTGACAACCCTCCACGGTATGAACTTTTCACTTTCCTGCAAAGCTTGTTTAACAGCGTATTCAATGCCACCGCAACAGGGGACTTCCATACGCACAATTGTAACACTCTTGATATTATTATTAGCAATAATCGCAGTCAGCTTTTCGGAATAATCAGCGTTATCGAGCTTTGGACAACCAATAAGTGTTATGTGATTTCGAATAAACCGGTTATGAAAATCTCTATAAGCAAATGCGCTACAATCCGCCGCAACAAGCAACTTTGCGCCGTCGAAATAAGGTGCGTTAACGGGAACAAGTTTTATCTGCACAGGCCATTGCGCAAGTTGGCTGTTAACGGGCGAATATGTACTCCGTCAGGGTGAATATTTAAACGATATTGTTGTGTTGGTAGAGGGTGCTCTTCATATACAAAAGGACGACTATTGGGGTAACCGTAGTATTTTGGGTCAAATTGCAGTGGGGGAAATGTTTGGCGAGGCTTATGTTGCTCCTGAAAGCGGAGTTCTGCTTAATGATGTGGTTGCTATAGAGGATAGCACGGTTATGTTTTTTGATGTAAAAAGAATTATTACAACCTGTCCTACAGCCTGTCGTTTCCACTTGATGGTTGTACAAAATATGTTTTTTGCTATTTCTGAAAAAAATCGTAAGCTTGTGCAGAAATTAGGGCATATGTCAAAACGCTCTACAAGAGAAAAGCTAATTTCGTATTTGTCCGAACAAGCAAAAAAGCAAAATAGCGCAAGCTTTACAATTCCTTTTAACCGCCAACAGCTTGCCGATTTTTTGTCGGTTGACCGCAGTGCCATGTCAAACGAACTATGCAAAATGCGTGACGATGGACTTTTGGAGTTTGATAAAAATAAATTCAAATTACTATAAATTGAAACAACTCTTGACAAGTTTACTTGGTATATGTATAATATTGTTATGCACAGAAAACTTGTCGAAGGAGTTTTTTTATGAACAAAGAAGATATTTTAAAAATGAGTCGTGACGAGAATCTAAATGGTGATGAAAGAGAAGAAAAAATTAAACTACATTCATACGCTGTCAGTGCCTCTGTCGGCGCTCTTATATGCATGGTGTTTGTTTTAATTGAAAGCTTCATGTTTGACAGAAGTACAGCTACAATATGGACAATATATTCAGGTATGATGTTTTCAAAATCATTATTAGATGCAATAAAAATAAAAAAGAAAGCGGATATAGGTTTGTCAGTTATTTGGGGAATTTGTTGTATATTAAATGTAATTGTTTATATATTAGATAACATTGGGTGACAAAATGGAAGAATCTCTTGTTTTAAAAAACAATCTAAAAAAGGCTAGAACAGAAGTAAAATTATCTCAGCAACAGTTAGCCGAAATAGTCGGTGTATCCCGAAATACTATCAGTTCTATTGAAACAGGGCAATTCAACCCCACGGCGAAATTGGCATTAGTCCTCTGTATTGCTTTGGATAAAAATTTTGAAGATTTATTTTACTTTTAAAAATTATTATATCTACTAATAAAACAACCTATGAAATCTTGTATTTCATAGGCTGTTGGTACGAGTCTTCATAACCAACTTTGGACGCGAGGTGCAAAGAACATCAGTGTGAACTTCAATCTATATTGCGCGGACACCGAGCATCTTCTTTTGATTTTTACTGTTGATAAACTGACGTTATACCTAAATATTCTTCAAGACAAAGTCCACTATTATAAACGTCCGTTGCGACTTCAATACCAAGATATCTTACATGCCACGGTTCGTAGATATATCCGGTTATGCTTTCCTTCCCTGCCGGGTAACGAATAATAAACCCGTATTTGTGGCAGTTTGCGGCAAGCCAAATTGCCTCAGGAGAGCCTTCAAAGCTCGAATCTGCCTTGTTTATATCAAAAGCAAGACCGGTTTGATGCTCAGAGTGGCCTGCCCTTGCAGAGTATCGGTCGGCTTCGGCCACGCCATCTCTGCTAACATAATTGTTATAAAGCCTCTGTTGGGTTGCATAGTTCCTAAATCCCGACCTAATAAAAAGGTTAAGACCATCTGCCTTTGCGGCGTCGAACATATTTTGCAAAGCGGCTTTTGCGACAGGGTCAACACCAGGGTTATATGTACTAGGCAATGCGTATGTTTTGTTGGCGATTAAAATTCCATTAATGTATGTAACCTCGGGTTCTTTAGGAGCAACATAAGGCGTAACGGTTACCTTAACCTCAGCAAAAACATTAGGATTATCTGCAGAGCGAACGTTAACAACACAGCTGCCTACCCCCACAGCGGTTATTTTTCCAATACTATTAACTGTTGCAACGTCGGTGTTGTCGCTAGACCAAATTTCGCCCTTATTGGTTGCAGTCGTGGGGTGCATTGTAACAATTGGCATATCGTTCGAACCTTGCAGAAGAGTGAGAGAGTATTTACTCAAGGTAATCCTTTCTACGCCAATATGCGCAGGCTTTGGCGGTTCGGTTTCCTCGGGTTCAGATTCCTCGGGTTCAGATTCCTCGGATTCAGTCTCAGGTGTATCATCTATCGTAACATCGGCATCTATTATGGGGGGCGATTCTGTTGGTGTTTTCTCTTTTTCGGAGCAACCACCAAAGCAAATGAAAAGCAAAAAGGTAAGGGCTATTGTTATTGCTTTTTGAAGATGGATTTTCATTTTACACTTCCCGCCTTATCTTTAATTTAGGGAAGTCAAAACTGACAAGTTTCGACTAATTATTATTATACATCGCCAAACAAGAAAAAACAAGAGGTAGCGGAAGACGAAGCAAAATCGCATCCGAAGAACTTGTAAACTTAGGCTATACAAACGTAAAAGAATTTGGCGGCATCATCGACTGGCCGTATGAAATTTTTAAATAAAGAGGTGCTTTTTTATGCGTAAAAATTTTGGAGTTAAAACATGTGTCTATCCTATGCCCGTATTTATTGTTGCGGCTTACGACAAGGGCGGAAAGCCAAACTGTATGAATGCGGCTTGGGGTGGAGTTTACGATACAAATCAGATTATGGTTTGCCTTTCTGATGACCATAAGACAACTAAAAACATTATCGAGAGCGGTGCTTTCACAGTAAGCATTGCCGATGCAAAGCACGTTGTAGAGGCTGATTATGTCGGTATTGTTTCGGGCAACAAGGTTCTCGATAAAATGGAAAAAGCAGGTCTTACCACCACAAAATCCGCCTTTATAAATGCGCCCATAATCAACGAATTTCCTATGACTGTTGAATGTAAACTCTTAAAATTTAATGAAGACGGTATTTGCATCGGCGAGATTGTAAATGTCAGCGCGGATGAATCGGTGCTGGGACAAGACGGACAAATCGACCCTGAAAAATTAGAGGCTATCACATACGACTCTGTTCACCACACCTACATAAAACTTGGCGAAAAGGTAGGCAACGCCTTTTGTGACGGAAAGAAGTTGAAATAATATGGAACTATCAAAATTTTTCAAAAGCGTATTAGAGCAAGACGCAGCACCGGTTGTTATTTGCGATTTAGAGCATACGGTGGTTTATATGAACCCTGCGTCTATTTCGCGTTATCATACCAACCTTACGGGCAAAAGCATAAAGAATTGCCACAATGCTGATTCTAATGCCAAAATTGACCGCGTAGTCGCTTGGTTTGCCGATAGTGAGGATAACAATATCGTTTATACTTATCGCAACGATAAGGAAAACAAAGACGTTTATATGGTAGCTCTGCGTGACGCGGGCGGCGCACTTATCGGCTATTACGAAAAGCACGAATACCGTAATCAAGAAACCAAGTCACTATACGCTGAAATAGGGGGATAAAAATGAGTTCTTATATCCCAATATTTTTACTGCTTATAATTATCTTTATAACTCAGCGAAATGAAAAAGCAGTTTTAAAAAACATAATAAATAAAAGAAAAACGGAGGACAGCGAAATGTTTGAACTAGCACAAAAATTTATAAATAAAGAATGTATTATTTACACCTTTAATTCACAAATTATAGGAACAATCAACGAAGTGAACGAAGGCGGAATTTTGATTGAAAAATCCGGCACTTTAGAAGCTGTGAACTTTGATTTCATCGTAAGAATACGTGAATATCCCAAAAACAAAAACGGAAAGAAAAAGTCGGTAATATTCGACTAAAATCAGCCTCCATCTGATGAGGGTGGTGGATTTTGCGAAGCAAAAGACTGAGGGCGAGAACGACTACCCCTCAGTCAACTTCGTTGACAGCTCCCCTGACAAGTGGAGCCAATATTTAATATAGGTGATTTTATGAACAGACCATACATAATCTGCCATATGGTAACCTCAATTGACGGTAAGGTTACAGGCGATTTTTTGAGCAGTCCTACAAGTGCTAAAGCATGCGAAATATATTATGAAATCAACCACAAGTTAAAAACAAACGGTTTTATTTGCGGTCGTGTTACTATGGAGAGCAGTTTTACAGGCGGATACTATCCCGATTTAGGTGCGTATGAGACAAAAGAAAAGACCGATTTTATACCCGAAAACTTGTCAGGATTTTATGCCGTTGCTTTCGATACCAACGGTAAGCTCGGTTGGAAATCCAATCGCATTATCGACCCCGATGGCGACCCTGGTTATGACGGCGCACAGATTATTGAGGTATTATCCGAAAATGTCGACGAGCGATACCTAGGCTACCTTGAAGAAATGGAAATACCTTACATATTCTCGGGTGAAGACAAAATTGACGTTGAACTTGCGCTATTTAAACTCAAAAACATAGTAGGGATAGATACCTTGCTGTTAGAGGGCGGAAGCATTATAAACGGAGCATTTCAGCGCGCCAACGCCATTGATGAATTAAGCCTCGTTGTAACACCCGTTGTCGCTGATAAAGACGATAAACCGCTCTTTATGGATAGCACCGTTCAAAATTTTGAACTCACCAATTCTTATTTTGAAGATGGAGTATTGGTAATGAATTATAAAAATAGTTATGATAAAGAAGTAGAACAACGCTTTGGCAACACAGGTGCCTATAAAGAACACACAGAAAAAACAGCCAATTATACTTCAGACAAATGGCAAGAGGTAAATGACGGTTTAATGTCAGTCTTTGCCAAATTTGCCGAGTGTATGCAAAACGGATGCACCGCCGACTCTGTTGAAGCACAGGCATTGGTAACCCATTTGCAAAACTATATAACCGAAAATTACTACACCTGCACAAACGAAATTTTATCGGGGCTTGGCCAAATGTACGTCGCCGATGAACGCTTTAAAAACAACATCGATAAGAGCGGTGACGGTACGGCAGAGTTTATAGGCGAAGCAATAAAAGTTTATTGCAGTAAATAAAATCTATTTTAAGGAGAATTACAATGACCTTAAAACTGTTTATCTCAGCAATAATAAAATTTATATTAGGTGTAGCTTTAGTAGGCCTTCTTATATTCCTACCAGCAGGCAGTTTGTCATTTTTTAATGGATGGCTACTTATGGGAATTTTATTTATTCCCATGTTCTTCGCGGGAATTGTAATGATGTTCAAAAACCCTGACCTATTAAAAAGCAGACTGAACGCAAAAGAGAAAAGAGGGGAACAAAGTCTTGTTATAAACTGGAGCGGTCTTATGTTTGTGGCAGGGTTTATTGTTGCAGGTCTTAACTTTCGCTTTAACCTATATACCTTGCCCAAGGGTGTTTCTGTTGGTATGGCAGTGGTGTTTTTGGTAGCATATATTCTTTATGCCGAGGTGCTAAGAGAGAATACATATTTAAGCCGTACTATTGAAGTACAGGAAAACCAAAAAGTAATAGATACGGGACTTTATGGAATAGTCAGACACCCAATGTACAGCGTAACCTTGCTTTTGTTTTTATCAATGCCGTTGGTACTCGGCTCGGTGTATTCGTTTTTAATTTTTCTTGCATATCCTTTTATCATAGCGAAAAGGATTAAGGACGAGGAAATTTTTCTCGAAAAAGAACTTGATGGATACGTTAAGTATAAACAAAAAGTCAAGTACCGCTTGATACCGTTTATTTGGTAACAGTAAAATAAAACCCATTTGTAAGGATGAAAGCAATGATTATTTTAATTACAGGTGCTTCGCACACTGGCAAGACCGCTCTTGCTCAAAACTTACTTGAAGAATATAAATACCCATATCTATCAATTGACCATATTAAAATGGGTTTAATTCGTAGCGGTAACACCAAGCTTACACCTTTGAGTGATGACAGTGCCTTGACCGAATATCTATGGCCTATAGTTCGAGAAATGATTAAAACTGCCATAGAAAACAAGCAAAATCTTATTGTCGAGGGTTGCTATATTCCGTTCACTTGGCAAGATGATTTCGATAAGGAATATCTCGACCATATAAAATATTATTGCCTTGTGATGAGCGAGAATTATATAAGAAATCATTTTGATGATATTAAGAAATTCGCCTCAGTTATTGAAAAACGCCTTAACGATGACTGCTCGATTGATGGCTTATTGCAAGATAACTCACAGGTTTTAAACTTATGTAAAAAGCATAATGTAAACTATGTGCTTATTGATGATGAATATAAAATAGATATAGATTTTTGAGGTTCTAAGATGAAAAAAATTATGGTCATAGGTTGCCCAGGTGCTGGTAAAAGCACTTTTTCAAGAGCACTGCAGGGCAAGATGGGTTTGCCTCTTTTCCATTTGGATATGTTGTTTTGGAACTCTGATAAAACCAACGTTTCACGCGAGAAATTTGATCAAAAGCTCTCACATATTTTAAAACAAGACAAATGGATAATCGATGGCAACTACGGCAGAACTCTTAAAATGCGCCTAAAGGAATGTGATACGGTTTTCTTGCTTGATTTTCCGGTTTCGGTGTGCCTTTCAGGTGTAGAGTCGCGTATCGGGAAACCGAGAGAGGATATGCCTTGGATAGAACAAGAATTTGATGCAGAATTTAAAGAGTGGATAATAAATTTTCCTAAAAAAGAGTTGCCGCAGGTATATTTGTTACTTGAAAAATATAAAGATAAAAATGTTATTATTTTCAAATCTCATAATGAAATAGATGAGTTTTTGGAAAAATTATGAAACCATATTGTTTTAAGTTATAATAAACAACCGCTGAAGAGTAAAAACTTCAGCGGTTTTAATATTACTTATCAAAAGAAACAGGCTTAGTATCATTTGTCGCAAATGCATTAGGGCCTGGGTCCGACATTGAGAAATACATTTTAGCAGCCTTTGTTGTGCCAAAATCACGGTTGGAACCTGAGTTTTGTACCTTGTTAAAGGCATCACGGAACATCTGATTGTGCGCTTCCTCACGGTTTAAAAGGAAGTCAATAGTTTCACGCACCTTTTTATCGTCGATCTGGCGGTAAAGGTATTCATAAACTACCTTAGCACGTTGCTCAGATGCGATATTGCTGAGCAGGTCTGCACAGAGGTCTCCCGTAACCGTCACGTAATCGGCCGTCCAAGAGTAACCGGAAGCATTGATAAGACCAGGGTTAAGACCTAAAATCACGTGGGACTGAATCTCGCCCGACGGCACCTGCTGGGCATCAACATCGTGTCCGTTTAATAGGTTGATAGTCTGTGCAACCATCTCCATATGACCAAGTTCCTCTGCCGCAATATCAAGGAACAAATCCTTGATTTCAGGGTCTTTAATTCTAAAACTCTGGGACATATACTGCATAGCCGCCTTAAGCTCACCGTTACCGCCGCCAAGCTGTTCTTGCAAAAGCGCCGCGTACTGCGGATTGGGTTTTTCTACCGCTACAGGATGAAAAAGCATTTTTTCGTGTTTAAACATAATTTTACCTCCGTTTGTTTTCTACTATATACTTTTTCCATTTTCTGAAGCGATATACACCCACCAACGCCAACGGCAAGCGTGAGAGTTGTAATGTGTATACAAAAACCTACGAAGAATGTGAGGTTAAGCTCGAAGAAATGATAGCCATAAAACTAGCAGAGATTGCTGCTGAGAAGGAACGACTCAAGACGATGCAGACGGCGTAAACAACGAAAGGAACGGTACGAAATAATTCGTATCGTTCCTTTTTTGCTTACCTTAAAGGTCAAAATTTGGACAGCATTAAACAAAGAAAAATCCTCTGAAAACAATAGCCTCAGAGGAAGTTTGGTCGGAGTAGCGTTATAGTAATCAAGCGGAAACCCGCATAAATACTGTGTTTTAGCAGTCGATAGACAGTACATATCCTTTGATCGTTATTTATTTTGTTGTTTTGAAAATCATAAAAGGCGTTTAATTAACTCATAGTTAATTACTTCAAAGTTAGTTATACAAAAACAATTTCGGTTTGATTTTTAAAATTATTCATTATTCATTATTCATTACGGAAATCCAATTTAATGAATAATGAATATTGAATAATGAAAAATGAATAATACAAAAACAAAAAACCGCCCATTAAAGGTAAACGCGAAGTTTTTGTTCTTATGACCTGCGGTAGCGATGACGACCCCTTGAAAGCCGTTTTAAAACAGTTAACCCCTATGTTTACAATCAGTGGTTGCACACTTAAAGAACACATTATTATAAAGGGTACAGATAAGCTATAAAAAAGGAGTAATTATGACAAATCTGTTTGAGAAAATCACACCTGAAAATATGTTTGACAGCGGTGACCTTAAAATATTAATATGCTATCTCTTAGCCGCTCTTAGTGGGCCTGTTCCGGTTACAGAAACCGCCCAGTTATTCCACTACGAGGGTATTTCAAACTATTTTGATACACAAACTGCCATTGCTCAGCTTGAGCGTGACGGTTACATGGTGCCTACAGAAACTTCAAAGGATATGTACGAAATAACCCCAAAGGGTATTGCCCTTAGCAACACATTAAAGGATACTGTTTCCACCGCACTTAGAGATAAAGTTTATAACGCAGTTTTAAAAATGCTTTTAAGGTATAAGACCGAGCGCGACACAAATATTACCATTGAAAAAACCGAGGGTGGCGCTCTTCTTACCTGTAAGGTTGAAAATTTAGGCCAGATACTTTTTTCTTTCCAACTTCTTTTGCCCGGAATTCCACAGGCTCAGGCTCTTAAATCGCAGATTTTAGAAGACCCAAAGTATTATTATGACTCATTTATCAAAACACTTACTGAAGGGATCAAAAAATAACAGTTTATACTGTATAAAAGACATCATAAATTAAAAGAGCGCTCTACAACAGAGCGCTCTTTTAATTATTCCTTAGTTGTATAAACCACTACACCATAGGCCGGTATAGTGTCACTAAAACTGCCCCCTGTGGCTGAAACCGTCTTATCGGCCTTAACAAGTTCAGCCTTTTCGTCAGGCTTTACAGTTTCAGGCGAGAAAAGATGTCTATAAAAAGGTTTATCACACGGTGCTCCTAAATCAACATTAAACTCTGCCGACTCAGGCCTCATACTTGCTACCACAACCGTAATATTATCGTCAGGTTGCTCACTTAAGGTAAGGTGAAGCCTTTCACTTGCTTTTTCCTCGGCAAAAATCTTTGTTCCCTCACCGCCTATGTATTTTGCAAGAAGCCCAAAAGCATAATAATCGGGATAAGGCACAAGGCTTTGGGTTAACACCGGCATAAGCCCACAGCGGTGATTTCCGTCTTGAAAAGAATCATTATTATTGGTATGATTGTTAGGCCATTGTTGGTCAAATGCGGTCCAAATAAGGGTAGACTGTGCCCCCGCATTAAGCATACCAAGGTTGCCCATAACAACACGGGTTCCGTGCAGAGGGTCATTAAATCTTTCCATAAACCTAAATGTGTTGTTATATTCGTCATGCCAGAACGGTTTGCCGTCGGTTACTACCGAAAGCATCTTCTTTTCCCACTCATACCAAGCAACATAAGAGTCGTAAAAACCCACTCTTGCCATAACATTATTCCAATGCAGGTCGCCCTCTTCAAAAGAGGGGTTCTTAAGAAGATTTTCGGTGCTTCCAACCTCTTTTAGGCAAAAATCGTCGCCATAAACTACTGCACCTGTTTGAATGTCACTAAAAAATCCAAAAACACCGTTCACATTATCGTCGGTCTTAAAGGTGTGCTTTAATAAAAACCAATTCTCCTCATAAGGAGCAGGGTCAACCATTTTAACGCTGTTGACTGTAAGCCTTGTTGTGCCGTTTTTGCCCATAGCGTAACCCGCCGCCCCCTGAACGGGACTATGCTTTTCGGGGAGGGTTAAAATACCCATACCTACAGTACCGCTCATATGAAGATAGTCTTCACTTACAACCTTAACATAACCGCACATTTCATATTCAGTATTAGGCTTTAAATCAACATGTTGGCCAACCCTGAAACCGGGTTTTTGCAAACATGCGGCACAGTTGCCCGAATAAACACAGTCTTTTGAAGCAATTTCTGTATTTACATAAACGTGGGCGCTATGAATATCTAAAAAGTCAGAGGCGTTATCAACAGTATATTTCAGTAACTTAAAATCGTCCCAACGGCGAATGTTTTCGTTAGGGCCAACAAGTTTTACGTAATGCCTTCGTCCGTCTTTTAATAAACGGTTATGAATGGCTCTTGAGGCGGTTTCCCAATAATAGCAATCGTCTAGGCCTCGGTTTCTTATTCCCTCTGACTCGGTAAACAGCATTAAATATTTAATGTTTGTAAAGCCTCGAACCTCAATAAGCTGATGCAGACATTCGCTAACCCAAGCAGTAAAGTTTGGCAAGGCCTCTTCAAAAGAAAGACCGCCGTCCGCAAAAGGACTCGCCCCCGCAAAGGAGGAACCCATAATATCATCATAAGAGCTCCAACCACCGTGAAGAGCAATCTCAATGCCTCGCTTTTGCATACGCTCACACCAACGGTAAAAAGCCTTCATTGTATCGTTTTCCCAGTCCCAGCCGGTGTCACGGCTCCAAGCCCACCATTTATGATATGTGCGAACAATTTTAACGCCTAAAGCCTTTATTCTATCGGCCTCTAACTCGCACTGTTCCTCGGTATAAACCCTTCCCGAATCATCAGGCATACCCGCATATCCATGATAAACGGCGTTGCAACCTAAGAAGTTCTCTTGAACAGATTTTTCACGATTTATTTTAAGCTGCTCCATATTATCTACCCCTTAATAAATTATGGTATTACGAATTATAGTTCTTTTTTATAATGAAGTCAATGGACAAAAAAATCATAATACCACATATGTGCATATAAGGTTGAAGTGTTAGATATGATGGCGGCTTTGTTGCAAAACGAAGCGCAAAAAAGAACACAACAAAGAACATAGGCACATTTGAGAAAAAAGAAAACCTCACAAATAGCCTATTTAAGCCATTTGTAAGGTTTAAAAGTTGGTGCGAGTGACGGGACTTGAACCCGTACGCCAAAGACACACGCCCCTCAAACGTGCCTGTCTGCCGATTCCAGCACACTCGCAAATAATCTATTTTAACAGCCTAGGTATTATAGCACTTAATTCATATTTTGTCAACCTAAAAATTAACAAAATAGCAATGATTTTATTATTATATAGAATTATAATTATTAAAAACATTATGGTAAACTATAGATTTTTAAAAATAGATGTGTTAAAATTATTTCGTGTTATAAAAACTTAAGTTATTTACAATTATAACTCTATATTAAAACAATAAATAAGTAGATTATTCTAAAAAAACAGACTTTTAAAAAACAAGGTGAAAACAATGCAACAAAACATTTCCACAGGTTCTAAAATAAAACGGTTTATTCCCTACTACAAAAAATATGCCGGTATCCTTGCTTTAGACCTTTTATGCGCTTCTTTAACAACTGTGTGTGAAATTGTACTACCCCTTATAGTAAGGCAAATAACCGACCTTGCAACAACAAATATTTCGGCCCTTACTTTAGAATTTATTGTAAGATGCGGCCTTTTGTACCTTATTTTAAGAATTATCGATACTGCTGCTTATTATTATATGGCCAGCGTAGGACACATTATGGGCACAAAAATTGAAACCGATTTAAGAAGAGACCTTTTTGACCACTTACAAAAGCTTTCATTCTCTTACTATGATAACACAAAAATAGGTTCTCTTATGTCTAGAATCACAAGCGACCTTTTTGACGTTACAGAGTTTGCCCACCACTGCCCTGAGGAGTTTTTCATTGCCGGAATTAAAATTATTGCCTCTTTTGTTATTCTTGCGCGAATGAATCTTACTCTGACCCTTATCGTTTTTGCTGTTATTCCACCTATGGCAATTGTACTTAGAATATGCAACAAAAAAATGCGTTCAGGCTTTAGAGAATCACGCAAAAAGGTAGCCGAGCTTAATTCTCAGGTTGAAGACAGCCTTTTAGGCATAAGGGTTGTAAAATCTTTTGCAAATGAAGAGGTTGAAAAGGCCAAGTTCGAAAAGGGCAATATTGGCTTTTTAGAGATAAAGAAAAAGGTTTATAAATATATGGGGCAGTTTCAGTCTGCCACCCGTTTTTTTGACGGTGTTATGTATATGATAGTTGTTGTAGCAGGTGCCTTGTTTCTTAAAAACGGCGGCATTACCGCCGCAGACCTAGTTGCTTATTTGCTTTTTGTTAACACTCTTCTTACCTCTATTCGACGTATTGTTGAGTTTGCTGAGCAGTTTCAGCGAGGTATGACCGGAATTGAGCGTTTTATTGAGGTTGTTGATGTTGAGCCCGAAATTACCGACCGTCCAAGTTGTGAACAGGTTGAAACCCTAGACGGAAATATAACCTTTGAAGAGGTCACTTTCCGCTACTCAGCCGAAAACGATGAGGTAATACATAATCTTTCCTTTGACATTCCTAAGGGCCAGAATGTTGCACTTGTTGGCCCGTCAGGTGGAGGCAAAACAACCATTTCTTCCCTTATCCCCAGGTTTTATGACCTTAAAACCGGGAGCATCAAAATTGACGGCAAAAACATTAAGGATATTACTCTTAAGTCTCTTAGAGATAACATTGGTGTAGTTCAGCAAGATGTTTACCTTTTCTCAGGCACAGTAAAAGAAAACATTGCCTACGGCAAAACCGATGCTACCGATGAAGAAATTATTGATGCGGCAAAAATGGCAGGTGCCGACGAATTTATTCGTTCTCTTCCCGACGGATATGATACCTATGTGGGTGAGCGTGGGGTTAAGCTTTCAGGCGGTCAAAAGCAAAGAATTTCTATAGCAAGGGTATTTCTTAAAAACCCCCCTATTCTTATTCTTGACGAGGCCACCTCAGCGCTGGATAATGAAAGTGAAAGACTTGTTCAAAAATCCCTTTCACGACTTGCCCAGGGTAGAACCACCATCACCATAGCACACCGTCTTACCACAATTAAAAATGCCGATAAAATTATTGTTCTCAGTAATGGCATAATTTTAGAGCAAGGCACCCATAAAGAGCTTATAAACAAAAAAGGCGCATATTTCGAGCTTTACAATACCTATACCGAAATGGAATAAGTTTAGACCCCGGAAGATAAGTTTCTCCGGGGTCTTTATTATATGCCTGGCTGAAAAATAGGTGCATTTTCATAAAGCCTTCGTCGGCAATATGATGACATATTAAGAGAAAAATCCTCAGGTAATACTGATATAAATTTAACAGAATAAAGGTCGCAGGTAGTATACATACCTGTGCAGGGGTCCTCTAAAATAAAATAGTCCCGTCCCACATTTTTAAGCATTCCTGCAGCACTTACAAGTTCCTCAGTTCCAATTAAAAACCGGCAGACTAAAAATCTGCCTATAGATTCCATAAGCATTTCTTGAAAGCTTCTCACATCTACACTTCCGGTGTGGTTGTCGTTTGCCGAAGGCCACTGGTTGCTTTGCACCATTTGGCCCTCTTGCCACATTTGGTTGTTCTGCCTCACTTGGTCATTTTGTGACATTTGATTATTTTGCATTATCTGGTTATTATTCCACTCCGGCTGTTGCCAATTGGTGTAATTTTTAGCCTCCGGCATATTCCATACACTTTTATTCATATGGCTGTTATGTTCTGAATTATTATTCATTAAAATCATCTCCTGAAAGTTGTCCTCAAAATCATTATATTCACAACACTTTTAAATGTGAAAAAGAGGTTTTTAAATTTAATTTGCAAATAGTATTGTATTTTGGTAAAAATTATTATAAAATAAATATGTAATCTATATTCAGGAGGAAATTTATGCCAACCAATAATACCTTTAAATATGAAACAAAAAGAAATAACCTGTATCTTCGTGTTGCAAGAGGTCATTTTGCAACAAGCCATAGCCACAGCAATTATTACATTGACGTTGCGGCTCAAAAATCCCGCCTTTCTGAAGCCAAAGCAATAGCCGAAGAACTATGTTCTTATTATTTCAACAATACAGTTGTTGATACTATTCTTTGCCTTGACGGTATGGAGGTTGTTGGCACCTGCCTGGCAGAAGAGTTTCAAAAATCTGATTTCACCAACATTAATCTTCACAAAACAATCTATATTGTAACCCCTGAGGTTCAAAACGGTCAGCTTTTGTTCCGTGACAATATTGTTCCTATGATTACGGGAAAGCATGTTCTTATTCTTGCCGTTTCGGTAGCCACAGGAAACACCGCTAAGGCTGCGGTAGATGCCGTTAAATATTACGGCGGCCAGGTTTCGGGTATTTCTTCAATATTTGCCACAATGGAAGAATGTGACGGTCTTCCTGTTCATTCGGTATTTAACCCCAAAGACCTTCCCGATTATGGCAGCTACAGTTCTCACGAATGCCCAATGTGTAAACGCGGCGAAAAAATTGATGCCCTTATTAACTGCCATGGATTTTCTAAGCTTTAAAACGTTTTAATAGCTTGTTTTTTGTTGACATCAGTCAGAATTTGTGATATACTTCTTTTGTAAATTATTTTTGGAGGTTGTTTTAAATGGAACACATTAAAACTCTTGAAACACGCAACCTTTGCAATAGCGCCAAAAACGGCGGTTGCGGCGAATGCCAAACTTCTTGCCAGTCTGCATGTAAAACCAGCTGCGGTATTGCTAATCAGCAGTGCGAGAACGAAAACAACGACTAATTAAAGTCAAAAGAATGAGCGTGAATAACGCTCATTTTTTATTGGATAGGTGGTTTAAAATGATACATCAGTATAAACTTGGCGGTCTTAACATAGTTTTAGATATTTGCTCAGGCTCGGTACATATTGTAGACGATGTCGCCTACGATATTATTTCCTGTTTTGAAGACAAAAACCTTGAAGAAATTACCGAAAAACTGCTTTTAAAATACGACAGCCGCGACGATGTGACAAAAGAAGATATTAAAGAGTGCTATAACCAAATTTCTGAGCTTAAAGCTGACGGTAAGCTTTTTTCGGAAGACACCTTCGAGCCTATGGCGGGTGATTTAAAGCGCAAAAACGGTGATGTGGTAAAGGCTCTTTGCCTTCATGTTGCTCACACCTGCAACCTTAACTGTTCTTACTGTTTTGCAAGTCAGGGCAACTACCACGGTGAAAGGGCTGTTATGAGCTTTGAGGTTGGAAAACAGGCTTTAGATTTTCTTGTTGCCAATTCTGGTAGCCGTAAAAATCTAGAGGTAGACTTTTTTGGCGGAGAACCTCTTATGAATTTTGAGGTTGTAAAACAGCTTGTTAAATATGCCCGTAGTATTGAAAAAAAGCATAATAAAAACTTCAGATTTACCCTTACAACTAACGGAGTTTTAATTGATGATGACGTTATTGATTTTGCTAACAAAGAAATGAGCAACGTAGTTCTCAGCCTTGACGGAAGAAAAGAAATACACGACCGTTACAGGGTTGATTATTCCGGCAACGGAAGTTGGGAAAAAATTGTCCCAAAATTTCAAAAGCTTGTTAAGGCCCGTGACGGAAAAAACTACTATATGCGCGGCACCTTTACACATGCTAACCCCGACTTTGTAAAAGACATAGAAACTATGCTTGATTTAGGATTTGACCAACTTAGTATGGAGCCTGTTGTATGCGCCCCCGGTGAACCCTCTGAGCTGACCTACAATGATCTCCCTGTTGTGCTCGACCAGTATGAAAAATTGGCTGAGCTTATGATAAAACGCAGAAAAGAGGGCAACCCCTTCACCTTTTATCACTATATGATAGACCTTAAGGGCGGCCCCTGTATTTATAAGAGAATTTCGGGCTGTGGTTCGGGAACAGAATATATGGCTGTTACCCCTTGGGGCGACCTTTACCCCTGTCACCAATTTGTTGGCGAAGAAAAATTTAAGCTTGGTGATGTTTTCCAGGGTGTTAATAACCCCGCTATAAGAGAAGAGTTTGCCTCTTGCAATGTCTACACTCGCCCGGAATGTAAAGATTGCTGGGCAAAGCTTTATTGCTCGGGTGGTTGTGCCGCAAATGCTTACCATTCTACCGGTAGCGTTAACGGTGTTTATAAATACGGTTGTGAGCTATTTAAAAAGAGAATGGAATGTGCCATTATGGTAGCCGCAAGTGAAATGTTGGAAAACTAATATGAAAACTCCAATTTGTGATTTTGTTAATACATATAACAACAAATCTCCTATTCGGCTTCATATGCCCGGCCACAAGGGCAAGGCTTGTTTAGGCACTGAGGGGTTAGATATAACCGAAATCATGGGTGCCGACAGCCTTTATGAAGCCAATGGGATTATAAAGCAAAGCGAAGATAACGCTTCGAGCATTTTCGGCAGTGCTGCCACCCTTTATTCTACCGAGGGGTCTTCCCTTTGTATTCGCGCCATGCTTGAGCTTTCAAGAGGTTATGCCCTTTCGAAGGGGCAAAAACCCTTTATTCTTGCAGGTCGCAACGCACATAAGGTTTTTACCCTTACAGCCGGTCTTTTAGATTTTGATGTTGAATGGCTAAGAAGCCAAAAATGCTCATACCTTAGCTGTAATATTACGGCTGACGATGTTGAAAAAAAGCTTTGTAGTCTTGAAAGAAAGCCCACAGCACTTTATTTAACCACACCCGATTATTTAGGTAACATTATAGACCTTAAAAGTATTAGCGAGGTTTGTGCTAAATATGGTGTTTTGCTTTTGGTAGACAATGCTCACGGTGCATATCTTAAGTTTTTGTCCCCTTCCCTGCACCCTATAGATTTAGGGGCAGACCTTTGCTGTGACTCGGCGCATAAAACCCTTCCAGCCCTTACAGGAGGGGCATATTTACACATTTCTAAAAACTGTGAAAGTTATTTTGTTCAAAACGCAAAAGAGGCTATGGCTCTTTTTGGCTCTACAAGCCCCTCATACCTTATTTTGCAGTCTTTAGACAAGCTTAATTTATACCTTTCAAATGGCTATAAAGAAAAACTTTCTACCTTTATTTTAAGGCTTAATAATTTAAAATCCCGTTTAGCCTTAAAGGGTTTTACACTTATAGGAAATGAGCCTCTAAAGCTTACCATAAGCACCAAGCCTTTTGGTTATCTGGGAACGGATTTTGCAAAGCTTTTGGAAAACAGAAATATTATTTGTGAATTTTGCGACCCCGACTACATAACCTTTATGCTGACCTTAGAAAACACCAAAGCAGAGGTTGAAGCATTAGAAAAAGCTCTTCTTTCGGTTCCTAAAAAAGAAAGTATTTGTGGTTTTTCTCCCAACGCGGTTGTTTCAAAAGCCGCAACAAGTATAAAAAAAGCTTTGTTCGGCCCTAAAGAAGAAATAGCTGTAAATTTAGCCCTTGGCAGAATATTAGCGTCGGCCAATGTGGGCTGTCCACCTGCCGTCCCCATTATTTCGGCTGGGGAAATAATAACCGAGGAAGCAATAAAGGCTTTTGAATATTACGGTATAAAAAAGGTCAAGGTGCTTGTTCTGAAAGACAAGTAAATCTACTAAACTACAAAAACTATTTCCATATATTATGGTTATAGTTTTTTGTATAAAAATATCTTTTAATAATATGCTAAGATAAGCTACCCGACCATATAAATACCATAGTCTAATCAAAAACAAAATTTTCTAAAAAAAGCTAAAAAAACCCTTGACAGCGCCCACCTTTTGTGGTATTATAATTGGGCGCTGTAAAAATGCTGGTGTAGCTCAGTTGGTAGAGCAGCTGATTTGTAATCAGCAGGTCGGGGGTTCAAGTCCGTCCACCAGCTCCACTTTTTTTAGAGTTGGTTGTGCATTAATTTAATATGGGAGTGTTCCCGAGTGGCCAAAGGGGGCAGACTGTAAATCTGTTGTCTTCGACTTCGGTGGTTCGAATCCACCCGCTCCCACCAAACAAATAAGGACTTGCGAAAGCAAGTCCTTATTTGTTTGTGTTTGTGTCCGCAGGGCACAACATCGTTTTGCAACTTTAGTTGCAAACATCATTTCGAGCATAGAGAGAACATCGTTGTTCGCGAAGCGGACACGAAACGAAGTTGCGACTTTTCGCAAACAGTGTTATGCTTCGCATAAATAGTGTTGCCTTCGGCAAACGATGTTGCACTTCGTGCAAAAGAATGGTATAATAAGCCCGAGGTGATAGAAATGAAGGAAGATAAACTTTCTGATTTATCAATGCAATTATCTGTTGATGTTCTTAATTTAGTAAAAGAACTTCGTCATAGAAAAGAAACTATCATTTCAAATCAGATTGGCAGAAGCGCTACAAGCGTTTGTGCCAACATTGCCGAGAGCAAGTATGGTCACAGTCGTGCCGATTTTATCGCAAAACTTGAAATCGCCCTTAAGGAAGCAAGTGAAACAGGTAAATGGCTTGAAATGCTTTATAAAACAGACTATATTGATGAAATGATATACAAAAGAATCAACAAAACTTGCTCAACAATTAGGATTTTACTGATTGCTTCTATAAACACCGCTAAGGAGAATAAAACCTCAAATGGATGAAAATTTTATTATAAGAATTGGAACTGAGCTTGAAAAAGTACAAATGTTAAAAGATTATCCTTATATGCGAGACGTAATTCGTAAAGACGGATATTTCCTTGTTGCTAAAAATGATGATACCATTGTTGGTTGTTTGTGGGCGTTTAAAAGAGATATACCTGCACCAATTGAACAAAATGAAATCTTCATAAATATGATTGAAATTACACATTCAAATTTGCGGTGTAAAGGGATAGCTACGGCGATGCTAAAGGAAATTATAAAAATTGCAAAAAATGAAAATGTGTATCAAGTGCGTGCTTATTGTGATATTCGTAATATACCGTCACATCGGCTATGGCTAAAAAACAAATTTTCTATTAGTCCTGTAAAAATGCCCGATGATACTATCGCGGGTTCTTTTGTAAGTTATGTTTTATGATTACATACAGATTTCAACACAATTTTGTCAAATCAAAACATGTAGTGGTTCGAACATATAGGTCAAAATTTCAAAGGGGTTCGAACTTGTACTACCTTTCCAAAATCGACAAATTTCGACAGGGGTTTGTCGATTTACTTTTTACCTCTTCACTTTTCACTATTCTCTTTAAGTCGATTTTGGCAAGTAATAAGTAATAGTGAATAGTGAAGAAGTTTGGTGTCTGCTTCGCAGACGGATATAAAATCTCCGTCAAGGTGGATTCGAACCACCGAAACAAAATATAAAGGACTAATTTAGCAATTATTTTGCTAAATCAGCCCTTTTTCTATTTGTTTTTATCTTTCAATCTTACTTTTGCTTCTTCAACAGTTTCGCCGTCTTTTGTGAGGTAGGCATCGACAAACTTATCTTCGAGCTTGGTGTAACCACCTACAACCCCTTGTTCGATTTTTTATAGCCTTCTACCACACCTTTTTCAATTTTTTTGTAACCGCCGGTTACTGCTTCGGCGATTTTTTCATTTGCCTTTACAATTTTTGATTTAGCCATATCTGTATATTTTCCTCCAATCAAATTAATTCCGAGAAGCAGTACAACGATCCATACTGCCGTTCCCGTAAATACGTTTAGTAATAAAATTTTCGGTGCTTCCATACCCGGAAAGGAC
>JAFQQN010000014.1 GCA_017410605.1 Clostridia bacterium
GATATGGAAGCAGTTCCCGGCAAAAAGGAGAGAAAAATAGATTTAGATTAGTCGGTAAACTATTCCAATTTGCCCGTATGATTTTGGGTGTTGTAGCAGTGAACCGCGGTTTTGAAAGCACTGCCAAACGGGTGAAAATTCGGACAAAAAAGAGCGTTTTTCTAACGATAATCTAATAAAACGCATTAGAAATTTATTAGAATTTTCCAAAAGCACGAAAAAACCGCGACCTGTGAATTGGTGCGGTTTTTGAGTAGTGAGGGTGCTTAAAGCCCTTATAAACAGTGGGTTTTTCGGGTTTTCAAAGTTCCAATAAATTCTAATACGTACTTTTAAAATCGGTTAGAGCCACAATTCTCGAAATCAGTTAGGGAGCAATCCCCCGCGAGTTCGAATCTCGCCGTCTCCGCCAAGGACAACCGTAATCTTAAGGATTGCGGTTGTTTTCTTTATGTGATATAATTATTTAAGAAATAAAAAGTTAATTATTATATTATAATAAAATGCTAGAGGGTATGGAGAAAACTATATAAAAAATCTATTTGTTTACTGACTACTTTTGTTCTTTTCATGTGCGGATGTTCTAAAAGCGTTCCTACAAAAGCAAATGAAAACTCTACAAATGTTATAAATACTGTTTCTACAGAAGATGAAAGCGTTGTATTTACCCAAAACAAAGATGGCAACTTGGTTAGCCCTTGGGGTGTATCGTACACTTATTTAGCTAGCGAAGAAGGTAATTATTTGACTGGTGATGGAGACTTTAATTATTTAGGTGAGCTAGAATTTGTTGGTAATGTTGAAGGTGAAGAAAAAAATTCGCAACATTTAATGGACGCTTTTAAAACCAGAATATTTGCTATTAAAAATGATAACAGTAAAAATATATTGATACGCCGTATCCCCAACAGTGAGTGGTGCTATATTTATCGCAAGTCATCTTTGCCAATATTTGATTTTTCTGTAAACAACTGTGTAAGATTGGAATTTACATCTGGCTATGGAAATAGCGAAAAAGGCCTCCTTCATACAACTTGCAGAGGTGGAATTACAGAAAACCAAAAAATCAAAGCTTTTATACATGAGGTGACGACTCAAAAAAATCCTACTGAGGCTGGGTTTTATGATTTGGTTAAAAAATCAAACGGTATGTATGAAAATTGCTATGAGTGTGGAGTTGTGTATGGATTTTTTGCAGAAGAACCAAATTTAGCAATTCAAATGACTGTTACTTCGTATAACGACTTAGCTTATTCTATTTCAATAGGAGAAAAAGAGTTTGTTTTGCCTGAAACATGGCTCCAAAAACTTATAGACTCTAAATGCTCCCACTAAGCAAAAATATTCCCTACCCTGATTTTCTATACATTCAAAAAAGTCACTGCTTTGTTTCAGAAAGCAGTGGCTTTTATTCATACTAAATTCTATTTTTATAACACTAAAGAGGGGGCGCTGTAAACTCTTGCGGCCAACTCTTGATTAAGCATATAAAGGCTCTTTGGGTCTGAGCCAAAAAGCTCCATTTTAGAGATAAGGTCGTTGGCGTTGGTTTCCTCTTCACCCTGTTCCTTAACAAACCAATCTAAAAACTGCATAGTACGAAAATCTTTAACATCATAAGCAGCACTGTAAATATCGTTAATTAAAGATGTAACATACTCCTCATGCTCAAGGCCAGCCTTTAAAACATCCATATTTGTTTCGAAAATTTTATCGGGTTTTGCAATTGCCTCTAAGGTTACTGTCTGATTTTCATTTTGCAGGTAGGTATAGAAAAGCATTGCGTGGTCTCTCTCCTCCTGAGCTTGAATCATATACCAGTTTGCAAAGCCATCTAAGCCTTTTGCTTTAAAATAATTGGAAAAATCCAAATATAAATATGCTGAATATAATTCTTTATTAATTTGTTGATTTAAAAGCTTATGTACCTGTGAATTCATAATAATTCTCCTTTTTATTAATTTCTTATATTAAGCCGTAAAGCTTATATATTATTTCTTAAGCCAGGTTGTAATATTAACTATTTTTGCATAGCTTTGAATAATTTTAACCACCTTGACAGAAACATTTGTATCGGCATAATCTTCAGCCATTACTGTTTCTTCACCGTTGGCAAACATTTCTACCGCAAGATCCATAGCCTGTTTAACATCGTCACCCTTAATTCCTCCTATAACCACAGTTCCCTTATCTAAAACCTCGGGACGCTCGGTAGAGGTTCTTATAAGTACGGCAGGGAAATTTAGCATAGCACTTTCTTCAGAAAGTGTACCGCTATCTGAAAGTACACAGTAAGCGTTTTTCTGAAGCTTATTATAATCCATAAAACCGAAGGGCTTAAGGCTTGAAACCAGTGGGTGAAACTTAAAGCCACGCTTTTCTATAATATTTTTGCTTCTGGGGTGGGTTGAATAGATAATTGGAAGCTGATACTGCTCTGCAATATCGTTAATGGAAGACATTAGAGAAATAAAATTATCCTCATTATCTATATTTTCCTCTCTGTGCGCTGACAGAAGAATATACTTGTTAGGTTCAAGCCCCAAACGGTCTAAAACATCGCTTTTTTCTATTTTGTCTAAGTGGTCGCGAAGCACCTCTCTCATAGGTGAGCCTGTTACAAAAATTGTTTTACCGTCTATCCCTTCGTTTAAAAGATAGCGTCGGCTATGCTCGGTATAGGGTAAATTAATGTCGGAAATATGGTCCACTATAGTTCTGTTGGTCATTTCGGGGACGTTCCAATCCCAACAACGGTTGCCGGCTTCCATATGAAAAATCGGTATTTTGAGGCGCTTGGCCGAAACTGCTGAAAGAGCCGAGTTAGTATCTCCCAAAACCAAAAGAGCATCGGGCTTTTCTTTTAACATAATATCATAAGATTTAGAAATAATATTCCCCATTGTTTCGCCAAGGTTTTTGCCAACACCATCTAAATAATAATCGGGTTCACGAAGACCGAGGTCCTCAAAAAACACCTGGTTTAGTGTATAGTCCCAATTTTGGCCTGTATGAACCAAAATATGGTCGAAATACTTATCCGCACACTTGATTACAGCCGAAAGGCGTATAATTTCGGGTCTTGTGCCCAGAATTGTCATAACCTTCAATTTGCTCATTTTATTATTCCTTTCCAGAAGCTTTTAATTAAACCTTTAAGAAAAAGGTGTCAGGGTGTTCGGGGTCGAAGCACTCATTACACCACATAAAAGTAACAAGGTCGCAGTCGCCAATATTTTCAATGTTGTGGGTGTAACCAACAGGAATATCTACAACCTCTAATCTTTCACCGCTTACAAAATATTCTAAAACTTCATCGCTTTCCGGCTTTCTAAAACGTATTACTCCCCTACCGCTTACCACCAAAAATTTTTCGTTCTTTGTGTGATGCCAGTGATTACCCTTGGTTATTCCCGGCTTTGCCACATTAACCGAAAACTGACCCCGATCGGCCGTGCGGATAATTTCGGTAAATGAGCCTCGTTCATCCTTATTCATTTTAAGGGGGTAAGAAAACTCATCCTCGGGTAAATAGCTTAAATAAGTGCTGTAAAGCTTTTTGGTAAAGCTATCAGACATATCTGCCACCGAAAGGTTTATTCGGCTTTCCTTAAAGGAATATATAAGCCCGGTGATTTCACCTAAGGTTTTTTCATATATAACAGGCACCTTACAGTACGCCCCGTCTATAGTTTCCTCGCCCTCTAATGCACGAAGCATTTCTTCTAAAAGGTCGTCGATATAAACAAGGTTTAAAGAAATAGCGGGGTCGGTAACGGTTATCTCAAGCCCCCTTGCAATGTTATGGCAAAAGGTTGCAACGGCACTGTTATAGTTGGGTTTGCACCATTTTCCAAAAAGGTTTGGGAAACGATAGACTAATACTTTAACACCATTTTTCTTTGCATAATTGAAAAGCAGGTCTTCCCCGGCTTTTTTACTTCTGCCGTAAGGGTTATCTCTTTCGGCCTGAATAGAGCTTGAAAGCATTATGGGAGATTTGTTGTTATTTGCCTCTAAAAGGGATAACAAATCATCTGCAAACCGACAGTTACCTTCCATAAATTCCTCTTCCCTTTCAGGGCGGTTTACCCCTGCCAGGTTAAAAACAAACTCGCAGTCCTTGGTAAAGGCATTAAGCTGCTCAAAGGTGTTTTCAATATCATACTCATAAACAGTATGACCCGCCTGTTTAAGGGTCACACAAAGGTTTTTTCCAACAAAGCCCTTGGCACCTGTAACAAGAATTTTCATATTATCACAACCCTTTTCTTAATCGTGAATTCTCATAAGACGCGCATTACGGTGCATATAAATGCTCATTACAACACCTATGCTACAAAAAAGGCAAACTAAAGATGTGCCACCGGCGCTAAAAAACGGTAATGTAACACCAATAACCGGAGTAATAGAAAGACACATTCCAAGGTTAACTACAATTTGTGAAACAAGCATAGCAAATACACCAACACAAATTAACTTGCCCGATTTTTCTCTTGCAATATCGCCTATTCTAAGTATTCTAAGGCATATTGCCGCAAGCAATATAAGAACAGCTATGCACCCCACCATTCCAAGCTCTTCGCCAATGGAAACAAAAATTAAATCGTTATGCCCCTCTGGCACTGCTCCTGTTTGGGTAAGTTCGCCCTTAAAAAGGCCTTGACCCCACACACCGCCGTTGGCAAGGGCTATTCTTCCGCGCCACTGCTGCCAACCGGTACCCTGCAAATCAGACTCTAAATCCAACATAGTTTGAATACGGGCCTGTTGGTCTGGGTTTAAAACAAGAAAATATACAAGGGGCGCAGCTACCACAACAGCCGCAGCAAAAATCACAAAATACCTAAGCTTCAGACCGGCCATAAATAGCATAGTTATCATAACTACACCGAAAATTATAGCCGTTCCGTCATCGCCCTGCAGGTGTATTAAAAGCACAGGGGCAAAACCATGGGCCAGAAGAGGTATTAAATATTTAAGCTTATTAATATTTTCACCTAAATGCTCTAAATGAAGAGAAAAGGTTATAATAAAAGCAATTTTAAGCAGCTCTGACGGCTGAAAGGTAAGACCGCCCGGAAGCATAAGCCAGGCCTTATCGTCGGTACCGGCAGGGCCAAACCCAATAACAAAGGTAAGCAAAACCAAAAAAAGACAAACACCCATAATGAGGGGCCACAATTTTTTGTAAATATTATAATCAAACCGAGAAATAAAAATAGCTACAGCCGTTCCAAGCACAACTGTAAACACCTGTACTAAAAACTTTCTGTTACTTCCAATATGCTGCGTAGCTGTTAAAACAGCAAGGCTTCCATAACCCCCTGCGGCTATGCAAAGCAGAAAGAGCCATTTATCACATTCTCTTATATAGTCTGCTATAGAGTTTAAAATAGAACGCAATTTTTCACTTCCCAACAAAATATATAATTATTATATAGTAAAATAATAAAATGTTCAAGTAAATACTTTAAACTTTTGACAAAATGTGATATACTATGAAAAGTAAAGAATAAATTTCTAATTAGTTCTACATAAATTTTAAGAGGTAAAGCTTTTTGAAAAAAGAATTTATATCAACATCTGCCACCGCCACGGCAGAAATCGGCCAACGTTTGGGACAGGCTATAAGCAAAAAAACGGTTGTAGCCTTTAAAGGCGGTCTTGGTGCCGGTAAAACCTGTTTCACTAGCGGGCTTGCCAAAGGATTAGGGTATAACGGTGATGTCACTTCCCCCACCTTTGCGCTAATAAATGAATATTTTGGCGGTCGGCTTCCCATATACCATTTTGATATGTACCGAATAAGCGATGAGGACGAGCTTTATTCTATAGGCTTTTATGATTATTACGACCAAGAAGCCGTTATTGTTGCCGAGTGGAGCGAAAACATTGAAGCCGCTCTTGATGGGAATCACATAACGGTAGAAATCGAAGGTATGGGCGACAACCCACGAAAAATTACCGTTACCGCCTTAGACGATAACATTATTAAGGAGCTTTAAATATGCGTGTTTTGGCCCTGGATTGCACTGCAAAATCGGTTTCGGCCGCTATTGCAGAGGACGGCAAATTAATATGCGAGTCTTTTTTAAACATTAATCTCACCCATTCTGAAACCCTGCTTGTTCTGTGCGAACAACTACTTTCTAATGCAAAGCTTGGCATTAATCAAATAGACGCTTTTTGCGTTACAGCCGGTCCCGGTTCTTTCACAGGGGTAAGAATAGGAATTTCGGCAATAAAGGGTATGGCTTTGGGTGGCGACACACCTGTTTTTTCTTTCTCGGCTACCGAAGCAATGGCTTTAGCCTTTAAAAATATGCCCGGTTTTAATGGTGTCCTTTGCGGTCTTATGGATGCACGTTGCAATCAGTTTTATAACGGAATATTTAAAATTACAAATGGCGAAATCACCCGACTGGAAAACGACAGAGTTATAATGGCTGATGATTTGTTAAAAGAACTTGTGGAAAAATATGACGGGCAAAATATTATTTTAGTGGGCGACGGTGCAAAGCTGTTTTTTGAAATCTGCACAAACTGTGAAAACATTTCTTTGTCACCTGAGCACCTGCTTATTCAAAGAGCGGCAGGTATAGCAATAGAAGCCTCTTTATCGTCTATAGAAAAAGCCTTGAGCCCTAAGCTTTTACAACCCATTTATCTAAGAAAATCACAAGCTGAACGTGAAAGAGAAATAAAAAATAAGGAGTAATTTTTATGAACAAGAAATTAGTAGTAATGGACCACCCCCTTATTCAGCACAAGCTAACCTTTTTAAGAGATAAAAACACCGGTTCTAAACAGTTTAGGGAGCTTGTAAGTGAAATTGCAATGCTTATGTGTTATGAAGCCACAAGGGACCTTCCCCTTAAAGAGGTTATTACCGAAACACCTATGATGAAGGCTACCACAAAGGTTATTGCCGGTCGAAAACTTGCCTTTGTTCCCATTCTTCGTGCCGGTCTTGGTATGGTTGACGGTGTTTTAAGCCTTATTCCCGCTGCAAAGGTTGGGCATATAGGAATGTACCGCGACCCCGAAACCCACCAACCTGTTGACTACTACTGTAAACTGCCTAGCGACCTTGAACAAAGGGATGTTATTGTTTTAGACCCCATGCTTGCAACTGGCGGCTCTGCTATTGATGCTGTAGATAAAATTAAAAAGTTCAACCCCCGAAGCATTAAATTTATGTGTATCATTGCCGCTCCCGAGGGTGTAGAAGCCTTCACCACCGCCCACCCCGATGTTGAGGTATACTGCGCAGGTTTAGACGATAAGCTTAACGACCATTGCTACATTCTTCCCGGCCTCGGCGATGCAGGTGACCGAATTTTCGGTACAAAATAAATATAGCTTATAACCGCTCTTTGGGATAAACATTCCCTGGAGCGGTTTTTATTTTCAAACAAACAAAAATTCAGTTGCTATTTATTCTAATATATAGTAAAATTGAAGGGGTGATAATATGGAACTACTTCAATTACGCTATTTTTTAGAAAGCGCCACAAATGAAAATTTTTCAAAAACCGCCAATAAATATATGGTTCCCCCTTCTTCAGTTTCTCTTTCAGTAAAAAAGCTTGAAAAAGAGCTGGGCTGTGAGCTTTTTGACCGCAGCGGCAATAAAATCCAACTGAACCAAAAAGGCAGAATTCTTAAAAAAGCTTTAGAGTCTTCTTTTGAAATCTTAGATACGGCAATAGAAAAATTAACCTCCGAAGCGGTCAAAAAGATTGGTGATATTTATGTTCTTATAAGAACCGAACGCCGTGTAATATTAGATTATATGGCAAAATTCAAAGCCAACCACCCAGATGTTATTTTCCATTTATCCCACGACTTTTCAACCGAAGACACAAAACGCTATGACATTATTATAGATGAGCAATCTGATAAATATCCGGATTTTAAAGGCACTCTTTTGCTTAGTGAGAATATGAGAGTGGCCGCCTCTGCCCAAAATCCCCTTTCAAAAAGGCAGCTTTCTCTTAACGACCTTAAAGATGAACCCTTTATAACAATGTGTGATGGTAGTTCTCTTAGAAGAATAACAGTTGAGACCTGTAAAAAATCGGGGTTCAACCCAAACATAATTATTGAAAGCGAAGACCCTTATTACCTTAGAAAATGCATTGCCCTTAACTTTGGTGTAGCCATTATTCCAGAATTTTCTTGGAAAGGACAAATGGAACCCAACACGGTTTTTCTAAATATAATAGACTATAACCAAATGCGAAACACCTATGCCTACATTAATAAAGCTAAATTTATTTCACCTGTTGCTAAAGATTTTTATAATTTTCTTATAAATTCAAACAGCGAGGTGAAAAGTGTTGAATAGGCCAATTAATTTAAAAGGAAAGCTTCTGGCCACAACCCTTTACATAGGTTTGCTTTTAATTTTTTGGGCGCTTAAATTCCCCTGTCTTTTTCAAAGTATTTTTGGTTTGCCCTGCCCCGGATGCGGAATGTCCAGAGCTTTATTTGCGCTTTTAAGGTTAGATATTGTATCTGCCTTTAAATTTCACCCTATGTTTTGGTCTGTACCAATATTCTACTTTTATTTTATTTTCGACTTTAATGTTACAGGTAATAAATATATAGATAAAGGTGTAATTTTTTTAATCGCCCTGGGGTTTTTAATTAATTGGTTGTTAAAAATAATTACATTTTTGTTGTAATTTGGTATTTTTTGTTGACACAAAATATTGCCTGTGTTATACTGAAATCAGGCAAAAAGGCTTAATTTTTTCTTTTCGGAGGTAAAGTTATGTATTGTAAAAATTGTGGCGAAGCTATGAATGATAACCAGGCCATCTGCTTAAAATGCGGTGTTAAAACCGGTCAGGGTACAGCATTTTGTTCTAACTGCGGTAATGCTCTTCCTGAGAATGCTGCTGTTTGTCTTAACTGCGGTGTAGCTGTTAAGGGTGCCGAGGGCGACCTCGCCGGTAAAGATAAGGTTACTATTGCTCTTATTTGCTTCTTCTTAGGCGGCCTTGGTATTCACAACTTCTTAATGGGCGAAACCAAAAAAGGTGTAGTTAAAATCGTTGCATCTTTCTGTTTTGGTTTAGGCAGTATTCTCGCACTTATTGATTTTGTTAAAATACTTATGGACAAATATGTTGTAGACCCCGACAAATTGTTCTAATTATCACAAAAGTGTCTGCGAGAATAAATCGCAGACACTTTTTATATAACTTAAATAAGAGGTGACTTTATGTTTTGTCCTAACTGCGGTAAAGAAATTGATGATAAGGCCGCCATTTGCATTGGTTGCGGTAATAAAATATCGCCAAGCTTTAAGGCTAAAATTCAAGAAGGCCCCGTTTCTGCCGGTTGGTGGTGGCTTGGCTTTTTCTTCCCCCTCGTAGGTTTTATTTTGTGGATAGTTTGGAACGACCCACAGCCTATTAAAGCTAAAAAATGTGGGTTGGGCGCTCTTGTTGGTACAATAATCTCGGTAGTAGCTGTTATTGTAATTTATATCGCCATATTTGTTATTGCTTTTTTAATAGGTATGAGTGCCACAAATTCTTATATACTTTAAATATTCTTTAAACAATCACTTAAAAACCGTCTTACGCTAATTAGCATAAGACGGTTTGCTTTATTTCTCTTTGTGGCAAGAATCTTTCATTGTGCATCCTCCACAGGATAACCCACAGTTACAAGAACCTTTTCCTTTTTTCTTATTATTAATTTGAACCGCAATTATAACAACAAGTATAACCGCCAAAACAGCCGATATGATGAATGTTGGCCAATTCACAAAAACTACTCCCTTTATTTGTTTTTATTTTTTCTAAAAAGAAGGTAACACATAATAATTAAAATAATAGCTGCCACCATTGTGCCAAAAACGTTGCCACGGCCTATAAACCAAGCTCCAAACTGGTAAACCATTAAACAAACAGCGTAAGCAAACGCGCACATATAAGCAATGGTGCCTATTGTCCATTTTGCACTGTTCATTTCTCTTCTAATTGCCCCCATAGCACCAAAGCAGGGTGCGCAAAGAAGGTTAAATATAAGGAAGGAAAAACCGCTGAGTGAACTGTCAAAAAACAGTCTACCTGCATTTGACAAAGAGGTAAGGTCCCCGGACTCTACGCTACCCAAAAGGTCTTCCATTCCGGCCAACGTGCCAAACACACCAACAACCTCCTCCTTAGCAACAAGGCCAAGCAGCGTAGCCACAGCGGCCTGCCAATTTCCAAAGCCCAAAGGCCTAAAAATAAAAGCAACAGGACGACCAAGCAGTTCTAAAATAGAAGCACCGCTATTTTCTGCTGTAATATAATGTAAGCCATTTTCAAAGGAAAGAGAATTAAGTACCCAAATAATAACACTTGCAACAAGAATAACACTACCGGCGCGTTTAATAAAGGACCAACCGCGGTCCCAGGTTGCGCGAAAAATATTTGCCGGAACAGGCGCATGATATGACGGAAGCTCCATAACAAAGGGAGCCGGGTCACCGGCAAAAACCTTGGTTTTTTTAAGTATAATACCCGAAACTATAACTGCACCCATACCTATAAAATATGCCGCAGTAGCAATTAACGGGCTTCCACCAAACAGCGCTCCCGCAATAAATGAAACTATTGGCATCTTTGCACCGCAAGGAATAAATCCCGTAGTCATAACCGTCATTCTGCGGTCTCTTTCCTGCTCAATGGTGCGTGAGGCCATTATGCCCGGAACGCCACAACCGGTAGCAACCAACATAGGAATAAAGCTTTTACCCGAAAGACCAAACTTGCGAAAAATTCTATCCATTATAAAAGCAACACGTGACATATATCCGCAATCTTCCAAAAGAGAAAGCATTAAAAATAAAATCAACATTTGCGGTACAAACCCTAGTACAGCACCAACTCCGCCTACAATACCGTCTGCAATAAGACTTGTAAGCCAAGGCAAACAACCAATAGCTTCTAAACCTGCTGTAACGCCGGGGATTATCCACTGTCCAAAAAGGGTGTCGTTCATAAACCCTACAGTCCAATCCCCTACCGAGCCAATAGAAACATAATAAACAAGCCACATTGCCAGTGCAAATATAGGAAGTGCCAAAAAACGGTTGGTAACAATTTTGTCTATTTTATCAGAGGTAGTAAGCTTACCGGAATTTTTCTTTTTGTAACAACCCTTTAAAACCTCATCTATATAAACATATCTTTCATTGGTGATAATACTTTCGGCATCATCATCTAAACTCTTTTCAACCTTAACAATATCCGCCTCAATATGGTTAATTGTTTCTTTAGAAAGTTTTAATTTTTCTAAAACCCGTTTGTCCCGTTCAAAAATTTTAATGGCATACCAACGCTGTTGTTCCTCGGGCATATTATGTATTGCTGCCTCTTCAATATGGGCTATAGCGTGTTCAACCTTTCCAGAAAAACAGTTTGCAGGAACCCAATGGCCTTTTTTTGCGGCCTTAATTACAACCTCAGCCGCCTCATAAATTCCACTACCTTTAAGGGCAGAAATTTCTACAACCGGGCAGCCCAACTCTAAACTCAGTTTTTCTATGTTTATTTTGTCACCGTTTTTACGAACAACATCCATCATATTAATGGCAACAACAACCGGTATGCCAATTTCAGAAAGCTGAGTAGTGAGGTATAGATTACGCTCAAGATTAGTTCCATCAACAATATTTAAAATTGCGTCGGGACGCTCCTCTATAAGATAATTCCTCGCCACCACCTCTTCAAGAGTATAGGGAGAAAGGGAATAAATTCCCGGAAGGTCGGTTATAACAACATTGCTGTCGCTTTTAAGCTTACCCTCTTTTTTTTCAACCGTCACCCCGGGCCAGTTGCCCACATATTGATTAGAACCGGTTAGTATATTGAATAATGTAGTCTTGCCACAGTTGGGGTTTCCTGCAAGCGCAATTTTTATACTCATTATTTTTTCCTCACTTTCAAAATTAGCGGCGGCTAACTGCCGCCTAAAAGAAAAAGACCCTGCTTATTTCTTTTGGGCTATATAACCTCAACCATCTCAGCATCGGCCTTGCGAAGAGAAAGCTCATAACCTCGAATAAAAATTTCTATAGGGTCACCAAGGGGTGCCACCTTACGAACATAAATTTCAACACCCTTAGTAATTCCCATGTCCATAATTCTGCGCCTTACGGGTCCCTCGCCGTGAAGCTTTACAACCCTTACGGTTTGACCCACCTTAACATTTTTGAGAGTATTCATAAAAAGTAGCCACCTTTAACCTATTTTGAACATAAAAGATATAATAACCTTTTAAAAGTCTCATATTTTTAACACGATTAGCTAAGGCTAACTAATATCAATATAAAACAGTTAGCATTTGCTAACCGTTTTATATAATACACGATTCTCCAAATTTTGTCAAGTGTTTTTTTAATAATTAATTTTTTTATTACTGCTTAATCTTTTAGAATAAACCTTGTCCTGTCAGTAGTGGGGTGTTTTTTAAGTCTCTATCTTCCTAAAAAAAGTTGTTTTCGACAAATAAATTTGTCGAAAACAACTTCAATCTTAACCCCTCTTTCATTGAGGGTCAACCTTACTTTAAAGCAAAATTATATTCTTTGTTCCTGTTGGCATACTTAGTTGGTCTTCCAATCTGCAAAAGCTGTTTTAGCCTCAGTAGATGCGTTTGCAATAAGAGCATCATAATCTTCCTTAAGCTTATCTGCCTCCATCCCCTCAGGGAGAGAGGAATTATCTTCAACATAAGCATTATAGGTTGTTTCAATAGTCTCCATTACAGAGAAGATTGAGCCTGTCTGAGTATTGTCGCTATAGATATAATACTCATCGCCTGTTGTCTCGTTTTTGTAAACTGCATATGCTCTGACAGTTATATCCATACCGTAATTAGCAATAGAAATATTGTTAACTGCTACGGTGAAAACCAAGTTGGTGCCGTCATCACCGAAAATTATATCGGTGTTGTCAGCCACATTATAGGCTATCGCCTTAACAGGCGCTTTTTCATTTGCGCCATATTTACCATCGTGAACAAGTGCCGCATTATTTAAAACATCGCTTAAAATAACAAGAGAACCATATTCTACAAGCTTATAACCATCATCGTAAGCTTTTCCTCTTTCGGCAACCGGCACAGAGGACTTAAAGCGCAGAGCCTGACCCTTTGTTTCACTCTTAAGTCGAATAGAAACACCGCCGTTTTTGGCCTTAACCGTCTTTGCTGCATCGGGAATTGCTATCTCGGTATTGCTCTCTTTATAACCAAAAGCCTCATCAACAGCATCAATGCACAAAGGAATATAAGCCTTAACCTGCTCTGCAGTAAGAATAACCTTATCTTCGATTTTTGTTGTTGATGAATCACCGTCGTGGTCATAAGGCATTGAAGTAGGATACTTCATATAGCTTGAAGAACCAAATAAACTTGAGGTGGTAGGTTTAAATTTAGAGGGGGATTCACCTATAATAGCACGGTAATAAGCACAAGCACCTATTAATCTTCCAAGGAAATTTGCGTGACCCGGGTTATTATCGCGGTTTAACATAGCGTTGTGAAGCTGAGAACGGGCAATACGGAAAGCTGTACCGGAAGGTATGATTTTACACTTACTCTGCTCAGCAATTTCGCAAACATCAGCAGCTAACTGTTTATAGTTAGCAACAATGTCTTCATACATATCTATCTGAGAATAAGATTCTTTTTCCAATGTATTTGCACCAAAGTGCTGAGATTTAACCTCACTATATGCCCATGTTTCGTGAACCATAATCTGTGCGTTAGGCGCATATTCTTTAATCGCATCTAAAATTGTTTCTAAATAGGGTTCAAAGAATGTTTCGTAATCTCTGCTACTTGCGGGAGACGCCTGCTGAATGGTAACATAATCCAAATCGGCAGCATAAAGGGCTTCGGATAAAGTTACTTTTTCAGAAAGCTTAGTATATGTACCTTCACCCTTGTTGTTATATTGGAACGTATACGCGGCGTTATTTTCTGCAAGATTGGTATAGTGTTTTTCTAGAGTACTTCCTCCGATTGTTGCCTGGCCAACGCGAAGGTCCTTTCCCTCTGCAAGGGCAATTTCGGGCAACATTGCAGTTGCATCATTGGTATAGCTGTTTCCGATTCCAAGAACCTTTATTGTATCTTCGGTAACATCATCATCCAGACTTGTATTAAGCTTTACTGTACCCAGGTCGGGAATATTAAGCACCTTACCGGTTTCAACCTTAAAGCTGTAAATTCCGTTTTCATCGGGCACCAATACCTCGTCACCGTAGGTAACCTCTGCAACGGTGCCACCCAGTGAGAATGAATATACATTGCCTACACGTGCCTTGGTGGGACTATACCTGGTGGCAGTAGCATATTCAAATGTATCCTCCGCCCATTCAATATACTTAGAATCGCCGGTAACCTTAATATCTGTCACGCGGTAAACCATCACATCATCAATAAGCACTGTTCCGCTTCCGCCTATAAGCATAAGAATTGATTTTTCTGTATCAAGTATGCTTGAGTCTACCGGAGTAGAAACGCCACTTATTTTCACCGAAGTTGGAATTGTATAGGTGGCTGTAAAGTTAGTCCAGCCATCGTCAGAACCTTTAGAAAGCGTATTAGATAAATATGTTATTGTATTGTAACTACTGATTGTTGAAGCATTTGTTTTACTTTTTCCTGAACGGAGATAAAAATTGACATCCTCCTCGGTAGTAACCTTATATTTAAAAGAAAGATTGAATTTTTCACCGGGAGTATAATAGGTTCCCAATGTAATATCACTGTTTGTAGGATTCAAAACAATTCTGTTTTGTGCAGACGATGTATTGGTGGCAGTGGTTCCGTCATACTGCATAAGTGTATTTTCAGCATCATCACTATCAGCAACTAAGCTTACACCACCGTAGTATTCCTTATTAGTTTTTGTATATCCTTCAAAATCCTGGAACAAATCACCCCTAAATGGCTCTTTAATCTCAATAATTTTTATATTATCAATATAAGCCTTATAGGTATTCTGCATTGATGTCATAAAGCTTAAAACATATTCAGTATCTGCATATTCACCGCTTTTAAAGGTTGTTTCTACATGGTTCCAACCCGTACCAAAAACTTCGGTTCCCTCACAGTCATCCTGCACATTAGACTGAAAAACATTATTTGTAATATCAGGAGTTTGTGCATTTATAGCCGAGATACCGTAGGCTTTAAAAATAGAGGTTACGGTTGTACTCTGGGATTTATAGTCAAAGGAAAGCATATATCTTGTGTTTGGTTTAAGTCGGGGCAAGGTAGCATAAAGATAAGCGCCGTTAGCATAAACATAAACCGAATTTTCACTATTATTAACTTCTTTGTTTGTGGGAGAGG
The DNA here is from genome assembly GCA_017410605.1 of Clostridia bacterium. Classification (GTDB taxonomy): domain Bacteria; phylum Bacillota; class Clostridia; order Oscillospirales; family Acutalibacteraceae; genus UMGS1279. Next base: position 15,376 of record JAFQQN010000014.1, read on the forward strand.
TTGTAATCCACGAGCCTCTTATACCACCATCTGACAGACGGTAGTATTTATTTTCTGCGTTTTTGGTGGTGGTACCCCAAGGAACTAAATCTTCATTAAAAATATCTCCATCAGCTTCGGCTGTAATATCCTCAAGAAGACCCTCTACCCTACTTCCATCAGGCTTGGTGAAAACAGCCTTATCGGTCTTAGGTGGAGTGTAAGGCAGTGCGAGTTCACGGTCGCCGTAATAGGACAAAATTACTTCTTTGGTTTTTGGTGCTCTCATTAATGCTTGGTTTTGAACTTCATCCCAAACACGGGTATAAGTGCTCCACTGACCGGCTGGCCAAAGAGCAACTGAGGCACCAACGGCTTCATACATTTCGCCTTTACCAAAGGTTATACCATGGTGAACCACCTGAACAATATCTGCCGAAAGGGCAGTGCCGTAACAAGGGTAATAAACATTCATGGCATAGTCTGAAGAGTCGCCGAAAAACAATATCTCTTGCCCGGCTATTTTTACCTTGAAAACAATAGATGAGGTGTTAAACTCTTTTACGGTGGCACAGGTTACCGGGAAAATATCTGTTGGGGTAGCATAAATTTCTACCTCAGCATCGGCAAAGAGATATTTATGACCGCTATAAGGGGTTGAAACCTTTACTTCGGGTATATATGTGGCCACGGCCTTTCTAAAACGGTCAATATATCCACCCTCTTCCAAAGCCTCTGCCATAGCGGCCTTAGAAGCGGCAGTATCTTCATCGCTTGGGAAATTATAAATAAGCTGTCCTATTTCTGCCTGGGTTGAATATTTTTCAATAAATGAAACAAATGCATTTATATGGTCATTATGATTGTGGGTGAATATCCAGGCTGCAATATTAATTTTTCCGCTAGGTTGGTATTTTCTAAGCAAATTATAATTCTTATCGGCCTGAACGAAGGAATCTGTATTTTCGTCGCCACCGTCAATTATAATAAAGCTGCCGTCACTTAACCTAAAGACATAGCACATACCTACATTAGTAGAATCTTCGTCTATATGCCCCTGTATTAAAACAGGGTCGCAAACCTTTTGGTATGTAGGAGATGTTGTTGCAGGTAACTCATCCACCGGATTTTGAATGGTTATATGTAATTTTTTATTTGTAAAATATGCAACATGAACCATTTCTTCGCCCTTTAAATAAACAGAAAAACGGTTGTAGGCGCCATTGTAATTAATGCTTCCGGCATTAGTTTCTATAGCATTTTCGCTATACTTTGTATATCCGGCACTAATCAAAGCCTCGGTATACGCAGTATAGGCCGCCTCGCTGGATTTTTCATAAACATAGGTGGCGCCTTTCTGAGTATATTGTACCCCCTTAGAAATAAGGGTTCCGGCTGTAGGAACAATTTCTGACGCCGACTGAGCCGAAGCAACAAGTCCGCTAGGCACAACCCCTAACATTAACAATAACGAAAGTAAGACTGATACAAACTTTTTCATTATATATCCTCCCAAAAAATAAAATAGTTTTTTAGACATACAAATTATATAACAATATAAAAATAATTGATACTAATTTTTTATAATTAGTGTGCATTTTTTATTTTTTTATGTTATAATATAGATGGTTGAACTTCAAGTTTACCATTTTTAACTATTTATATTAAAAAGGCAGAAATTTTATGGATAATAATTCAAGTATTAAATGGTACAACTCGCGCCGAGTAATCTTTAATAATAAAAAAGCGCCCAGTGGTAGCGGTGTAATCTGCAAACGGGAACGACGGGATAAAACACATACCATTGTTCTGCATCGCCACGATTATTTAGAGATTGATATTCTGCTCGAGGGCAGTTGCGCACATTATCTTAATGATAACACTTTTCAAATTTTTCCCGGCGATTTCACCGTCATGTATAAACACGATTTTCACAGTTATTACAGCGAAAAACCGTATATTTTTTTTAATATCAAGATTGATGCGGCTCAAATGCCACCATTCATTATGAATCTTATAAAAGAAATGGAATTTCCACTTGTGGGAAATCTAAACCAAAGGGAAACCCAGAAGATATTAGCATGGGGGCTTGCTATCAAACGACTAAACGAACATCCCTCTCCCCATTGTAATACAGAAATTCATTCATATTTGGCCCTCATTATTATTAAGCTTATAGAAAAAAGTAAACATATTTATAAAAGTAAAAATAACAACGGCACCAACTATCTTGATAAGGCACTTAAATATATTGAGCAAAACAGCGAAAATGAAATTTACCTGGAACAAATAGCCCAAGAGATACATATTTCACCTAACTATCTAAGCAAAATTTTTAAAGAAAACACCGGCATGGGTGTAACAGAATATATAACCCGTCTTAGGGTTGCCAAGGCTGAACAGCTTATAATTGAAACCGAGCTTAGTATTACAGAAATTGCTTTTCTATGTGGCTTTGGAAGTCAGTCTTCCTTTTCCAGAGCCTTTAACAAATATTCCGGTTGTAGCGCATTAGAATTTAAACGAAGATATAAAACATCTTGATAAAAAAGAAAAGGACTGTATCTCAAAAAAGATACAGTCCTTAAAAATTCAAGAATGATTATTTAATCATTTCTGCAATTTCATTTGCAAAGTTGTCAACGCGCTTCTCAATGCCTTCGCCCTTTTCGAAACGAACATAAGAAACAACCTTAACATCAGTGCCAATTTCTTTAGCCTTAGCAGCAACATACTTGCCAACGGTGTAATCGCCATCCTTAACAAATACCTGCTCTAAGAGGCAGTTTTCAGTGTAATACTTACCAATCTTACCTTCAACAATCTTTCCAAGAACCTGCTCAGGCTTATTAGCCATTTTGGGGTCTTCCTTCATCTGCTGAACAAGAATATCCTTTTCCTTTTGAAGAACATCAGCAGGAACGGCCTCTTTGCAAAGGTAAGTGGGGTTAACGGCTGCAATCTGCATTGCAACGTCCTTAGACATTTCTTTAAAGGTGTCGTTATCAACAACAGAAGCATCGGCATCAAACTTAACCATAACACCAATCTTACCACCAGCATGAACATAGGTAGAAAGAACACCTTCATAACGGGCAAAGCGGCGAACCTTAATGTTCTCACGAACAGCAAGGAAAACTTCCTGAATCATATCTGCAACAGATACGCCGTTATCGGTACATGCAAGAAGAGCATCAACATCTGCAGGGTTCTGGTCTGCAACAACCTTAGCAACCTTAGCAGTAAGCTCTTTAAAAGGTTCACCGTTAGCAACAAAGTCGGTTTCAGCATTAAGCTCAACAACAACGCCAACATTACCATATACGGTTGCAAGAACCATACCTTCGGCAGCTATACGATCAGCCTTCTTAGCTTGTTGTGCAAGACCCTTCTCACGAAGAAAGTCAACAGCTGCATCCATATCTCCATTGGTTTCAACCAATGCTTTTTTACAATCCATCATACCGCATCCGGTCTTTTCGCGGAGTGCCTGTACGTCTTTTGCAGTAAATGCCATTTTTAATTCCTCCTACAGTTATTTTAGAAAATATACAAATAATTATTCAGCGTCTTCGGTAGCTTCTTCTGCTACTTCTTCGGTTGCGGGAGCAACCTGTTCGCCCTGTCTGCCTTCAATAACAGCAGCAGCAATAACGCTGGAGATAAGCTTAACTGCACGAATAGCGTCATCGTTACCGGGAATAACTGCGTCAATCTCGTCGGGATCGCAGTTGGTATCAACAATAGCAATGATCGGAATACCAAGTTTCTTAGCCTCTGAAACGGCAATTCTTTCCTTGCGGGGGTCAACAATAAACATTGCACCGGGAATGCCCTTCATATTTTGAATACCGCCAAGAAACTTTTCAAGCTTTTCAATCTCAAGACGAAGCTTAGCAACTTCCTTCTTGGGGAGAAGATCAAAAGTACCGTCCTCTTCCATTTTGCGAAGCTGATTAAGGCGGTCAATTCTACGACGGATAGTGCGGAAGTTTGTAAGCATACCGCCAAGCCAACGAGCGTTTACATAAGGCATTGAGCAGTTGATAGCTTCTTCCTTAACAGAATCCTGAGCCTGCTTTTTGGTACCAACGAAGAGAATTTCTTTACCTTCTGCGGCAATGTCGCGTGCGAAAGCATAAGCCTCGTTGATTTTCTTGGCAGTCTTCTGGAGGTCGATAATATAAATACCGTTACGCTCGGTAAAAATATACTCGGCCATTTTGGGGTTCCAGCGACGGGTCTGGTGACCAAAGTGAACACCAGCCTCTAAAAGCTGTTTCATAGATACTACTGACATTTTATTTCCTCCTAGGTTTTACCTCCGCCCTGCTTCATATTTGGCGGGTTTCCACCACTTTTGCGGTGGCACCTGCCCGTCCAATCGGCAGAACGTGTGTAATGTTATTACTGTGAAGACATAATTTCACAGCCTGAGTATTATAACACAAAAAAAAGCCCTTTGCAAGGCTTTTTTTACTATTTTTATATTTTTAGATACTTTAAACAAATAAGCTTCATTTTTTAAGCAATTTTGCTCTTTCTTTGTAATCGGGCATATATTTTTCTATTAAACTATAAAAATCTTTACTGTGATTATGGTATTTAATATGAGCCAATTCATGTACCACCACATAATCTATAGCCTCGTCGGGGTAAAGCATTAAAAATGCCGAAAAATTAAGACTGTTTTTTGCACTACAGCTTCCGAACCTTGTTTTAGCAAAGTTGATTTTTACCGCAGATGGCTTCAACCCCACTAACCTAGAAAAATATTCTACCCTTTGGGGAATTACTGCTTCAGCCCTAGCCTTAAGTTCACAGAGCTCCTTATCTGAAAAGGTTAACTTTTCTTTTCTTTTCTTTTGCTTTTCTACGGTTTTAATTATCCAGTCCATTTTTTGCTGTGCAAAGGAATTAAGTGCTTTTGTTTTAACCTCAAATGGCGACCTTATTAATACATTACCGCACCTATCAACGCATATAGCTACACTGCGGCGGTTGGTTCTGATAATGGGTATTTCCAACCCCTTTAGTATTAATTTTTCCCTTGGTACTGCCACTTTGAAAATTCCACCTTTAACTTCTTTTCGGGCACGTTAAGACTAAGGGGTAGCCCCTCTTCATTCAATACAAATTTAAAGAAAACGCCTTTTGTGGTCCCCTCATAAACCAATTCTTTTTGCTTTGTTAGTGTGGGGCTTCCGGTAGAAAGCTTTAAAAATGCCGCCGCCATAATATCGGCAAAACCGCCATAGCTTTCCTTAGGCTGACAGGGAGTTTCTACCCCTTTCAGGCTTACTGTAATATTTTCCCTGTCAGCAGAAAACTTAAGGCCGCTAAGCTGTGTTGGAGAAACTATTTCCGCCTCAAAAATTCCGCCGCCCGGAACCTTTATCTGGGCGACGGCCGAAAAATCTTTTTCATATTCTATAACAGCCTCACAGGTATAACCCGGTACAGCTGCAGTTTGCTGTTTATTGCCACCGCAACCACACAAAATAAGGGATAACACAATTATTATGGGTAATACCCTGCCCATACTTTCCCCCCTCGGCTCGTTTAGTTCAGCACAAAGGGAAGCTGTTCTATCATATCGTTTACCGTCATACCACGAATGCCCAGTCTTGAGGCAGTTTTTTCACCCGCACTGCCATGAAGACATACGGCCGACACAGCAGCCGTAAGGGGCGATGTTTTATTGGCAAGAAAGGCGGCTATCATACCCGACAGCATATCTCCGCTGCCGGCGGTAGCCATACCCTGAGAGCCGGTCACATTAAGATAGATTTTACCCGAAGGTGCCGCTATAACAGTATATGCCCCTTTAAGTATGGTTATGACACCGTATTCACTGGCAAAAGCCTTAGCAATACCTACTCTGTCTTTTTCTACCTCTTCAATGCTAACCCCTAAAAGCCTGGCCATTTCGCCGGGGTGAGGTGTTATAATAACAGAGGATTTTACGGTTTTTAAAATATCAAGATTATCCTTTATAGAATTAAGACCATCTGCATCTATTACGACAGGCGAAGAAACCTGTTCCAGCAAGGCATATAAAAAACCGGTTGTGCTTTCATTATTACCCAAGCCGGGGCCAACCAAAACCGACTGAGCCTTTTGAAGTAGCTGTATATCAAAGCTTTTACTAGACAAAAAGCCATTATTTTCTTTTAAGGGGCTAAAAATAACCTCCGGTAAAACCGGACCTGCGATTGGATAAATGCTGTCAGGTACGCAAAGCCTCACAACACCTGCGCCGCTTCGCATTGCCGCTCTGGCCGAAATAATTGCCGCACCGGCCATTCCATAGCTTCCGGCAAAAATAACAGCCGTACCCTTTGTGCCCTTATTGGCCTTTTTCGGTATAGTGCTAAGCGCCGCCCTGGCTTTTTCGGGTTCTATTACCTCGGCAAAACACTCAAAATCCTCTCGAAGCTCAAAGCCAATAGACACTGCCTTTATATCGCCGCAATATTCACAAGCCGGGCTTAAAAAATGGCAAGGCTTATAGCCTATAAAAGCTACTGTAACATCTGCCTTTACCGCCTCACCCAAAACTTCACCTGTGTCGCAAATGACACCGCTTGGTAAATCAAGAGAAAAAACCTTGGCTTTTGAACGGTTGATACAGCAAATTATTCTTTCCATATCTTTATCAGGCATACCGTGAAGGCCTGTGCCGAAAATAGCATCAACAATAATATCTGCGCTTTCAAGTAACTCGTTAGCAATAACAGTGTTATCAAAATAATATATCATAGGGATTTGAAGCCCCATTGCCCTATTTTGCATTACAGCACTGTTATTTGTTCCGGCAATGCCCACAGCCATTACAACCGAAACCTTAGCACCATATTCTTTAAGCTTTCTGGCCACAACAAACCCATCGCCACCGTTATTACCATAACCTGTAACCACCACTGCCTTTCTTCCCGAAAGAGCGGTACATTCTTTAATAATTCTGGTAGCCGCCGCACCTGCATTTTCCATAAGGCGATCGGCACCAAGGCCTATTTGGGCGGCAAAATCTTCTGCCCTTTTAGTTTGTAGGGCGGTAAGTACCTTCATTTTAAATCCCCCAAATTACTTTACAACAACAGTTCGCGGAACAGACCTTAAAAGCTCAGTTTCTAAGCGTTCGCCTTTTTCAATCACAACAAGGCAAAGGCCTTTTTTAGGGTGACGGTAAATAAGATATACCGCCTCTGACGAGGGGTTACTGCAATAAAGCTTAAAATCAAAATTTTTATTGGCAAGTTTTGTGGCGGCCTGTTTGTTAAATGCACCATATTCCTCCACCGCATTAAGCTTTATCGTAACCATTCTTTTACGGCTGCTTTTGGCAATAATTTTATCAATATCCATTTCATTATTAACAATAATCGCCTCATATTCAATATTAAGACGGGCGGCCAATTTTATTGCTCCCCAAAAGATAAGAATAATTGCCATTATCATAAGACCTAATAAGGCGGGTGTGCGAAGTGCGGTTAAAACAGCACCGTAAATTAAAGCAAAAGCGCCAACCCATATTCCCGCGGTAAGAAGCCAATCCTTTTTAGTGGGCTGAATTTTAATTAGCTGTTCATATATACTATCATTAAAGCCTTGCATTTTTTCAAACCTCTTTACTTCATATTTTATAATGTTATATTAACATATTTTCAGCTTTTCTTCAAGTGCTGTGAGCTCTTAAAGGTTAAATTTAACAATTTGTTAAAGTAAAGGCCACTTTGCCTTTAGCAAAGCGGCCCAGCCGTTATTTATTTATGATATTCTCCGCCCGAAATTATTTTATAACCCCTGTAAACCTGTTCCAGAAGCATTATGCGGGCAAGTCTATGCGGAAAGGTCATTTTAGACATAGAAAGCTTTAATGCTCCTAATGTTTTAACCTTATTGCTTAGACCATATGACCCACCTATTATAAAAGCTAAATTTCCACTTTCAAAGGAGGCGTTTTCCTCTAGCTTTTTGGCCAGTTCTTCGCTGGATAATATTTTACCCTCAATGCAAAGAGGAATAACCTCTGCCGATTTTGGAATTTTTGCTATTATATTCTCTCCTTCTGTTTCAAGGGCAGAGATAATTTGACCCTCGGTAGGGTGTGAGGGTAAAAGCTGCTGAGGTATTTCAACAATTTTTAAATCGCAAAAGCCCTTAAGCCGTTTAACATATTCATCCTCTGCGGCTTTAAAATAGGATTCTTTTAATTTACCAACCGAAATTATTGTTATTTTTTGCATATGCTTTACCCTTAAAAATAAATTATTTTACCACCAGCGGGTGGTGCTATAAACAAACGGTAATCGTCATCACATTTCATTTTATTCTCCATTAAAACAGACTCTGCTGTTACCCTTGCAATATCGGGGGTATTATTTTCCCTGCTCAAATGGGCCAAAATTATATTAACCGTTCCACTTTTAACAAGGCTTGGCAAAAAGCTTGAACAGGTAGCATTAGAAAGGTGGCCTTCATCACCTAGAACCCTTTGCTTAAGTTCATATGGGTAGGGCCCGTTTTCAAGCATACCAACATCGTGATTAGATTCTAAAACCACAGTTCGGCAACCCAACAATTTTTCTTTTATATTATCACTTATCACCCCTAAATCGGTGCAAATTGCCGCCCTATCTCCGTTTTTAAGGGTAAAAACAAACCCGCCCGAACCGGCACAATCGTGGCTGGTTCTAAAAAAATCAACCTCCATATCAAATGGAATATCCATATGCTTTTCAATATCAAAATAACTGTTTTTTTGGTCATCAATTACCCCCTCTAAAAGCAAGGTTCCCAAGGTTTCTTTAGAGGCGAAAACTGGTATATTATACTTAGATAAAAACACTCTTAACCCCTTTATATGGTCGCTGTGCGAATGTGTAATAAAAATGCCTTTAAGGCTTTTTGGGTCAACAAGATTGTTTTCTAAAGCCAAAAGTATCTGCTTACAGCTTACACCCAAATCAACCAAAATACTGTCGCTACCGCAGGAGATATATGTACAGTTTCCGGTACTACCGCTAAACAGGGTTGCGATTTTTGCCACAACTGTCACCGCCTTTCATAATAAGTTTTTATTTGTAAGACAAACACTATAAAAAACGCAAACGTCAGACCTAAAGGTGCCGACATTTGCGACAAAATATTATTAAAGTGCTTCTTTTATTTCGTTTACATCGGGAAAGATAACTCTTTTAATATCTCCCCCAAGCTTGGTGATTTTTTCTACCACATTTTCATAACCGCGGTCAATGAATTGAATACTTTCAATCTCGGTTTGTCCCTCAGCGGCAAGACCTGCAATAATAAGTGCCGCACCGGCTCGAAGGTCATTAGCCATAACGGGGGCACCCACCAGTTTTTCAACACCGGTTACAATTGCGGCGCGACCCTCAATGCTTATTTTAGAACCCATAAAATTAAGTTGGTCGGTATATCTGAAACGATTATCCCAAACACTTTCTGTTACAATGCTTGTCCCCTGTGCCAGTGACAACACAGCAGTAATCTGAGGCTGCATATCGGTCGGAAAACCGGGGTGAACCATTGTTTTAACATTACAAGCTTTAGGTCGCACATTCATAACAATGCGAAGACTTTCATCATACTCTTCAATTTGAGCGCCCATTTCTGTAAGCTTTAAAGAAATTGACTCTAAATGCTTAGGAATAACATTCTCAACAATAACATCTCCGCCGGCAGCTGCAACTGCGGCCATATAGGTACCGGCCTCAATTTGGTCGGGAATGATGCTATAGGTGGTTCCATTAAGTCTTGAAACACCGCGAATTTTAATAACATTAGTTCCGGCGCCCATAATATCGGCACCCATAGAGTTTAAAAAGTTGGCGAGGTCTACAACATGAGGCTCTCTCGCCGCATTTTCAATAACTGTTAGACCCTGAGCCTTTACGGCCGCCAACATAATGTTTATAGTTGCACCAACAGAAGCCATATCTAAATAAATGGGGGCACCCACCAGTTGTTGTGCCTTGGCGTCAACCATACCGTTATCAATAACAACCCTTGCACCTAATGACTGGAAGCCTTTAATATGTTGATCGATTGGGCGAACACCAAAATCGCACCCTCCGGGAGGGGCAACTCTGGCCTTGCCGAAACGTCCCAACATTGCGCCAATAAAATAACTGCTTGCACGCATTTTTCGGCTCATATCTTTAGAAAGAACAAAGGAATTAACATGGGTAGGATCAATCTCAAAGGTGGATGAATTTATCATTCTAACCTGAGCGCCCAACTCATATAAAATTTTAAGAGTTATAGCAACATCAGAAATATCGGGCACATTTTCAATTCTACAAACACCGTCACTTAAAATAACGGCCGGTAAAATAGCTACAGCCGCATTTTTTGCACCGCTTATATGCACAGTACCGTTAAGCTTATTACCGCCCTGAATAATGAACTTTTCCAATATTAGGCACTCCTTTATATTGAAAGGATTTAAATCTTTATATTATCTTTCCCGCAAAGTGAACAAATTTTCATAATAATAACATATACATTATACCATATTTAGTATATTTGTCAATATTTTTTAGCATATATTCTAAATATAATTACCCCTTATTTCGACAGAAAGTAAACCAAAAGAACACAAACTTTTAAAAATTAACCCTTAAAAGCTTGTGTTCTTTTTTGCATTTAATATTTCTATTTTAGTTCTTCATAAAAAACATCTATTATTATATCATAAACCGATTTGGTGTCATAAATATATTCCACAAATTCACCCGGCTGTTCGGCTTTTCCCAAAATTTGCTTATATTCTATTCTTTCACCGGCCTTAGAACCAATAAAGGAAGAAGTTAAAAAACTAACATCAGCTATATCCAAGTCGGTTACCATATATGGCATAATAGACTTGAACAGTCCTACAGGTGCAGTAATATCCTTCTTTGTTTTTTCAATAGCCTTGGCGGCAAACTGTTGAATAAACTGCTTTTGTCTCCCCATTCTGGAAAGAGAGGCTGTAATTTCATTGCTTCTATCCATAACAAACTCTAGCGCCATATCACCTGAAAGGGTGATTTTACTGCTTTTTTTATAAAATCGACCGTTAATCGTCATATCCTCCGGCAGAGTAACCTCAACACCGCCCACCTTTTGGGTAAGAACGCTAACAGCGTCCATATCTATAGCCACATAAGAGTCAACGGGAATGCCGTAAAACATTCGCGATACCGCCTTGGCTGTATTTTCGCAACTGGTGTGTTTGCCGTCTCCGTAAGCATAAGACAGGCATATTTGAGCTTTGCGTATACCAATATATTCGCCGCTATTTGAATAATAATCTATTTCTACCATGGAATCTCTGGGAACTGGTATAATGCAGGTTCTTCCTGTTTTTGTGTCTAAAGTGGCCAAGAACAGAGCATCTGCCTGTCCGTTTTCGCCATGTTTGTTGTTTTGAAACTTAAATTTATCTATACCTATGCACAGTACCGAGGTAACATCTTTGTTGTAGATATATTTTTTGTCATTATATACTACTGTATTATCTTCCAAAATTTCAACTTCATTTATAGTTTCGTCAGATTCAAGGGTGACATTTTCGTGCCCCAAAAGGTTTTTTTTGCCCGACTGTACCAGAACCGTTAAAACAATAGCTACAGCCAGAATAACAGAAGTGATGCCAAGCAACATCCAAAGCCATATTTTCTTTCCAAAAGGCCTTTTCTTTTTTGAAGAAATATCCTCCACATTAGAAGGGGAAGGGTTATTTTGTTGGTTCATCCTTAATAAGCACTCCCTGAACTAAATATCTATAATTCTTTTCATCACCAATGCAGGTACTTAAGGTTAAAAGCTTTGAACCAAGGTTCAAGTCAACCTCTCTTTTGTTCACCATCATAGAGGTGGGGTTTTTAACATAGTTTAAATAGTCTTCAAAAACGGTATTATCACTATAATCTATGGTATTAAGCAGGTGTCTACTGTCATATTTATAGGCCGCACATATTTTATAAGTAAGAATATGACCGGGCGTATAAATATAGATGTATTGGTTTTGCTCGAAAAACTCTTTGTTCCGAAATTTATGCAAATTTTGAAACATTGTACCGTTAAGCATATTATGCCCATAAAGTACAGTATTTCTATCGGTAAAATTTTTGCTATTTTTCTTCTCGGAATAAATTGAACCGGCGAATTTATATTTCTTGTTAAGGTCATGATTTAAATAAAAATCGTCATCCTCATAGGTAGCCTGAACAACGGGATAATCAATCACTGTGCCCGGAATTTTTATATAGGCATAAATATCAGAATTAGTTTGCTGAAGCTCTTCAAAATTTATAGGATTTTCAGGCAACGGCGCCTCACTTACTGTTGAAGATATATTACTTGAGCTTACAACTTCATTTTTTTCGCCGATATAGCTGTTAAAAACAATAAAAACTATAGTAGCAAAGCATAAAACCGAGACCGCTATCAAAAAAGAAAAGACAGCTTTTTTAAAAACTGTTTTCTTGCTTTTTTCTGACATAATACACCTCCAAAACCAAAACGTGCCGCCCACTTAAGGCGGCACGAAAATTAAGTTTAATTTAAATTAAGCCTTAACCTTTTTAACTGCAACTGCACCAGCAAGGGAAAGCATTCCTAAAACGGCAATGGAAGCTAAAGCATTGTTGCCGGTAGGAGGTGACTGGGTAGAATCATTAGATCCACCAACCTCAGGCTGACCTTCACCCTTGGAACCGTCAACATCATAAGATTCTTCAACCTTAATGTTGTTAAGGGGCTTAATAACAAGCTCATCAGAAGTGAGGTTTCCGGAAACGATGATGTAATCTACACCCTCTTTACCGTCGATAACCCAACCGGTAAACTTTTCGGTAGAATTTTCAGTACGGTTAAACTTAATAGTACCATCTTCTAATGTGGTGTAGGTGCCGGTTTCGGCTTTACCGCCACTGTAGGTTGTAACTTCAACCTTGTATGCGGGTTTTGCTTCAGGGCTGTCTGCAGCAAAAGCTGTAAGAGTGCCAAAAGAAGCAACCAAAACTAAAACTGTGATCATAAGTGCGATAATTTTTTTCATTATAAACTCCTCCTAAATAATGAGAATAATTTACCATTAACGATTATAACACAACTTGTTGATTTTGTAAATAGCTTTTTTAAAAATTTTTATTTTTCCGACTTTTCTGGGATAGAATCGCAAAAAAGCTGTTCGGTTGTTTCCTTTTCGGGCATCTCATCCTCAGCAACCTCAAGACCCAACGCCAGACGTTTTTCAATGTCTTCGCCCTTGTGCTCAGCATAGTATGGGTCTATTATATATTTTTTAATAACGGGAAATGTGTTAGCCTGAATAAGACTTGCCTTAAAGCCGGGTAGCACGAAAATTAGTATTGCAGCTGCCAATATAAAGCAAGCCTGATTAATTACTGCCAAAATATAAAGCGCAAAATATACAGCGCCTAAAACTATCGCAATTAAAACATTTCTCCACAAATTTATAAAAACAAAATGGTAGCTGTTTTTTATAAGCTGCTTAAAAGAAAAATTAAAGGTGATAACCAAGGTCCATATATAATATTTCATAAATATCATACATAATCCAAGGAAAAAAGCCAGTGCCAGGCCTAAAATGTTGATGGTTGAAAACTCCTCACCTATTGCATTCCAAAAAAACCAAAGGTCCAATGCAATAATAGCCGTTGCGAAAACATTAAGTGCCCCAATGCCCAACGCCTGTTTCCAGTTGTTTTTTACCGCTTCAAAAAAATCGCTGATAACAAAGGAATGTTTTTCTCTTACTGTGCTTCGTGCAATATGCGTAAGTCCAACCTTAGCCAATCCGTTAGTAACAAGAAATACAGAGCAACCCCAATAAAGCAGTGCTGCCTTGGCATAGTTCCAAAAATTTCTGAAATATACTTCAAAGAAGGCAAAGAAGCCTTTCTTTTTCCTTTCCTTTTTTTCTACACCGGGGCCCTCTTTAGTGTAATCAAAAAGACCGAAAAAACCTGCCATAGTTTATTTGACCTCCTCAACCTTTTCGTAAATAATTTTATCCTTAACAACTATATGCTTACCACCAATAAAGTAAGCAACGGTGGTGAAAAGCGGAATTGGTATTAAAACGATTGCCAGAACAAATATACCATACAAAGTAATTTTCATACCACCTTCGGTAACCGGCATAAAAGTATCGTTAAAACCAAACATAAAATAGGTAAGAATTTTATAAATGCCGGGATAAGACCTAAAAATACCAGCGCTCTGTGTTATTACCAAAGTGACATAAAGCAGAGCATAGGGTATATCGGCAATAAGCCCCACCTTAAGACCCTTTAATTTATCTATTTTCTTACTACCAAGCTCGGCCATATCTGCATTGGCGTCCCCTGCTTTCCACATTAGCGAATAAATTACACCGTACAAAATAACAAGTACAATAACTTGGGAACCCCATTTTGTAACCGAGGAAACTTTGGGGCTTACCGTGGAACGAATAGGGCTTTTATAATATTCTGTTTTTTGAGCATATTCATTATATCGAGGGTCATCACAGCCGTTCTCATCCTGACAGGAATCACTGTGATAATGGGTATATATATCTTCAAAATTTTGGCCGTCTTCGCTTTTCATTATTGTGTATCCAAGCTCTTTTGTCGTCATTCCGCTAACAATTATTGTAAAGGAAGCATATAGCAAAAAAGCAATAAAGCTAACAACAACACTGCGAAACAAGCATTGTAATACAAGCCTTTTTGTAGAACGGTTATACCCGCTTGTTAAAGCTCTGTTAGACATTGTTTTCCTCCAATTTATTAAACCTTTTATTCATATCTGGCACGAATTCCACCGATAAATTTAGGCCTTGTATATGCGGCAAGTAAAAGTGCATTGCCAATATTTTTAACCGAAAGTCTTACAGGAACCGCAACCCTTTTAAGGTGCATACCTATAAGGGTTCCCCCAATATCAAGCCCGGCATCTGCCGAAATTTCTTCAACCACTACGGGGTTTTCCATTTTTTTGAAGGCTTCAGTCGCAAAAGAACCACCGGCATGTACCTGAGGAACAACGCAAACCTTTTCAATGCCTTTTGCCGCCTTTTCCTCAATTACAATAGCCCTGTTAAGGTGTTCACAGCACTGAGCCGCCAAATTTATTTTTTGCTTTGAGAGTAGTTCATAGGCAGTGTCGAAAATAGCCTCAGCCACCTGAGGACTACCGTTTTTACCGATAATTCCGCCAATAACCTCACTGGTAGAGCAACCGATGATAACAGTACTTCCCTCTTTAAGCTTACCTGCCATTATAAGTTCTCTTATAGCAATTTTTGTTTGATTTTTAACATCGTTTAAAAGCTTTTCCATTATTTTTCTCCAGGATATTTAAAATTTATTTCTTTTATAGCTTCAAGTTTTTCTAAATAAGCCTTGGCCTCTGAAACAGCCGCTTCTAGTTTTAGGGTTTTATAGTTGCCACACTCTATTTCGCTGCAACCAAAAACCTCGCCCTTATGAAGAATAATTTTTTTAAGCACATCTTTAATAACTGCAAAGGTTTCTAAGTGGTCACTGTTTCTAACAAGCAAATAAAACCCTGTGGCGCACCCCATAGGGCCAAAATAAACCACCCTGTCTTTAATAGCACTGTTTCTAACATAAGTAGCAAAAAGATGCTCAAAGGTATGCATAATATATTCATCCATAAAATCGCCGCAGTTTGGTTTTCGGGTGCGAAGATCGTAGGTTGTAATATCGTCATCAATACGGGAAATATAAACCCCGGGTGTTATGTAACGGTGGTCCACTGTAAAGCTTGTTATTTTTTCCATAAAGCACCTCTAAATAAGCTGTTGATTATTAATTTCAAGCTTAAAGCTCATTTCAAGCCGCTCTGCCGCCTTTCGGCAAAGCACCATTCGTTCTAAGAAAATTTCAAAATAATCCATAACCGAGCCATATTTTGTATCAATTTCCATAACAAGGCGTATAACTTTGTTCTCCTTTTCTATAACAAGCTTTGAGCTGATTACTGAAAAATTAACCCTGTCATGAATATCAAAATTAAACTCATCTGTACCACGGACTCTGCTTCGGCGAACATCAGATTTATCTGCCAAAATAAGAGCGGCGGCAACAGGATTAACCGGTATTCCGCTACCCTCATCGTGGTTTCCGATTGCCGTTACCACAGTTGCAATATCTTCAGGAGGCATATTAAGCTTGTCCAAAATACGAAAGGCCATAACCGCACCTGACTGAGCATGTTCTAAACGGTTGACAATGTTACCTATATCGTGCATATATCCCGCTATTTTGGCAAGTTCTATTTTTCTTTCGCTAAACCCAAGCTGTGACAAAATATTTGCGGCAGTTTCAGCCACCTTTGTAACATGAGCGAAGCTATGCTCGGTAAAACCTAATGCATTAAGGGTAAGGTCGGCTTGGGCAATATAAATATTAATAGCCGCATTATTTCTTATTTCTTCAAAGCTGAGCATATTTTGTTCTCCATTTACATAAATATTTCCAATATATTATCACATATTTTATTTTTGGTTGCAACAGTTTTTAGAATTTTTAACAAAAGGTTCAAAAATAAGGCTGGTTGTTTTTCTTATCTCTCTTAAACCGCTCTACAATTTCCTCATATCTTTTATATGCAAGATCTACAGCCTGTTCCCAAGAAAAATAAACCTTATCCCCGGCGCATTTACCTAAAGTTTCAAAAAAGCCCTTTGTTCTTGCGGCTTCAATAATTGCATTAGCGCAGCTTACGGGATTTTCTTCTGCTAAAATGCCCGATACACCGTCTTCAACCCCCTCAGCGGCACAACTGCCCCTTACCAGCAGTGAAGCACAATCACAAGCGGCCGCCTCTTTAACCACAAGCCCTGAAGTATCATATGTAGACGGGAAAAGCATAAGGTCTGCCGCGCTGAAAAATGTACGAACGGCCTCGCGGTCATAAACAGCGCCTATAAACAAGGTTTTATCCTTAACTCCTATTTGTTTTGCATAGTGACAAATAGCAGGTCGGTCAACCCCGTCGCCCAAAAAGAAAGCCTTAAAATTAATACCGGCATCTGAAACTATCTTAAGACTGTCTAAAATAAGCTTAAGATTTTTATACCACATCATTCTTCCTACAAACAAAAACACAGGCTGTCCGTCGGCAATTCCAAACATATTTTTAAGTCTTTTTACCTTTTCCGGCTCAACCGAGCCTTTGGTAAAATCGGTGCCGTTTGGCATAATACGTATATCGCCCTTATAACCGAATTCCCTTAAATTTTGAGCGCCACCCTCAGACACAGACCAAACCTCGTCGGCCGCGTTTATATTGCTTAAAACAAATTTTCGGGCAACCTTATTCATTTTTGGGTTGGGAACATATTTATCTAAATCAACATCAAACTTTGTGTGATATGTAAACACCACAGGAAGCCTGTTTTTCTTTCTGTATGTGTTATTAATCTGTCTTGCCATCACCCCCGAAGAAAAAGGACAGTGCACATGCATAATATCCATATTTCTTCTTTTAAGCTCTTCTAAAGTTTTTGGGAAAAAAGGGTTGCCAACCCTGTAGGGCATTTTACCCTTGAAATCTATAGAAGAAAATCTGTACACTTCATAAGGATAATTGTCAATTATATGAGGATACCTAGGGGTTATTACTATAGGTGTTCCATATTTTTTATTTATGATTTCTGCATAATTAAAAACGGTATTAGCAACACCGTCTATTGTTGGTGGAAAAGAATCATTAATAAGCCCAACCTTTAGTTTCAAACGAAAGCCCCCTTAAAGCATTTATTATAAATGTAATTTTAGCATAGGCCATTTGCCTTGTCAAGAACATCAAAGGCCCCAAACCTACATATTATATATAAGCTATATACGAATTTTTTTAGGCATTTTGACAGATTCTTTATCTCGCTAAAGCGCAAAACTGTCATTTTCTGAAAAAAAATTATTTTATATAAAAAACAGTTGACAAAATTTCTGAGAGGTTTTATAATTTTAACATATTCTTTATTTAAAGTGTTTAAGGAGGCGGCAATAATGGTTAATTGTTATTTTATGAATAGTAACAATATGTGCGATGCTTTTTGTGCACCGTCTGCTTTCTTCTGCCCCAATAACACTGTTAATATTGAAGCAATTCTCAGCACAGCAGTTACTGCCGTGCTGCTTTTTATTTCCCGACTTAGAATAATTATTAGAAACATTATTATAATTAAAAACAAATTCAAGGCAAAGCATATCTTATAATTATAAAAATTATAAGCGGCTTTGCAAAGGCAGAGCCGTTTTTAATTTAATAAATTATTTGCTTCGGCAAAAAAATAAAAGAAAGAGGTTGAATGAAATGAATACATTCAAAAAACTCGCAGCAGTGTTAATGGCTGTTGCAATGATGGTAACCTGTTTTGCAGGTTGCGGTAAAACAAACTATACCGCCAACAACACAGAATATGTTATCGGTGTTTCCGGCCCCCTTACCGGCGGCGCAGCAGTTTACGGTGTTGCTGTTCAAAACTCAGCACAAATTGCTGTTGATGAAATCAACGCCGCAGGTGGTCTTGATGGTGTGAATTTCAAGCTTGTTGCTCTTGATGACACACACGATGCAACCAAGGTTGCTGCTAACTATGCTTCACTTCTTGAAAGCGGTATGCAGGTTTCTCTTGGTACTGTTACCACCGGCCCCGGCCTTGAGTTCACAAACCTTTCTGTAGAAGACAACGTTTTCTTCCTTACCCCCTCCGCTTCCGGTGATGACATTCCTGCTAACCCCAACGGTTTCCAGATGTGCTTTGCTGACGGTAACCAGGGTAAAGTAGCTGCTGAATACGTTAACGGTCTTGGCTTCGATAAGATTGGTGTTTTCTACAAATCTGATGACGCTTACTCCAACGGTATCTACAAGCAGTTCAAGGGTGCTCTTAACTCTTCTATTCAGGTTGTTGAAACTGTATTTACCGGTGAAGCTTCTGACTTTACCACCCAGATTAACACCCTTAAGGATTGCAAATTCATCTTTATGCCTATCTACTATCAGCCTGCTTCTATATTTATGACCCAGGCAAAAGATACCATTGCTAAAGATGCAGTTTATTATGGTTGCGACGGTTTTGACGGCCTTGCCGGTCAGCTTGACCTTTCTACCATTCCCCAAGAAGTTTCTATGCTTTCTCACTTCGATTCTAACGCAACCGAAGGTGCCGCTGCTGAATTTATAAGCAAGTATACTGCTAAGCACGGTGCAGATACCCTTAACCAGTTTGGTGCTTCTGCTTACGACTGCGTTTATGCAATCTTCGAAGCTATGAAGGCCGCTAAAGCTGCAGGTAAAGACATTAATGTAACAATGACTGCTTCTGACCTTTGCGAAATTCTTAAAGAGCAGTTTACAGGTGATTTCAAATTCTCCGGCAATACCGGTAAGGATATTACCTGGGAGGACAACGGCTATGTTTCTAAGGGCGCTGTAAAATACGTTCTCAAACAGGCTGATAAATAATTTTCTGATTTAAGATATTAAATGAGGTTTGCCGGTGTGGTTTTTCTGCTCCGGCAAATTCTCATAGTTTTAGGATGTTTTTATGGAATTTATTGAAACCTTGATAAGCGGTTTGAGTATAGGCAGCACCTATGCTATGATAGCTTTAGGCTATACAATGGTTTATGGTATTGCAAAAATGCTCAACTTTGCTCACGGCGACGTTATTATGGTCGGCGGATATATGATATTTTTAACCATGACCGCTTTGGGAAACCCCGTTGTTGGTTTGGTTGCAGCAATTATTTTCTGTACCCTTTTGGGCATTACAATTGAAAAGGTAGCCTATAAGCCGCTTCGCGGTGCTTCTCCCTTGGCGGTTCTTATTACCGCTATTGGTATGAGCTATCTTCTTCAATCTATGGCGCAAATGATTTTTGGCTCTGCGCCCAAAATGGTTATAGTTGCCGATTTCGGAAATTTGAAGCTAGGCAGTCTTAGTGTGCCCGTCTACACCCTTATTACCCTCGGTTGCTCTGTAGTAATAATGGTTATTCTAAGCCTTTTTGTTAAATATACAAAGGTAGGCCGCGCTATGATAGCTGTGTCTGAGGACAGGGGAGCCGCTCAGCTTATGGGTATAAACGTTAACGGAATTATAACCATAACCTTTGCCATTGGCTCGGCTCTTGCTGCTTTTGCCGGCTTTTTTATGTTAATGAAGTCACCCTCTCTTTCAAATACGTTGGGTGCTATGCCCGGTATAAAAGCCTTTACCGCTGCCGTTATCGGTGGAATAGGTTCTATTCCCGGAGCTATGGTGGGTGGTATTCTTATGGGTGTTGTTGAAGCATTTTCTCTTCACGTTCCGGCCGTTGCCCCCTACACCGACGCTATTGAGTTTATTATTCTTATTGTAATACTCCTTGTTAAACCTACAGGTATACTCGGCAAGGTAAGAAGGGAGAAGGTATAATGGCTAAACTTGGCAAAATTAAGTGGAAACACTATATAAACTATATTGCAATAGCTATTGTTACCATTGTTTTCGGTGCAATGTCTTTTGCAAATTTACTTCCCTCCTCTACCGTATATCTTCTTGAGAAAATTGCAATATCAATTATTCTTGCCGTTTCGCTCAGTATGGTGGTAGGCTTTTTAGGAGAGCTTTCTCTGGGCCATGCAGGTTTTATGTGTGTTGGCGCATATTTAGGTGGTAAGGTTTCCTGTCTGCTTGAACCTGTGTTCGGTAATGGCCTTATTACTCTTATAATTTCTATTTTAGTCGGAGGTCTTATTGCCGCCGCTTGCGGAATAATTATAGGTTTGCCTGCGCTTCGCCTTAAAGGTGACTACCTTGCAATTGTTACCTTGGCCTTCGGTGAAATAGTTCGTTCTATTTTTATGAACTCCGGGGAAGAAAGTTTTGGCGGTTCGTTAGGACTTTCTACCCCACGTTATGACAAAAGCGTTCTTTTCATTTTTGCTTTTGTTTTAGTGCTTGGCTGTCTTGCCGTTGTTCAAAATCTTATTCGCTCTAAGCACGGCAGAGCCATAACCTCTATTCGCGATAACGAAATTGCAGCCCACGCTACCGGAATTAACGTTACAAAATATAAGCTTAGCGTGTTCACTATTTCTTCTCTCTTTGCCGGTATTGCCGGTGTACTTTACAGTTTCAGCAACTTCAGAGTACAAAGCACCAACTTTGACTATAACTATTCAATAGAAATTCTTGTTATGGTTGTTCTTGGCGGTATGGGAAGCATTAACGGTTCTATTGTTGCCGCCACCCTTATAACCTACCTCGATACCACTTTACAAACTGTGCTTACCGGTAACCTTGCTGTCTTGCAAGACCTCTTCTATGCACTTATTCTTATAATTCTTGTTGTTTATAATAATGCACCTGCCCTAAGTGCTTTCAGAGCTACCCATAATTTAAGTGTGTTCTTTGAAAAACTCAGAAAGCACGACCCCGCTCACCGTAGAGATGATGAAGCCAAGTGGGACAGAGTTCCTACTAAGATTGAAATGAACGAGATTCTGTCGGTTGATATTCAATCAACATCTTCTACTGTTGACCCCGACAAAAAGGAGGGTAAATAAATGTCAGAGATTATCCTCAAAACAGAAAATTTAGGCATTACCTTTGGTGGACTTAAAGCCGTTTCGGATGTTAACATTGAAATAAGAAAGAAACAGCTTTACGGCCTTGTTGGTCCCAACGGCGCAGGTAAAACCACCATTTTTAATATGCTTACAGGTGTTTACCGCCCCACTACAGGAAGGTTTTTCCTCGACGGCGAAGACCTGACCGGAAAGGGTCAGGAGGTTATTAATCACAAAGGCATTGCACGAACCTTTCAGAACATTCGTCTTTTTAACAATATGACGGTTATTCATAATGTTATGGTAGGTCTTCACAACCAAAGTGAATATAAATGCAGTTTTCTTGAAACCATTCTGCGTTTACCAAGGTACTTTAAAACCGAAAAAGCAATGCGCCAAAAGGCCAAAGAGCTTCTTAGAATATTTGGCCTTGAGGAGGAAAGAAACAATCTTGCCTGTAATCTTCCTTACGGTAAGCAAAGAAAGCTTGAAATTGCCCGTGCCCTTGCTACCAATCCTAAGCTTCTTCTTTTAGACGAGCCGGCTGCCGGTATGAACCCCAATGAAACAGCCGACCTTGTTGAAACTATAAAGTTTATTCGTGATAACTTCGATATGACCATTCTTCTTATTGAGCACGATATGAAATTTGTTGCCGGTCTTTGCGATGAAATTACTGTTTTAAACTTCGGTACTGTTTTAGCGCAGGGCGACACCAAAACCGCCTTAAACGACCCAGCGGTTGTTAAGGCCTACATCGGAGGTTGATAAAAATGGCATTACTTGAAGTAAAAGATCTTGAGGTATATTACGGTGTTATTTGCGCACTTAAAGGCATAAGCTTTGAGGTTAATGAAGGCGAAATTGTTACACTTATAGGTGCTAACGGTGCTGGAAAAACCACTACAATGCAGAGCGTTGTAGGTCTAATTCCCTCAAAAGCCGGAAGCGTAACCTTCGAGGGTAAAGATATTACCAAAACCCCTTGTCACAAAATTGTTCACTTAGGTATGACACAAGTTCCTGAAGGAAGGCGAGTATTCCAAGAACTTTCGGTTTATGAAAATCTTCTTATGGGTGCTTATTCGGTTAAGAATAGCAGTAGTTTTAAAGAGGACTTGGAACGTATTTATACTCAGTTTCCCCGCCTTGCAGAAAGAAAAAACCAAATTGCCGGAACCCTTTCGGGCGGCGAACAGCAGATGCTCGCAATGGGCAGAGCATTAATGAGCCACCCAAAGCTTTTAATGTTAGACGAGCCCTCTATGGGTCTTTCCCCTCTGCTTGTTGACCAGGTTTTTGATATTATTAAGTCTATAAACAAAGATGGAACCACCGTTTTGCTTGTAGAACAAAATGCAGGTAAATCTCTTGCAATTTCTGACCGAGCTTATGTTCTTGAAAACGGCAAAATTGTCCTTTCGGGAACAGGCGAAGAGCTTATGGCAAGTGAAGATGTTAAAAAAGCCTATTTAGGGGGCTAACCTATTTCGACCGCTTACAATGTAGGCGGTCTTTTTTTACTTGTTTTTGTAATTTTCACACCGCTTAATCATGCTATTTTTGTTGATTTAAATTATAGATAAAAAATATTGTTAAAATATTGTCAAAACTCAAGTTTTTTTGAAGTTTACTATTTACTTTTTAAGTCTTTCGTGTTAAAATACTAGATAGGAATGTTTATGGTGGGCAAGGTGTGTCCATCGTAACACTTCTTTGTTAATTTTAAAGGCGTACGCCTAAAGTGTACAAGCCTATTTGACAGGGCGAAACCTGTCACACTATTTTAAGGAGGATTTTATCCATGGCAAGAAAAATGAAAACGATGGATGGTAACAACGCTGCAGCTCACGTTTCCTATGCGTTTACTGAAGTTGCCGGTATTTACCCCATCACCCCTTCCAGCCCTATGGCCGACTATGTTGACCAGTGGTCTGCACAGGGTCTTAAAAACATTTTCGACACTACCGTAAACGTTGTCGAAATGCAGTCCGAAGCAGGTGCTTCCGGTACCGTTCACGGCTCTTTGGCCGCAGGTGCCCTTACCACCACCTACACAGCTTCTCAGGGTCTGCTTCTTATGATTCCTAATATGTATAAAATCGCCGGTGAGCTTCTCCCCTGCGTGTTCCACGTATCTGCTCGTTGCGTTGCTTCTCACGCTCTTAACATTTTCGGCGACCATTCTGACGTTTACGCTTGTCGTCAGACCGGTTTTGCTATGTTAGCAGAAACCAATACTCAAGAGGTTATGGACCTTGGCGCCGTTGCTCACCTTGCTTCTATTAAGAGCCGTGTTCCTTTCCTTAACTTCTTTGACGGCTTCCGCACCTCTCACGAGTTGCAGAAAATTGAGGTTTGGGACTATGCCGACCTTAAAGAAATGTGCGATATGGATGCTGTTGATGCATTCCGCAAGCGCGCTCTTAACCCTGAGCACCCCGTAATGCGTGGTTCTCACGAAAACGGTGATATTTTCTTCCAACACCGTGAAGCATGTAACGAATATTACAACGCTGTTCCCGGCATTGTTGAAGAATATATGGATAAGGTTAATGCTAAGCTTGGCACAGATTATAAGCTCTTCAACTACTATGGCGCACCCGACGCAGAGCACGTTATTGTTGCTATGGGTTCTGTTTGCGACGTTGCTGAAGAGGTTATTGACTTCCTCACCGCTCAAGGCGAAAAGGTTGGTCTTGTTAAGGTTAGACTTTACCGTCCTTTCTCTGCCGAAAAGCTTGTTGAGGCTATTCCTGCTACTGCAAAGAGAATTGCTGTTCTTGACAGAACTAAAGAGCCCGGCGCTCTTGGCGAGCCCCTTTACTTAGACGTTGTTGCCGCTCTTGCCGCAACCGGCAGACAGATTGATGTTATTGGCGGCCGTTACGGTCTTGGCTCTAAGGATACTCCTCCTTCAAGCATCTTCGCCGTTTATGACGAACTTAAGAAGGATGCTCCCAAGCGTCAGTTCACCGTTGGTATTACCGATGACGTTACCAACCTTTCTCTTGAAGAGAAACCCGCTCCCAACACCGCTGCAGAAGGCACCATCGAGTGCAAATTCTGGGGTCTTGGCGGCGACGGTACCGTTGGTGCTAATAAAGACTCTATTAAGATTATCGGTGACCACACCGACAAATACGTTCAGGCATACTTCCAGTACGACTCTAAGAAGACCGGCGGTATCACCATTTCTCACCTTCGTTTCGGTGATAAGCCTATTAAGAGCCCCTACTACATTAATAAGGCCGACTTCGTTGCTTGTCACAATCCCTCTTATGTAACTAAGGGTTATAAGATGGTTAACGACGTTAAGCCCGGCGGAACCTTCCTTATTAACTGCCAGTGGACTGCTGAAGAGCTTGACCACCATATGCCTGCAGAAGCTAAGAGATATATCGCTAATAACGATATTCAGCTTTACACAGTTAACGCTATTGACCTTGCCGCAGAAATCGGCCTTGGTAAGCGTACCAACACCGTTTTACAGTCTGCTTTCTTTGCTCTTTCTAAGGTTCTTCCCGCAGAAGACGCTATTGCCTATATGAAGGAAAAAGCCCAGAAGTTTATGAAGAAGGGTAAAGAAATCGTTGAGATGAACGAAAAGGCTATTGATGCCGGTGCAACTGCATTCGTTAAGATTGACGTACCTGCCGCTTGGAAAGATGCTAAAGACGAGGCTACTGCCGTTGTAGAAAACGGTCCTGCAAAGCTTGTTAAGATGGTTAACAACATTATGAACCCCGTTGGCAAGATGGACGGCGATTCTCTTCCCGTTTCTGCCTTTATGGACCATGCCGATGGTACCTTCGAGCAGGGCGCTTCTGCTTACGAGAAGCGCGGCGTTGCTGTTATGGTTCCCGAGTGGAACAACGAAACCTGTATTGGTTGTAACAAGTGCGCATTCGTTTGTCCTCATGCTACAATCCGTCCGTTTGCTTTAAGCGCTGATGAAAAAGCATCTGCTCCTGCAAACACCAAGATTGCAGTTAAAGAAAAGGGCGTTACCAACAAGGGTTATTCTTACACATTAGCAGTATCTCCTATGGATTGTATGGGTTGCGGCGTATGTATCGGCGTTTGTCCTACCAATTCTCTTAAGATGGTTGCTAAAGAAACTCAGCTTGCTGAGCAAGATGTATTTAACTACTGCGTAGAAAACGTAACCGAAAAGGCTGACACTACCGCTGTTCTTAACGTTATCAGCAGTCAGTTCAAAAAGCCTCTCCTTGAGTTCTCCGGCTCCTGCGCTGGTTGTGCTGAAACCTCTTATGCACGTCTTGTAACTCAGCTCTTTGGTGACAGAATGTACATCTCTAACGCTACCGGTTGTTCTTCTATCTGGGGCGGTCCTGCTGCTACATCTCCTTACACCACTAATGAAAAGGGTCACGGTCCTGCTTGGGCTAACTCCCTCTTCGAAGATAACGCTGAGCACGGTCTTGGTATGTATCTTGGTCAGAAGGCTATTCGTGAGCGCCTTATTGCTCAGGTTAAGGATATGGCCGCTTCTGATAAGGCAAGTGCCGAATTTAAGGCTGCTGCCGACACTTATCTTGCAACTCTTAACGACGGCGAAGCAAACACTGCTGCTACCGAAGCTCTTGTTGTAGAGCTTGAAAAAGCCGCTGCTGCAGGTTGCCCCACCGCTCCTGCTGTTCTTGCTGATAAAGAGTTCCTTTCCAAGAAATCTGTTTGGATTCTTGGTGGTGACGGTTGGGCATACGACATTGGCTTCGGCGGTGTTGACCACGTTCTTGCTTCCGGTAACAATGTAAACATTATGGTATTCGATACCGAGGTTTACTCTAACACCGGTGGTCAGGCTTCTAAGGCTTCTCAGATTGGTCAGGTTGCTCAGTTTGCTGCTGCCGGTAAGGCAATTGCAAAGAAGAGCCTTGCAGAAATTGCAATGTCTTATGGCTATATCTATGTTGCTCAGATCGCTATGGGTGCTGATATGAACCAGACCCTTAAGGCAATTAAAGAAGCTGAAGCTTATGACGGTCCTTCTCTTGTTATCTGCTACGCTCCTTGCGAAATGCATAGCATTAAGGGCGGTATGGTTAACTGCCAGAAAGAAATGAAGAAGGCTGTAGACTGCGGTTACTGGAATATGTTCCGCTTCAACCCTGCTCTTAAGGAAGAGGGCAAGAATCCTCTTACTCTTGATAGCAAACCTGCCACCGCAGATTATAAAGAGTTTATTCTTGGCGAAGCTCGTTATGCTTCTCTTACCCGCTCCTTCCCCGAAAGAGCAGAAGAACTCTTCGACAAGGCTGCTGAAAATGCTAAGGCACAGAGAGCACACCTTGAAAGATTGGTTGACCTTTACGCTCCTGCTGAGGATAAATAATTCTATTAAGGCATAAAAAAGAAACCGCTTCGGCGGTTTCTTTTTTTGCTTGTTATTAAATTTTCACAACCTCTGTTACGGTTAAAACACCGTTAAATACTTTAAAGCTTATATCAAACCCGGCAAAGCTCATTTTATACACTCGTGTGTCTTCTTGGTAAGATGGCCTAGGGTCATCAGCCAGACAATCTAAAAGCGCTTTTTGTTTTTCCTTTGGTATAAGGCTTAATAGCTCTTCAGTAAAATCCACCTCTAGGCTATAATTTTTAAAGCTGTCAGAATAACTTCCCTTGGCGTTTATCTTAGCATCTGCGTAAGGTATATAAGGCTTAATGTCATATATTGGGGTGTTGTCTAACAAATCTATCCCCGATACATTCAAAACATAACCGTCTTTTTGTGTGTTCTCAATACTGTCTAGGGCCACAACCGAAAGCCCCAATGGGTTTGGTCTAAAGGGTGAACGACTGGCAAAAACACCAATTTTTTTATTGCCGCCCAAACGGGGAGGCCGAACTGTAGGTGACCATTCTTCTCTATGAGATTTTGAAAAATCAAAAATAAGCCATATATGTGAAAATTCTTCTAAGCCACGAAGAGCATCGGGATTGCGGTATTTAGTCTCAAAAACTATTCGTCCCTTTAAGGCCTCTACCCTGCCGCTTTGTCGGGGTATTCCAAATTTTTCTTTAAAATCGGTTTCAATATGTGCTATGGGCTTTATCAAAAGTTCTTCGCTTTTCATTGACTGTCCTTTTTATTCTTTTTACTTTTAGCTATTTTTAGGCCGAAAATAAGGGCCACAACGGCTACAGCCGGAATAATAAGATAAGGTATAGAGCTTACAGCAAAAACAAAAATATCAACTATTCCGTTCCACAAGTTGGCAAAATTATTTGCAAGGTTGGTTCCAATTTGTTGCCAAGCATTTTGCTTTTCGACAACCTTAGTACGCTCAACTTCTTGCACCGTAAGGGTTATGGTTGTGTAATCAACTAAGTTATCAAAGGTGCGAAGCCTAGAGCTGTAAGCCTCAATGTCCTGAATGACGGTTGTCAGTTTTTCCCTTACTATAATTATATCCTCAACACTTGAGGCAGTAGTCAACAGCTTTTCTAAAGACTCTTTCTCTGCCTTTAAAACCTCTAAGCGGCTTTCGGTATCAACATATGTTAAGGTAATGTCCTCGGTTGTAACAGCCCTTCTTATAACAACACTCGTTTTTGAAACGAAGGTTGAAAATTCTTCGCTTTTTTCTTTGGGAATACGCACAGTAAAATTAGCGCGTCGATTATTATTAGAATCAACTTCACGGCCGGTTATTTCACTACTTTCCACATAACCGCCCAAAGCCTTTATTTTTGTCTCAATATCTAAAACCAAATCATCAAAGGTCTTGGTTTGAAGAGTCATTTCAATTTTTTCAATTATCTTGCGATTGTCTGTAACCGCACCTGTGGAGGTTGAGGTTTCATTAAATTCCTCATCAGTCGATTCCATTTCTACAGAATCTTCTGTAACATAACCTGACGCGCCGTCGGCAGTCTTTTGGTTATGGCCTTTACTGCCACAAGCGGTGAAACACATAATCACCATACAAAAGGCCAACACCCCTGTAATCAGAGCAGATAATTTGTTTTTCATTATAGTACCTCCTTATTAAAATTTCCACTTAAATTATAGCACAAAAATTTGCTATCTTCAAGTTCATAAATAATACCCCAAAACCTTACGTTTGGTTCCATAATCTTCTAAAAAATTTAAATGCTTTAAAATATGAAAAAATAACCGAATTTTTTTGTTTTTTACCTTGCACCTTAAGTCAATTAATGTTACAATGTAAACAGATATAGGCAAATCTTTGCCAAGTCTGTTGGCTATGCCTTTTTTTAATGGGAGGAATAAATAATGAACAAAATAAAATATCCTATTATGGAAGAAAATGAAGAAAAGGTCATTATAAAAAGCGAGTGCAGAGAATATGTTTTCGAAAACTCTGTTTTGCCCACTTCTATAATAGCTAAGGGTCAAGAAATATTAAACGGCCCTATCCGTCTTGTTTGCGCCGCCAACGGTGAAGAAGAGATTTTTGAACCTGCACAAACCTTTCCTTTAGACTATATTGAAGATGCTTGTACAATTGCGGCAACCACCCAAAGTAAGGTTTTCTTTGTAAACACAAACACCCGTGTTGAAGATGACGGCTGCGCCTTTGTTGATTTAGGAATTATGCCTCGCGGCCTTACCGTTCCCCAAATGTACGGTATTGAACCCCGCGTTTACCATAAGAGAGTTGTAAATAAGTTTTGGATAGAGGTTCCATTTAAAAAAGAATTTTCTACTCTTTATCAGCTTCCCTCTCGTGCCACCATTTACGGCGATAACATTCCCTTCACCGGCGAAGGCGAGGTAAAGCAACTTTCCTGGTCGGGCGCAATGCCCGAAAAAGGCTTTACAACAGGCTTTTTAAGCCAGATACTTCTTTGTAACGAAAAAGCAGGCTTTGGTCTTTTCTTCTATAGTGATGAGAACTGGAAATATGAAGACGAAACCAAGGTGTTTGAGGTTATTGAAAACGGTGATGAATATATTCTTCGTATTCACCTTTTAGATGGTGTTCCCGATGCTTGGGGTAAAGCCGCCGAGGAAAACTGGTCTTCTATTCTTAATCCCGTTCAGTTCCGCTTTGGTTTTTGCGCTCTGCCTTATCGTGAATTAGAACCCGCCCCTTTTAAGGAAAAAGCATTCCACGTTGACTGCTTTAAAAAGCTTGATAACGATTATGAAGAGTTTTTTGCAAATCCCGTTGTAGAGGGTAGTGATGAAATAGGCTTTGACCGACTTAAGAGGCTTGGTGTTAACGTTCTTTACATTCACGAAAAATGGAACGATATGCAAAACTCCCCCATTTTAACAAGGAAAACCAAGGCAAGAGCCAAGTTTATTGTTGAAGAATGTCACAAGCGTGGTATTAAGGTTATCCCCTATTTTGGTTATGAAATATCTTCCCTTTCTCCCCTTTACGGCAAATATGGCGAAGCCTTTATGTATAAAAAGCATCCCAACGACAATGCAACAAACCCTTGGAACCGTTGGCCCTCCCAGAGAGCCCTTAGAGTGTGTCACGAAAGCGATTGGACAGACTTTTTCATTGAGGGTGCCAAAAAGGTTATTGAAGAGTTTGATTTTGACGGCATTTATATTGACACAGCAATGCGTCTTCTTCCTTGTAAGAATACCCGTCACGGCTGTGGTTATACCGATTTAAACGGCAATCTTCACCCTACCTTCGGTCACGACGGTGTTAGAAAGCTCTTCCGCGAGCTTTATAAATTTGTTAAGGCCCGTGGTGGTATTTTTAATAATCATGCAGCGGGTACAATGCTTCTTTCCTCACTTAATTACTGCACATCTATTTGGGAGGGCGAATCTTTCCAAGGCCCCCTTCTTCACGGTCAGCTTTCAAAAATGCCCGAGGGTTACCTTAGAATGATGTTCTCTAGCGAGAATTACGGTATTCCTGTTTATTCACTTTGCTACTCAAACGACCCTGTTTGGACATATGGCAACGCCATTGCAACACAGCTTCTTCATAACTCTATGCCTAAGCCTGTTGATATTGGCGCCCCATTAGAGGAAACCTCAAAAGTATGGCGAATTTACGATTCCTTCCCAATTGCTGAGTCTAAATGGTGCCCCTACTACACAGAAAACGGTGTTAAAACCTCTGACGAGCGTGTTAAGGTTAGCTACTATGAAGCAGAAAACGAGCTTTTGGCGGTTGTTTCAGGCTGTGAAGCAAACATTAAATCTGATGTTACTGTTGATTTTGCTTCTTTAGGCGCTTGTGAAATTATTGACGCCGATAGTGGAGAAACTCTTGGTAAGAACTCATTTACAAGGCATTTTGACGGCTTTGAATATATACTAGTTAAGGTTAAGCAATAGTTTTTGCTATTGAAATATCAATCATATTTACCTAAAAATAGGAGGTCAAAACTATGAGCGAAAAAAACTATCCCATTATGGAAAAACAGGGCAATAAAATTATAATTAAAAGCCCTTGCAGAGAGTACACCTTTGAAAACTCTATTCTTCCTATATCGGTTGTATCAAAGGGGAAAGAAATTTTAAGTGCGCCCTTTAGAATTGTTTGTTCAGCCAACGGTGAAGAAGAAATTTTTGAACCGGCACAAACCTTTACCGTAAACTACAAAGAAGATGCTTGTAGCATTGCCGCAACTATGCAAAGCAAGGTTTTGTTTGTAAACACCAATGTTAGTGTTGAAGAAGACGGTTGCGCCTTTGTTGATATGGGCATTATGCCCCGCGGACTTACCGTACCCGAAATGTTTGGTGTCGTTCCACGCGTTTTCCATAAAAGGGTTATTAACCATCTCTGGCTTGAAGTTCCTTTCAAGAAAGAATGCGCTAGTCTTTATCAGGTTCCGGCAATGACCCATCTCTACGGGGATATTCCCTACCGTGATACCTCTAAGGGAGAGCCTTGGCAGATTTCTTGGTCAGGCGCCACACCCAAGGATGGCTTTACTTCTGAATTCACTAGCCAAATTCTTCTTGCTAATGAAGAGGTTGGCATGGGCCTTATCTTCTATAACAACCAGGATTGGAACTATGCCGATGAAACCAAGGCGTTTGAGGTTATTGAAAACGGTGATGAATATGTGCTTCGTATTCACCTTTTAGACGGTGTCCCCAAAAAATGGGAAGAAAAAGCGAATACTGACGGTTCTATGTGGCTCAACCCCATTCAGTTCCGTTTCGCTTTTTGCGCTATTCCATACCGCGAACTGGAACCTGCCCCCTTTAAACAGAAACCTTTCCATGTTGACTGTTTTAAAAAGCTTGATAACGATTATGAAGATTTCTTCACCGCCCCTGTTGTAGAGGGAAGCGACGAAATAGGCTTTGACCGCCTTAAAAGACTTGGTGTTAATGTTCTTTATATTCACGAAAAATGGAACGATATGCAAAACTCTCCCATTCTGACCGACAAAACCAGAGCTCGAGCGAAGTTAATTGTTGAAGAATGTCACAAGCGGGGCATTAAGGTTATTCCCTACTTTGGCTATGAGATTTCTTCTCTTTCTCCCCTTTATGGTAAATACGGCGAAGCATTTATGCAAAAAAACACACCCAATGACAACTGTGGCGGCGCATGGAACCGTTGGCCCGGACAAAGAGCCCTTAGGGTTTGCCTTAACAGTGGTTGGGCTGATATTTTCATTGAGGGTGTTAAAAAAGTTGTTGAAGAGTTTAATTTCGATGGTATTTATCTTGATACTACAATGTGGCCCAAACCTTGCGCCAATATTCTTCACGGTTGCGGATACACCGATACAGAGGGCAATGTTCACCCTACCTATTCACACGATGGTATTAGAAAGGTATTCCGTGAGCTTTATAAGTTTGTTAAAGCCCGTGGTGGTATAATGAATAACCACGGAAGCGGTGTTATGAACCTTGTAGCACTTAACTACTGCACCTCTGTTTGGGAGGGTGAATCCTTCCAAGGGCCTCTTCTTCACGGTAAGCTTACTAAAATGCCCGAGGGTCACCTTAGAATGATGTTCTCAAGTGAACACTACGGTATGCCGGTTTATTCGCTATGCTATTCTAACGACCCTGTTTGGACATATGGCAACGCCATTGCAACACAGCTTCTTCACAACTCTATGCCCAAGCCTGTTGATATTGGCGCACCCTTAGAGGAAACCTCAAAGGTTTGGAGAATTTATGATTCCTTCCCAATTGCTGAGTCTAAATGGTGCCCCTACTACACAGACAACGGCGTTAAAACCTCTGACGAGCGCGTTAAGGTTAGCTACTATGAAGCAGGTAATGAACTTCTGGCAGTTGTTTCGGGCTGTGAAGCAAATATTAACTCTGATGTTGTCGTTGATTTTGCTTCTTTAGGCGCTTGTGAAATTATTGACGCCGATAGTGGAGAAACTCTTGGTAAGAACTCATTTACAAGGCATTTTGACGGCTTTGAATATATTTTGGTTAAGGTTAGTAAATAACTGATAAAAAAGGCCTGATGTTTATGCATCAGGCCTTTTCTTCTAAAAGTTGTGTAATCAGATGATATAAATTTTTATCTATATGTTCGAATCACTACATATTAAATCACACCGCAAGTGTGGATGTGATTAATGCGAAGCCTTGTATGTAATCCACCGTAGGATGCATGTAATCAATCCGAAGGAAATGCACCTACGGTGATACCCTACACGCTAAAGCGTGATTACATACGCCTTATGTCGATTCCATGCCAATCCTTCGGATTGGATAAAAATAAGACAGTCCGAAGACTGTCTTATTTTTTGGCCCGCCCGAAGGGATTCGAACCCCCGTCCTTCAGAATCGGAATCTGCTGCGATATCCAGCTTCGCTACGGGCGGATATATTAATATTACTCACCTATTGTAGCATTTTTAGTCCTAAAAATCAAGTTCTTTAAACCGATTTGTACTTTTCCTTTTTCTTATTATAACTTTAATTATTCTTGTATAATTAATTATAATATAAAGGGCAAGTGCTATTACAATCAAACAAACACAAAAACCGGTGAGTGCAATAACAATCTTTTGAATTTTAACTGATATATTATTCCCAAACTGAGCAAATATGGCAGTTTCTAAGGCTAAAAAAGACACTAATGTAGCCGAAAGCGTGAGAATTTTAGAAAAGGTCATAATAGGGCTTTTATACTTTCTAAATCCTATAAGATCCCTTATTGCATGTGCCACCATAAAAAATGTATACCCTGCCATAACATAAATAAATATACCTTGATAATTGAAGCCTTTATCATTAAACAGAATCATTAATATAGCTCCCACTAAAACGAAATTAAGATTAAGAAGAATTATACCGCAGATTCTGGATATTTTAAGCTCTCCTAAAAAGCTATCCCCTATTTCTTTATGCCGAAGATACCTTAATAATAAAAGTCTCATAATTGCCAGTATGAAATAATATGCTGCTAAAATGCCAAACCAGAATGTATTATACAAAAACACCGAAACCACATTAGCCGAAGCAACCAATATGTTCATTACAAAAGAAAAAAACAACATAATTTCTGTTCTAAAAGCAGCATCGGTTAAATATCTGTTTCCCAATGGAGTGCGGCGCACTATTTTTCTTATAATCGAACACAACTTCAATTTATGTCACCCTATATTATTTTAACACATATTTCTAAAAGATATGTAAAACAAAGATTATAGATGCATTAAAATTTAAAACTCCTGCCTTCCGGCCGGAGTTTTATGTGTTAAGACTGAAGCTTTTTCATTTCATAAAATTCACCTTTTAGAGCCATAAGCTCATCAAAGGTGCCGTATTCACTGCAATGCCCATTCCTCATAACGGCAATCTTATCTGCATTTCTAATAGTTGAAAGTCTGTGCGCAACAATAAATGTAGTTCGTTCCTTCGTAAGGTTATCAATAGCATCTTGAATTTCCTTTTCGCTGACGCTATCAAGCGCACTTGTGGCTTCGTCTAAAATAATTACCTTGGGGTTTCTTATAATGGCGCGAGCTATGGAAATTCTTTGCCTTTGTCCTCCGGAAAGTTTACCTCCGTGCTCGCCCACCACTGTATCAAGTCCGTCTGGCAGTGAATCTATAAACGACGTAAGATTAGCTGCTTTTATGGCTGCATCTATTTGTTTTTTGCTAACCCCTGGCAGACCATAGGTTATATTATCCCTTATAGTACCTGAAAACAAAATACTGTTTTGGGGCACAACCGCAATGTGGCGTCGATAGCTTCTTAAATCAATATCTGAAATTTTATTGCCATCAATTAAAATGTCGCCGGAATTTGCCTTGTTAAAGCCTATAACCATATTAAGCACCGTAGATTTCCCTGCACCGGACTCACCAACAAGAGCTATAGTTTCGCCCTCTTTTACCTTTAAATTAAAGTTATTGAGTATTTTCTTTTCGGGTGTATAGCCAAAGCAGACATCTTTAAATTCGAATTCACCCTTTAAACTTTTTAGCACCTTTTTGCCGCTGTTGTCTTCAATATCATTAGCACTTAAAATTTCGCCAACCGAGACCAAAGATTCTGTGCCCTTAGAAATTGTGGGAAGAAGCCCAACTAAACCGGAAATGCGATTAACAATGCTTGTAAAATAAGATTGATAAAGTGCCACCTCACCAATAGTTATTTCACCCCTATAAGCCATATATGCTGTAACACCTAAACACAGAATTTGAAAAAACTGAAAAGTAACCCAACTGCTCGCACCGAAAACCTGCTGAACTATATCTAATTTATATCCCTTTTCAGCAATCAAATGCAACTGATTGCTAAACTTTTTAATTTCGTTTTCCTCTAATGCGTGTGCTCTTGTAACAGGAATAAGCTCAACCATATCTAACACGTCTGCCGAGGTTTGCTCTATGCCCTGTCTAAGCTCGGTATTGCTTTTACGCATTCTTTTTCTAAAGGCAACCACTGTAAGAGAGGCGACCGGTGTGCAAACAAGGAAAAATACAAACACTACCCAGTTTGTAGCAAGAACTATAGATAAAGTTATGATAAGGTTTGTAACAATACCTAAAACAGATGTAAACACCTGGCTTGAAAGAGCCTCAATAGCTTCTACATCGCGCATAATTTTCGACTGTATACGTCCCGACTGCATTTCTTTATGAAACGATATAGAGAGCTGTTGCAATTTTCTTACCATCGCGCCTCTCAGCCCCGCTTCAACGCTTCGCCTTGCAAGGCTGAAAAATTTAGTATGCATATAGTGGGTTGGCAAATTAATGGCCACCAATACCCCAAGTCCCACTAATGCAGAAACCATTTTAAATATATCACCGTTTTCAGGAACGGTAACGACGTCTATGACATAAGAGGTAACAATGGGAATAACCCAACCAGGACTTTCTTTTATTAAAAAGAAAAAGGCAGAAAAAAGTAACTTCAAATAATGCCCGTTATACAGCTTGAACAACAAAGAAATAGATTTCTTGTTTCCGTCTGCATAATAAGCAATGAAGTTCTTTTCCTGCCTTAAAAGTTCACTGTCATCAAAATGTAAATGTGGTTTTTCTTTTAATTTTTTCACAAATAACCATCCCTTTCCATAAAAGGGGGATTCTTTTGTCCCTACAGCTCATAACTATCATTTGCAGTATTCAGTTGTACCGCTCTTTTAGTGGATAATATAACAGTTTATGTTATGAAAGTCAACCCCAAAAGCGGTTAAAGTTTTAATTTTTTTTGGCGCTTATTTTAAACCTTAAAAATTGGTTTAAAAACCTTGAAATAAGATTTAAAAGGTCGTATAATATAAGGTGTTTTTAATATTTTTTTGAAGGTGTTGAAATATGACAAAGATTGATATTTTTTCAGGTTTTTTAGGTGCTGGTAAAACCACACTTATAAAAAAGCTTATATCAGAGGGCTATAATGGTGAAAAGCTCGTTCTCATCGAAAATGAATTTGGAGAAATTGGTATCGATGGCGGCTTTTTAAAGGAATCAGGCATTGAAATAACTGAAATGAATTCCGGTTGCATTTGTTGTAGCCTTGTTGGTGACTTTGGCGAGGCCTTAAAAAAGGTTTTAGACCAGTTTTCTCCCGACCGCATTTTAATTGAACCCTCTGGTGTTGGGAAGCTTAGCGATGTTATAAACGCTGTTGAAGTGGTGCTGAACGATAATGTGGTATTAAACAGCGCAACCGCTGTTGTAGATGCTTCAAAGTGCAAAATGTATATGAAAAATTTCGGTGAGTTCTTTAACAACCAAATTGAACATGCAGGTTGTATTATTTTAAGCCGAACTGATATAACCTCATCAGAAAAAGTGGCTAAAGCAACCGAACTTATAAGAGAGAAAAATCCCTCTGCCACGATAGTTACAACTTCTATAAACGATCTTTCCGGTAAGGATATTTTGGCCGCCATGGAGGGTAAGGAAACACTTGAAACCTTAAAACAGTTGCTAGAAGAAAAAGAACTCTGTCCTGTATGCGGTCACCACCATCATGAAGAGCACTGCGAGTGCGGTCACGAACACCACCATCACGATGAGCACTGCGAGTGCGGTCACGAACACCACCATCACGATGAGCATTGCGACTGTGGTCACGAACACCACCATCACGATGAGCATTGCAACTGCGGTCACGAACACCACCATCACGATGAGCATTGCGACTGTGGTCACGAACATCACCATGCTGATGAGGTTTTTGTTAGTTGTGGCTTTGAAACCGGTAATATTTATACTAAAGAAGAGATTGAAAACATCTTAGAAGAGCTTGAAGACTCTAAAAAATACGGTGCGGTTTTAAGGGCTAAAGGCTATGTTAACGGTGTAAATGGCTGGGTATATTTCGACTATGTTCCTGGTCAGAGTGATGTAAGGCTTGGTTCTCCGGCAGTCACAGGAAGAATTTGTGTTATTGGCTCTGGCCTTGATGAGCAGGCCATAGAAACCTTATTCCATATTTAAGAGGTGTTTTAAATGGATATTCCCGTTTATCTGTTTACAGGTTTTTTAGAATCGGGCAAAACAAAATTCATTCAAGAAACAATGGAGGATGAACGCTTTAATACCGGCGAGAAAACATTACTTCTTGTTTGTGAAGAAGGTATAGAAGAATATGAACCTGAGCGTTTTTGTTCCCCAAATGTTTTTATTGAAGAAATAGAAGACGAAGATGATTTAAACGACAAGTTTCTTACCTCTCTCCTTAAAAAATATTCAGCAAAGCGCGTTTTGGTTGAATATAACGGTATGTGGCAATTGAAAACTCTTTTCGACAGCCTTCCCAAAAACTGGGTTATTGCACAAGAATTTATGTTTGCCGAGGCTACCACAATTTTAAATTATAATCAGAATATGCGAAGCCTTGTTGCCGAAAAACTCACCACCTGTGAATTAGTAGTGTTTAACCGGTATAATGATAGCGTGGACAAGCTCGAACTTCACAAAATGGTAAGAGGTCTTAATACGCGCTGTGCAATAGCCTATGAACGAGCAGACGGTAATGTCGAATACGACGACATCGAAGACCCACTACCATTTGACCGAGAGGCCGATATAATAAACATTTCTGATAAAGATTATGCCTATTTTTATCGCGATCTTTCGGAAAATTTAAATTTTTATCATAACAAAACTGCTAAATTTAAATGCGTTGTTGCTAAAAACCATCAACTTAAAAACAACGAGTTAGTTATTGGAAGACACGTTATGACCTGCTGCGTCGACGATATCGCCTTTGCCGGATTTATACTTTTAGGCGATGGATTCAATAGCGTTTCCAACCGTGAATGGGTTTATGTCACAGCCAAAATTAAGGTTGAAAATAACCATCTTTATGGTAAAGTAGGACCTGTTCTTTATGCCGTGGATATTGCTAAAACCTCTCCCCCTGAAGAAGAGGTCGCAACATTTTATTAATGGAGGAACTTATTATGAATCACAAAGAAAAAGCTAAAGAGATCTTTTTGAAGGGTAACAACTGCGCTCAAGCTGTTTTCGGTGCATTCTCTGATGTTACAGGCATTGATGAAGAAACTGCACTTAAAATTTCAGCCTCTTTTGGTGGTGGTATGGGACATATGGGCGAGGTTTGCGGTGCCGTTAGCGGAATGTTTATGGCGGCCGGTGTTGTTTTTGGGTATGGTGCAAATGTAAGTCCCAAAATTAAACAAAAACACAATGAACTTGTAGTGAAAATGGCCAAGCAATTTAAAGAGCGTTTCCCCTCTCTTCTTTGCCGTGACCTTATGAAAGGCCTCGCTAATAATGATTTCTCGCTTCCGGAAGGTGATGAATATAAGAATCGCCCTTGCCTTATTTTTGTTGAATATGCAACTGAAATTATGGACAAGCTTTTAAATACACAAAATTAATTACATAAAATAAGTAAAGCCTCTAACCATCTTGATGGGTTAGAGGCTTTAAAACTGAAATTACAACAGTATAATAATTAAAAAGAAAAGAACTACAGTCTTTGTAGTTCTTTTTTTATGTTGGCACCGCCCTATTTTCCCGGGCCGCTTCCAGCCAAGTATTTTCGGCACAGGTGAGCTTAACTTCCGTGTTCGGTATGGGAACGGGTGGACCCTCACCGCCATTGGCACCAACTTCAGGTAATAAATTACCCATCTATTATAAACCAAAATCAATTGGAATACAATACATAAATTAAATTTTTTAATCGTACCTTCAAAACTGAATAGAGAAAAGCAAGTGGAGGTAAAAACCATAAACATTAGGTTAAGCCCTCGGTCTATTAGTACTGCCTAGCTGAATGCCTCACGGCACTTACACACGCAGCCTATCAACCCGGTAGTCTACCGGGGACCTTACTAGCTTAAGCTATGGGATATCTTATCTTAAGGTTGGCTTCACGCTTAGATGCTTTCAGCGTTTATCCAATCCGCACATAGCTGCCCAGCTATGCCACTGGCGTGACAACTGGTGCACCAGAGGTGCGTCCA